>JAZRCV010000157.1:0-32736 GCA_045659925.1 Faecousia sp.
CCCCCGAAAGAACCCACTCCTGCACCGGAACCCGATCCGGAACCTCCAACACCGGAGGAATATCCCGAAGAACCGGAGCCCATTGGCACCCTTCCCACGGAAGCACCAAATCCAACCTATTTGGGAGAGATCCATCTGACCTGTGGCGCAACCTGGAGCTACAGCTTTGCTGCCGACAGGCCGTACATTGCAGGAGTCAATGATTACACAGGACTGAATCATGCAATCGGTTCCTATGCCAATGGTTTGCAAACCGTGACCGTGATCGCCGGTGCGCCGGGTTCCTATCCAGTCTGGGTCGCACCTTCGGATTCGGGATATCCTGAAAGTTACCTACTGACCTTAATCGTTACGGAAGGAGAAAATGAAGAATGAGTACATATAAACGCCTTTTATCCCTGCTTTTGGCGGCGGCACTGATGCTGAGCCTTTCCACCACGGCATTTGCAGGTGAAGAAATCACGGCAGACTTTGCCGCCATTGCGGAAGCCGGAAATCAGAAAAGCATTGATACCCTGAACATACTGACGGAACCGAAATTCTATACCTCTGTCATGACCATGCGGGGGCAATATGCTGCCTTTACGAATCTCACCACCGGCTGCGTGGGCATTGCGGACTGCTACGGCAACCTCTACTGGCAAAGCACCGACCCCACCATGAGCGCCATTGAGCTTTCCCCCGATGGCGGTGTGGCTTCTGTGCTGACCAAATTTGGCTGGCAGCCCTACACCATCAACGGCAAGCTTCTTTGTCCGGAAAAATATGCCTCCAGCCAGATGCTGCCGATTCTGGATTGGGCAACCGGAAAATGGTGTTATGTTGTCGGACCGGTTTATAGCTATAACAGCAATGGAGAGGTGGACAACAGCAACCAGAAGGCCCTTTTGGTGGATGCAGCAGGGCATCTGGTTCTGGAAGACAATATCGGCAGTGTTTACAATGGCAGGATTCCCTACCAGCGGGACGGAAAATGGGGTCTGCGTTATGTAGCCGGAGGAGAAATCCTCCCACGGGAATATGATCATCTGGAATTCACCGATGCAAACACCCTTCTGTCAAAGAAGAACGGCGCTTATTCCTTGATCGATCTGAAGGGAAACCGAGTTAAGGATCTGAGCGCGTATTCAGAGATCATGAATTATACTGCTATTCTGGGTTGCGATCGTATGATGGTGGAGAAAAATGGTCTTTGGGGCATGGTGGATGGCCGGGGCAATGAGATCCTGCCCTGCATTTATACCTCTCTGGAACCCAGTAATTATGGGGAATTGGGCATCTATTATACCGCCCAAAAAGCCGATGGCTGGCACTATATTTCTGAAAACGGCGCAGATATCCCCATGGGAGAGTTTATTTCCACCCTGAGCATCTCTCCTATAACAGACAAGCTGTACCGTTCCCGTTCATGGGGTAGTTTGCCGGATGGTTTTACCATTCTGGACAGCACAGGCAAGCAGCTTTTCCCGGATTACTATGACCATTTGGAACACAAAAACAGCCGGATCATCCTTGCAAACGACGACAACGACTCCAGTAACAGCTCGCAATCCGGCACACTTTACGATAAGAACCTGACAAAACTGATGGAATTCAACGGCGTCAACGCCTATAATACAAATGAGGATCGCTTCATCATCCAAAAAGGAACCGATCTGATGTTCTATACGCTGGATGGCGAGTATTGCCATACCATTCAAGATGTGACCGGATTCTACACCCTTCAGCGCATTATGTATATCCGGAAAGATGGCCTCTATGCCATTGCGGACACCACCGGCAAGCTCGTGACGGATTTTATTTATTCCGAAATCCAAACCTGTAGGGCGGAAGGCATTTTGGCTGCCAAAAAGGACGGCTACTGGCACATGATCAATGGCCGCGGCGAGGATGTGCTGCCCTATCCTCTGACGGAGTTTCCTTATTTCAGCCCAAATGATGGCAGCTACTATTCTGACTATGTCAGCGAAGGAAAGACCGGCTTTGTCCAATACATCGAAGCGGGCGCCTCTGCCTTTGCGGATGTGGAAACCGGGGCATGGTTTGCCAAGAGTGTAGACTTCTGCGAGAAGGCCGGTCTGATGAACGGTATCGGCAATGGCCGTTTTGCTCCCAATACGGTGATGACCCGCGCCATGCTGGTGCAGGTGCTCTACAACCTTTCAGGTACCAAAACTGCCTCTTACGGCTTTACGGATGTGGCAGACGGCGCATGGTACGCCGATGCGGTGAACTGGGCTGCGGCAAATGGTATCGTCATGGGCACCGGCAGTAACCGTTTCTCCCCCAACGATCCCATCACCAGAGAACAGATGGTGACCATCCTCCACCGCTATGCCAGCCACTTCGGCACAATGGAAGGTGCAGAGGATGCTCTGGCAGGCTTTGCGGATACTGCCCAAGTCTCCGAGTTTGCCGGGGAT
This sequence comes from Faecousia sp., assembly GCA_045659925.1. Taxonomy (GTDB): domain Bacteria; phylum Bacillota; class Clostridia; order Oscillospirales; family Oscillospiraceae; genus SVMC01. The sequence goes on from JAZRCV010000157.1 coordinate 2,424, forward strand.
GCCATGGCATGGGCCGTGGACACCGGCCTGATCACCGGCACCACTGCCACCACCCTTTCTCCCAAGGGTCAGGCAACCCGCGCCGAAATCGCCACCGTCCTGATGCGCTTCGTCAACCACATGGCGGCGCAATAAATTATAATGCAGAAGGGAATGGAACCTTATGAGAAAAAGAATTATTTCCGCGCTTCTTGCCATGATACTTCTCTTTTCGGCAATCCCAGCTGTATCCGCAGCTAAATATGACCGCACCATCGGTGCATTCAACTACCTGAAGGAACTTGCAAAAACCGGCACACCCAAGATGGATTGGTATGAGTTCGTTATTCATTTGGCTCCCCATACGAAATTCATACTTAGCTGCCACGAGGACAGGATTAGCTTCGTAATCGAAGAAACATCCTCTGAGGATATGCGATACCACCGAATCCATACCCTTTCGCTGGACAATGAATACTGGTGCTATGAGCGAAACTCTGTACAGGGTTATTATTTAAGAGAAGGTTCTGATATGTCCTCTGGTCTGATTGGTGACTATATTTTCCAGCACTCTGATTTTAGCGGAACCGCAGGCCTACCGTTCGATCTTGGATATACAGGTAATCCGGAGCGGAAGCAGCAGGCAAGGATGGAAGCAACTTTGGGTGTCAGCGATTTGTTGGCGATCGCGGACGGTCTTTTAAAACAGGGTGGCTATTCTATACAGGATCTTGGTTTTATCAGCTATCGCGGACATCTGACCCACAGCTATGGGCGTAATCTGGAAACGGCAGAGCCTACCTGCACTGAAATTGGTTTTGAACGGGGTACCTGTTATGTCTGCAAAGCAAAGCTTAACAAAGTGATTCCCGCCCTTGGACATCCGTGGCAGGTGAGTCATGAAAATGGTGACATCCACAGTGCAGCACAATATACTTGCAGCCGCTGTGGTGAGACAAAGGAAGCTCCGCTTTGCGGCAGCGAATTTTTCACCGATGCACCGGATCAAGAGAATTGGGCACATGAAAGTGTTGACTGGGTATGGAACAACGGTATTATGAACGGCACCTCTGCCACCACCTTTAACCCCCAGGGCATCACCACCCGAGCCATGATGGTGCAGGTGCTCTACAATATGGCGGGGGATCAGATAGCCTCTTTGATGCCGGAGGGATACCGGCCCGGCTTTACCGACGTGGTTCCCGGGGCTTGGTATGATAAGGCTGTGTGCTGGGCGGAATATTATGGCATTGTCAACGGTGTCTCTGCCACCTCCTTCCGCCCGGATGATCCTGTGTCCCGGGAGCAGCTTGTGACCATCATCTACCGCTTTGCCAGTGGTGCGGGATTGGATCAGGGGCAGCGGAAGGACCTGAGCGGCTACACGGATGGCGCAAAGGTCTCCTCCTGGGCGAAGGACTCCATGGAATGGGCGGTTGCCGCAGGCATCATCAACGGCACCTCTCCCACCACCCTTTCCCCCGGCGGCAGTGCCTCCCGCGCTGAGATCGCCGCCATCCTGATGCGGTTTGCAAATCTGCTCAATGCCTGACAAATACCGGGGCGGCAAATAAGGCCGCCCCGGTAAAATTTTGTGTTTTTTTGATTCTTCCGGCGATTTACACGGGCGATTAAACCCGGTGGTCTCTCGTAGGGACACCCCTCCGGGGTGTCTGGCGGAACATATTGCGTTTTCATCGGAACCATCGGCGAATTCATAACATTTTGCTGCCGGGCGGATGTAGGCATCCGCCCCTACGAGAGAAATCGCATACCGCGTAGGGGACGATGCCCACATCGTCCCGTGGAAGGGCTGCAAGTCTGCGGAGAATTTGCCGGTGCAGTAGGATCCCCACTGACCCGCCTTCGGCGGCCCACCTCCCCTTGCAAGCAAGGGGAGGCTTTGGTTCGCTGCAACCCCAAAGGCCTCAATCAGCTATGTCCTGAGATAAAGTTTTAGTCTTAACGGCATACTACGATAAGACCTGATGGTTTTTGCAACGCAGCTGCCTCTGCGCTGAAATTGTAAAAATAGGGGACGGCTCCTTTGGTTGGAGCCGTCCCCGTAATTATTTTATGCTATTTTCTTCTCTTTTTTCTGACGGTGGCAAATTGGAAGATCATGCCTGCCGCGATGAGGACGGCGGCAAGGATCAGCACCACCGTGGATTCCAGGGTGGGCACGCACTGCCGCAGCAGCATGGCGGCTTTCCAGCCGCTGCTGACGCTGGTGAGGATGATGACGGCCTTATACTGGAATTTTGCCGCCAAAATGCCCGCCATCACACCCAGAACCAGGGCAAGAATCAGGGACACATTGGGGTTAAAATCCCCCAACACTGAGCCAACCGCGCCGAACACACTGGAAAAGGCCACCACAAAGGCCGCAAGCTGACACAGCCGATAGGTGAACAGGCTGACCAGCAAGCCAGTGCCCAGGCCGATCAGCAGGCACAGCCACAGCCGATCCGGCAGGAATGCCCGGCTGACCGCAAAGCCCAGCAGGGCGGACGCGGCAAACACCAGAACCGTAAACCATGCCTGCTGCAGCCGATAGCCGAAGAAGCACTGCACCAGGGCCAGGGCCACCGCGCCATAGAGGGACAGCATGGCCATGGTCTGGGAAAATTCCGGAACCAAAAGCTCCAAAAGCTGTAAAATCGTCATAGCTTATCCTCAGCCCACGCTGATCTCCGGTTCCGTGTTTTCCAGGAAGGTGACCAGCATCTTTGCCACCTGATTGCGCTCGGCAAAGCCCAGGGGCAGCATGGTCTTGTCGGGAAGACCGGAGAGGATGCCGCAGGCATAGGCCCATTCCACGGGCTCTACGGCGTAGCTGTTGATCACCCGCTGGTCAATGAAATCATCCAGGGATGCCCGGGCGGTATTGCTCCGGCCCATCACCGGGGCATAGCGGAAGAGAATGGTGGCAGCCTGTTCCCGGGTGACGGGATCGTTGGGACGGAAGGTGTTATCCGTAAAGCCGTTGACCACGCCGCACTCGCTGGCCCAGTTCACCGCATCGGTGTACCATTTGCCCTCCTCCACATCGGTGAAGGAAGCGGGTGCTGCCTCCGGCTCGCCCTGCATGCGGAACAAAATGGTGACCAGCATGCCGCGGGTCAGGGTTCCGTTGGGGGCGAAGGAAGTCTCGTTTACGCCGTTCATCAGGGACTGCTGCACCATGGTGCGCACATAGGGATAATACCAGGCGTTCTTTTCCAGATCCGTAAACCGCTCCAGAACGCAGAGGATCGTCTCGGTATAGGTATCGCCGCAGCGGTCACACAGATAGGAGTTGCTGCCGTTTTCCACATTGGTGGCGGGTACGGAGGCGGTCAGCTGATAGCTGTGGCCGGGGGCGGTGACAATTTCGGTATTTCTGGTATCATTGCAGACGCTGCAGGTTTCCTTGGTGTAGCCATCCTGCTCACAGGTGGGTGCCACAAGCTCCGGATTTGTCCAGCTGTGGCCGTCTCTGGCACAGGGGCCTTCGTCCACGGTCCAGTGGGCCTTGAGGTAGGCGTTGGCGTAGGCGCTCTTCACGGAATTTTCGGTGACGCGGATTTCTACCGGCGTAGTGGTGGCGTTGAATTCCTCCACATACCAGTAGTCAAACACATAGCCTTCCCGTTCCGGGGTGGGCAGCGGGCCATAGGCGCTGCCTACGGATACGGGCTTGGAGACGGTGTCGCAAGTGCCGCCGTTGGGATCAAAATAGACATGATGCTCCGTGGTGGGCACATAGCCATCGTGGCGATAGAGGGAAATGCCCCGGGTGAGATAGGTGGCAACCTCTTCCCAGCTATAGGTATAGCTGGCGCACAGGAGATTGCTCTTGAGATTGCAGTCGAAGAAGGTGATGCCATAATCGGAAGTCTCCACCACGATCATGGAGTGCTGCGTACCGGTATAGCGGACGCACTGCACATAGTCTCCCGGCAAAGCCTGAGAGAGCAGCGCCTTCAGGCTGTCGTAATTGGACTTGGAGGGGGAGAGCACGCCCAGCTTGATGCAGGAGCGGGACTCTGCCTCGGGAAGCTCGTAGCGGTTGCCGGAATAGGGGCCGGGGCCACGGGTGCCATAGAGCTCATTAAAAATCATATCCGCAAAGCCCTTGCACTGGATAGCGCCCAGATAATTGGTTCGCCAATATGTACCGCAGTATTCTGCCATCAAATCTAAAAGCTCCTGCTCCACATCCTCCTGCCGATAGACGGTGGAGGCAGCGCCGACGGTTCCAAAACAGGAAAATATCAGCGCAAATGCAACAAGAGCTGCAAGCCATCGTGTCTTCATAAGAGAAACATCCTTTCGTGCCGCATAAGCACCCATTATATTCAAGCCTATTATACACGATTTTGTAACCTTTGACAACCTTTTGTTTCGGATTTGTTGCATAAAAGACAGGGGACGGTTCTGTGTCTTGAAGGTCAAGACACAGCGCCGTCCCCTGTCTTTTTTTGAGGTTATTCGGGGATGGTATAGGGGTAGCTGGGGGCCTCGGGGCAGGATAGGAAGTCCCGCAGGCAATCGGTAATGAATTCGTGATCCGTGATATGGTAGAGATTGGAGGCCAGGATCACGCCCGCAATGGCCTCGGAGCCTTGCACCCGAACCGGGAAACCGCCGCCGCAAAGGGCATAGTCTTCTTCGGGCAGGGTATGGGTCTGCAGGGTCTCCCCCTTGGCCTCGATGGTGAAGGTGGCCCGCAGGGAAGAGCTTTCCATGAGGCTGACGGTGTTGAACTTTCTGCCCATCCATTTTTCGTTCAGGGCGTTGGTTCCCTCCGGTAAATACTGGAATACAATGCTGCCGTTTGCCATGCGGACGGACACGGCAATGACGATGCCCTGTTCCTTTGCCCGCTCCACCATGAAGCAGCCCAGATCCCAGGCCACGCTGTGGTCAAACTTGGGGAAACGCAAAAGCCGCTCCTGCGCTTCTAAAATGTCGAAGTAATATGCCATGGATGATTCCTCCTGATTTTGCAAGGGTGTTGCCTATAGAGTAGCACATTTTTCCCCATTTGAACAGCCCCCACATGGTTTTTGCGGTTGGGCCTGCGCAAACCTACCGTTATACGCGTAGGGACACCCCTCCGGGGTATCCGGCAGGAAATATTGCGTTTTCATGGAGGCTTCCAGCGAATTCGCAAGATTTTGCGGGCGGATGTGGGCATCCGCCCCTACATTCACACAAGTGGCCTTTGCGGATAAAAAATCCGGGGATGGCGGAGCCATCCCCGGTGGGGGTATTACTTCTTGAGCAGGTCGCGGATCTCGGTGAGGAGCTTTTCCTCGTTGGAGGGTTCGGGGGGAGCGGCGGGAGCTTCTTCTTCCTGCTTCTTGCCCAGTTCCCGCAGGCGGTTGAGGGCCTTGACCATCAGGAATACCACGAAGGCCATGATGAGGAAATTGATGATGGCGCTGATGAAATCGCCGAACAGCAGCTCATTGGCTACGGTTTCGCCGTCCACCACCTTGGTGCCCAGAGTGAGCTTCCATGCGGAGAAATTTACGCCGCCGGTGAAGATGGAAATGATGGGCATGATGATATTGGCGGTGAGGGAATCCACTAAGGACTTGAAGGCGCCGCCGATAATGACGCCAACGGCCATATCGAACATATTGCCCTTGATGGCAAATTCCTTGAATTCCTTCAGGAAGCCGCCCATTTTCTTTTTAGCCATGGGAGACATTCTCCTTTTCTTTATTTCTCAATGATTTCCAGACCGCCAAGGTACTTGCGCAGGACTTCGGGTACCACCACGGAGCCGTCAGCACGCTGATTCTGCTCCACCATAGCGGGGAAAATACGGGAGGTGGCGAGGCCGGAGCCGTTGAGGGTGTGGACGAACTCGGGCTTGCCGGTGGCTTCGCGGCGGAAGCGGATGTTGCCGCGGCGTGCCTGGTAATCCCGGGCGTTGGATACGGAGGAAACTTCCTTATAACCGTTCATGGACGGGATCTGGATCTCGATGTCATAGGTGCGGGCCATGGAGGCGGAGCAGTCGCCTGCTGCCAGCTTCACGGTGCGGAAGTGGAAGCCCAGACCCTTGACCAGGTTTTCAGCCTTGATGACCAGCTCTTCGAAAGCTTCGTCGGACTTTTCGGGCAGGGTGTACTGGAACATCTCGATCTTGTTGAACTGATGGCCGCGCACCATGCCGCGCTCGTCGGCACGATGGGAACCGGCTTCACGACGGAAGCAGGGGGTATAAGCAAAGAGCTTATGGGGCAGATCGCTTTCCTTCATGATCTCGTCGCGGTGCAGGGAAGCCAGAGCGGTCTCTGCGGTGGGGAGCATGAAGTGCATACGATCGTCGGTGGCGTTCTCGATCTTGTAAACTTCGTCAGCAAACTTGGGGAACTGGCCGGCAGTCTCGCCGCAGCGGTACTCCAGCATATGGGGCAGCATGACCATCTCATAGCCGTCGGCCAGATGGCAGTCCATGAAGTAGTTCAGCAGTGCCCATTCCAGACGGGCGCCCATGCCGCGATAGATCCAGAAGCCGGAACCGGCCAGATTTGCGCCACGCTCATAGTCGATGAGGCCCAGATTGGTGCAAAGATCCACATGGTGCTGGGGTGCGAAGTCGAACACATGGGGCTGGCCATGATAGCGCAGGGTCTCATTGTTCTCCTTGCCGCCGGGCAGCAGGTCTTCATCGGGCAGGTTGGGCAGGCTCAGCATATTGACCCGGTACTCTGCTTCGATGTCGCTCAGGCGGGCGTCATTCTCTGCGATCTCTGCCTTCAGCTCGCCCATGCGCTTGAAGATGGGAGCCACATCCTCGCCAGCCTTCTTCAGCTGGGGGATTTCCCGGGAAACCCGGTTCTGCTCTGCCTTCTTTGCCTCGGTGGAGGCGATCAGGCTGCGGCGCTCTGCGTCCAGTTCCAGAATGCGGTCTACCAGGGCGTCACAGTCCACTTCCTTTGCGTGGAAACCAGCCTTGACGGCTTCGGGATTGTCCTTAATGCGTTTGATGTCAATCATATTTGGTCACCTCATGTTGAAATTAGGGTTATTCTTGTGCTTATTCGTTGCCGTTCATGGCATTGTACTGCTGCAAAATGGTTTCGTATTCTTTCTGGGCTTCCTGGGAGAGGTTGCCCTTGATGGGCTCCAGCTCATCGAGGATCTTCTTCAGGGTTTCAGGCTTTTCCGTCTCCAGTGCCTGGGCCATCAGGGTGTAGGCCTTGCGGGTCTGGGCGGCACCTTCCTCCCGGCCCTTTGCCATGCCTTCCTGATAAGCAGCCAGCTTTTCCGTCTCGGCGCTTTCCTGATACTCCATAATGGCGACGGTGGCATTGTCCAGCTCTTCATTCAGCCGCTCAATCTCCTGGGTCAGCGCCCAGTTGGTCTCCTGCAGCTGCTCGGCATTCTGCAGCGCGCTGGCGGAGGTGGCATTGAGCTGGGTGATGGTGGTCTGGGAGTTGCGCACCTGAATCAGGTAGGACAGCAGCACCGCAGCAAAGGCCACGGCGAACAAAATCGCCATATACCGCAGCAGAGCGGTGCGTTTTTCCTGAGTGAAGGATACTTCCGGTGTCTTCTTTTCTTCGCTCATGTATTACCTCCAATTCCCTGCAGGGCATCCAGCAAACGCTGCAGATCTTCCTGCCCGTAGTATTCCAGTTCGATGCGGCCCTTGCGGCGGCCGTTCACAATCTTTGTGCCTCTGCCCAGCAGCTTTGAAAGATCCCGGGCGCACTCGGCATAATAATCCACCGTGGGAAGCACCTGGGGAGGTTCTTCCTTGGGGGTCTGCATCAGCTTTTTGCACAGGGCCTCCGTCTGACGGACGGAAAGCCGCAGGGCCTGCACCTTCTGGGCGGCAAGCTGCTGAAGCTTTGCCGTGGGCAGGCTGACCATGGCTCTTGCGTGGCCTGCGCTGAGGGTTCCATCCTCCACAAGGCTCAGAACCTCGGGGCAAAGCTGCAAAAGCCGCAGGCTGTTGGCCACAGCGGAGCGAGATTTACCCACCCGTTCGGCGGCCTTTTCCTGACTCAGGCCGTATTCTTCCATGAGCACCCGGTAGCCCTTGGCCTCTTCCAGAGGGTTGAGATCCTCACGCTGCAGATTTTCAATCAGGGCCAGCTCCATCACCTTGCGGTCGTCCGCTTCGATCACCAGCACCGGCACCTCGTGCAGACCTGCCATTCTGGCAGCGCGCCAGCGGCGTTCGCCTGCGATGATCTGATAGTAGCCGCCGGGCAGCTCCCGCACCGTCAGAGGCTGCAGGATGCCGTGGGCGGTGATGGAATCCGCTAAGGCCTGCAGCGCTTCTTCATCGAAGCTACGGCGGGGCTGATCCGGATTCGGCTCTACCTTATAAATAGAGATCTGCTGCACCCGGCCTGCGCCGGATTCCTGGGGGGCATCAAAGTCCCCAAGCAGAGCTCCAAGACCTTTTCCAAGTCCTTTTGCCATGTTATGGCCTCCTGTTTTGAATTTCCCGCACCAGCTGGGTGTAAGCCTTTGCGCCACGGCTATGGCGGTCGTAGGTGTTCACGGGGATGCCGTGGCTGGGTGCCTCGGCAAGACGCACGTTGCGGGGAATGACATTGGCAAATACCTTGCCGGGGAAATGGCGGCGCACCTCCTGCGCCACCTGCTGAGAGAAGTTGGTTCTTCCGTCGTACATGGTGAGCAATACGCCGAAGATATGGAGCTTCGGGTTCAGCCGGGCTTTGACCGCCCGCAGGGTGCCCATCAGGTCGGAAAGACCCTCCAGGGCAAAATATTCACACTGCACCGGCACCAAAATGCTGTCGGCGGCGCAAAGGCCGTTCAGCGTCAGCAGCTCCAAAGAGGGTGGGCAGTCGATGAATATGTAGTCGTATTCCTCACAAAGGGGTGCCAACGCCCGGCGGAGGACAAATTCCCGATCCTCCATGGCGGCAAGCTCCACCCCGGCTCCGGCCAATGCCCCGGTGGAGGGCAGCACATCGCCGAAGGAGGTCTTTACGATCACTTCCTTGGCTGTGCGTTCGCCGGTGAGTACATGATAGATGCTGGCCTTCAGTCGGCGCTTTTCCACGCCAAGGCCGGAGGTGGCGTTGGCCTGGGGGTCAAAATCGCACAAAAGCACCTTGCTGCCTGCCTCGTGCAGGCCTGCCGTCAGATTGACTGCGGTGGTGGTTTTGCCCACGCCGCCCTTTTGATTCACAATGGCGATAATCTCTCCCATGACGCACCTCCTGTTCTATCGGTTCCATACCGATTCATTATACCACATTTTTTTTGCTTTTCAATCCAATCTTGCGTTTTTTGCAGATGTTTCACGTGAAACATTTTGACAGCAGCGGAAAACCCACTGTTTCACGTGAAACAATGGCGCACGGCATAAAATACCGTGCGCCAAACATATCAGATATTCAGAACTTCCAGATCCTCATCCCGGATCTTGCGGAGTTCTTTTTTGTTGAGCATATCGTAGATGATGGGAACCACGAAGAGGGTCATGAGGGTGGCGTACATCAGGCCGCCGATGCTGACCACGGCGATGGGCCGCATCATGGCAGCGCCCATATCGTTGCTGAAAGCCAGAACCAGCTGACCCAACACGGTGGTGAGGGTGGTCATCAGGATGGGGCGCATTCTGGTGATGCCCGCTTCCACGATGGCCTGTCGGCGTTCCACACCCTCCAGCCGAAGCTGATTGATGTAGTCCACCAGCACGATGCCGTTGTTGACAATGATGCCCACCAGCATGACAAAGCCGATCATGGCAATGACACTCAGCTCCATGCCGCACACCAGCAGGGCAAGGAAGCCGCCGGTGAAGGCCAGAGGAATGGTGAACATGACGATGAAGGGGGACTTCATGGACTGGAACTGGGCCACCATGATGAGGTACACCAGCAGGATGCCCAGCAGCAGCATGAGCAGTAGCTGCTCCATGGCCTCCATAATGGCCTCATTCTCGCCGGTGAAGGTGTAGCTGACGCCGTCGCCAAGGTCTGCATCCGCCATGGCGGCCTCCGCCTGCTCGCTCAGAAGGGTGACATTATAGCCCTCTTCCAACTGGGCGCTTACCGTCAGATAGCGCTGCTGACCAACGCGGCTGATGGTGGCCAGACTGGTGGTCTCCTCCACTATGGCAAAGTCGCTCAGGGGAACTTCGGTGATTTCACCCTCTTTGTCCTTGATTTCAAAGACATAATCCCGCAGCTCGTCGCCGTTCAGCACCGCGCCCTCGGGCTTTTCGATGATCACATCGGTGGTGATACCGTCCAGATACAAGGTGGCCACATTGCCGTCGGCGGTGAGTCCCGCCGCCAGTTCCATATAGATCTGAGCCACGGTAAGGCCGTGCTTCATGGCCTCGTTCCGGGCGATGGCCACATGCAGGGCGGGGGCAGCATCCTCCAGACCGTCGGACACTTCTGCGATGCCTTCCAACTCGCCCAGCAGGGAGGCAGCTTCCTTCGCGGCATTCTGCAGGGTTTCCATGTCGTTGGCGTAAATGTTCATGGAAATGCCGCTGCCGGTGAGCATGCTCATATCCATCATGGCGGAGGAGGCGGTCACGGTGCAGTCCATACCCTCACAGGCTGCCTCAATTTCCTTTGCCACGGCTGCGCCGGAGGCGGTTTCATCCGCCAAGGTCACATACACGGTGACATTATAGCTTGCAGCTCCGCTGCTGACGCCCAGAGAAAGGCCGCCGCCCATCATGGCACCCACAGTTTCGATGCCCTCGATGGGTTCAATGCGGGAGAGTGCTTCATCTGCCAGCGCGGTGGCGGTTTCCATATCCGCATTCTCCGGCATGGTGATGGAAACGGTGATATTGGGGGAATCCATGGTGGGCATGAAGATGAAGCCCCGCATCAGGCAGGCGGCAGCGCTGCCGATGAGAAGTGCTGCAGAGAGAATCAGCACAATGGCCTTATGTCCCAGGCTCCATTCCACCGCCTTTTTGTAGGCGGGGAGGAAGATTTTTTCCATGAAGCCCTCCCGGACTTTATGCTCCTTGCGGAGCATGCCGGAGGCCATGGCGGGCACCAGAGTCAGAGAGACGATCAAAGAGGCCAGCAGGGAATAGGACATGGTCAGGGCCAGGTCGGTAAAGAGCTGGCGGGTGATGCCCTCCACAAATACGATGGGCAAAAATACGCACACCGTGGTGAGGGTGGAGGCGGTGACAGCGCCCACCACCTGCACCGTACCGGACACGGCAGCCTGAATGGCATTGGCGCCCTTGGCCCGGAGGCGGTAAATATTCTCGATAACCACAACGGAGTTATCCACCAGCATACCAACGGCAATGGCAAGGCCAGACAGGGAGATCATATTCAGGGTCACCCCGGAGAAGTACATCAGCACGATGGCAAAAATGACGCTGATGGGGATGGAGCACAGGGTAATAAAGGTGGGGCGGATGTCCTTTAAGAACAGGAAGAGAATCAGCACGGAGAACAGCGCGCCCAGGAAGAGGTTGCTGAGAATGGACTCCACCACCATATAGATGTAGTCGCCCTGATCCATCAGGGATACGAACTTCAGGCCGGGGTATTCTGCTTCCAGTTCCCGGAAGCGGGCGTTGATGTTCTCAGTGGTCTCGGCGGTGGCGTAGGTGCTCTGCTTTTCAAAGCTCAGCATCACGCTGTCCAGACCGTCCAGCTTGGCGTAAGTCTCCTGCGCATTGTCCGTCAGGGTGACCAGGGCCACATCCTTGAGGTAGATGGGGTCTACCCCATCCATACCCATGTCGAAGAGCAGCAGATTCTGCAGGGTTTCCAGTTCCGTGATCTCATCGCCAATGGACACCATATAGTTGATGCCATCCTGCTCCACATAGCCTGCGGGCATGGCAAAGTTCTGGGCGGTGAGGATCTGGCTCACCATATCCATGGTGATGATATTGTTCAGGTCAGCCTCCCGAAGGGCAGTTTCCCGGCTGTCTTCAATGGTGTCCAGACCGCTTTCGATCTGGGTCAGGGCCATTTCCAGAGAGGAAGCCCCCGCCACCAGCTTGGCTGCGGTGGTGCTGAGCTGCAGGATGCCGCTGAGCTTCTGCTGTTCCAGCATCATTTCTGCATCCTCCATGGACAAAAGGCCGGATTCCATCTGCTCTAACGCTGCGTTGAGCTGATCCAGCTGTCCCTTGGTTTCCGCAAGCAGGCCGGAAAGGCCATTGCGGTCGGTGTTGTAGGCTGCCAATGCCTGATCGATCTGGGCAAGGGCATCCTCCGCTGCCTGCACACCGGACTGGGCCTGGGCAATGCCCGCATCCAGCGTCTCCGGGGTCATACCGGCAGCCGCCAGAGAGGCGTTATAGGCAGCCTGACCCTGGGCATATTCTGCCTGTAACTGGGCAAGCTCTGCTTTTTTCGCCGTAATCTGGGCGGCATCCGGGGTTTCAGCTGCTTCCAGTTCGGCAATATGCTTTTCCAGCGCAGCGATTCCGGCGGACATGGCATTCAGCGCCTCGCCCTGTGCCTTCATGGCCTTCAGGGCGGTAAGGCCTTCCTCTGCCATCTGCTTCTGGGCAGTGATGGTGTTCACCTGCTCGTTGAGCTTCGTGAGGGATTCCACGGCGGTTTCCAGGGGGGCCTTTCCCGCCTCCATTTCCGCCTTTGCCGCCGTCAGGCGGTCCTTTTCCTCCTTGAGCTGGGCCTGACCCTGCACCATGGCGTCGGCGCCGGCACTGAGCTGGGACTGGGCGCCATTCATCTGGTTCTTGCTGGACTCCATCTCGTCCTTCTGCTCCTGCAGCTCTTCCGCAGCGTCGTCCAGTTCGCCGTTGATGGCGGCCATAATGCGTTCGTTGGCCTGGTCGATCAGATCCTGATCCAGCACCACATGGAGCTGCTGCTCCACCATGCCGGTGGTGGAGATACGAGCCACGCCGGGGATGCCCTCCAGCTGGTTCATCAGGGTATCATTGAGGAATTCCGTCAGCTCAATGGTGTCCTTCCCCTCCATGGACAAGGCTGCCACCTGTACCGGCAGCATGGAAGGATTGATCTTCAGCACATAGGGCGTGCCCACCGTATCTGCCCAGCCGGCAGACAATGTGGCGATCTCCTGCTGGATGTCCACGCCGATGGTGTCCATGTTCACGGACTCCTCGAATTCCAGCATCACCACGGAGACATTCTCCGAGGAATTGGAGGATACTTCCTTGATGTGCTCCAAAGTGGACATGGATTGCTCCATGGGTTTGGTGAGCTCTTCTTCCACCTTCTCCGGGCTTGCACCGGGATAAGTGGTCATCACCACCACATAAGGGAAGTCCATGTTGGGCAGCAGATCCGGGGTCATTTTAAAATAGGCCACAATGCCAAGGACCAGCACCGCGATCACCGCCACAAAGACAGTCAGTGGTTTTTTGACAGAAAATTTGGACATATCGTTTTCCCATCCTCTCAAAACAGCGCATAATATTCTACCATATAATATAGCAGTTTTTATTCAGATAGTGTGAACGATTTGTTACATTTCCGGTAAAACTCCAATTAATTAGAAAAATTTATAGTTGACAAAGGTAGAAACTTGTGGTATAGTGGAAAATGGAAGAAAATGGAGAAACTTTGGTTAAATCGCAAGCGCATTGCACCAAATGAACATTTGGAAAACGAAAGCCCCCCATGTGCTGCGCACGATTTATTCAGAGCTTCCTTGGTATAAAACACGAAAGGAAAGGGACACCATGAGACTTGCTGAAACCGAACATCGCGTCATGAACCTGATCTGGGAGAAAGAGGGCATCACCGCAAGAGAGCTGGCAGAAGCACTGGGCGAAATCATCGGCTGGAGCAAAACCACCACCTACACCGTCATCTCCCGCTGCATCGAAAAGGGCTACATCCGCAGAGAGGACCCCAAGTTCCACTGCTATTCCACCATTTCCCGCCAGCAGGTGGGCGAATGGGAGACGGATGAACTGGTCAGCCGGAATTATCACAACCGCGCCGACCTTCTGGTAGCTTCCCTTCTGAGCCGCAAAAAGCTTTCCGCCGAGCAGATGACCGGCCTTTACGAGCTTCTGAACCAGATGGAATCCAACGATTGATCCCATGCATCTGATAGAACTTAGCCTGAGCGGCGCGATCATGATCCTTGTGGTGGTGCTGCTCCGGTGGATGTTACAGCACAGAGTACGCCGGGAAGTCTGGCTTGCGCTTTGGGCTATTATCGTTGTGCGCCTTTTGGTGCCGGTTACGGTAGCATCCCCCCTGAGCGTTTATAATCTCCCGGTATTTTCTCCTGCGCAGACCACTGTGGTGCAGCAGGCACCCGCCTCTGCCCCCATGGCAGAACCCGAGGCTGCACCGGAGCAGGCCCCAGCACCCAAGCTTGATCCCGCCGTGGTTTTGACCGGGGTATGGCTTTGCGGCGCTGCCGCTGTGCTTGGGGCGGGCATTATTTCCCATGTGCGGGGCAGACGGCGCTACCGTTTCTCTCTGCCCCTGGAAAGCAAGATGCCCCTCCCCCGCAATGCCTGTCTTCGCAGCCTCGAAGGGCTGGATGCTCCCCTGACCTATGGGATATTCCGCCCGGTGATCCTGATCCCATGGGATATACGGGAGGAATCCGACAGCTATTGCCATATTCTGCAGCACGAAATTTCCCATGTGCGGCATTTTGATGTGCTGTATAAGGAAATCCTGCTGCTGTGCGCAGCGGTACACTGGTTCAATCCCCTTGTGTGGGTCATGCTGTATACCGCTTCTCAGGATATGGAGATGCGCTGCGACGCAGATGCGGTGCGCGCCCTGGGAACCGGATCAAAAAAGAGTTATGCCCGCGCCCTCGTGCAGGCAGAAGAACGCAGGCTGCTGGGCTATCTGCAGATGGGCTTTTCCCACAGCAGCACCGGCCTGCGCATCAAAGCGCTGGCAAAAAGCCGCACCAATCCGGTTCTGAGCCTGCTGGCAGGAATCGGGCTGGCTGCCCTGCTGGTCAGCGTATTCGCCACAAGCGGCATCGCCACCCCGCCGCCCATGCCCCCGGCAGAAGAAATTGCAGAAATTGCGCAAATCGTGGAACCCGCACCCGAGCCGGAACCCGAACCCGAACCCATACCGGAATCGATTCCCGAACCGGAACCTGTGCCCGAACCCGCACCTGAGCCTGAGGTGGAACCTGCGCCGGAGCCCGAACCGGAACCTGAACCGGAACCCGAGCCCGAACCTGAGCCCGAACCTGAGCCTGAGCCTGAGCCGGAACCGGAACCCCAGCCGGAACCTGAACCGGAACCTGAACCTGTGGGCACCGTCTATCCCCAGGGAAGCCTTGGCTTCACCCAGGGCGAGAGCCGCACCGTCACCGTGGGCAGCATGTGGGCGGAATTGTATTCCGACAATCCCGCAGTCCTGCAGGTGGGGGGCGTGTACGATGGCGGCGGCAGCTATGTCTGCGCCTTCACCGCCCGCCGGGAAGGCACCGCCAACATTTATTATAACCTGAACGGCACCTGGCTGCATTTTGCCACCGTTACCGTCCAGCCGTAACAAAATCCATACCAAATAGGGCAGGGCCCCGCCCTGCCCTATTTTTAACACCTTTCTCGCTCTACATTGTTAAAATATTCCAATTATTTTTGCGTGAAAGTTGCGATTTCGCCGGGAACCACGATATAAACGCAACCCCTTCTGCCGGGCGACCAATGGTCGCCCCTACATCCTCCGAACAGGCTGATTCTGTGAATGTAGGGGCGTGCACAAGGTGAATTGCCCCGGAGGGGCAAGAGAGGGTGGCCTGGGCCATTGCACGCCCGCGTAAAGGCTGCGTTTTCGCCGATACCCTCGTTATAAACGCAACCCCTTCTGCCGGACACCCCGGAGGGGTGTCCCTACGAGAGGCCATCGGGTCTGATGATCGCCCGAAAAATCCTGCCGGAACGGCACGCAGGCCGTTCCCTACATTATATAATAAGGAGAACAACAATGAAAACATGGAAACATCTGCTGCTCCTGTGCCTCACGCTGGCGCTGCTGGCCATTGCTTTGCCTGCTGCGGCATCAGAACCACTGCAGGAGGGCCTTTTCTACTATACTGTCAGCGATGGCGAAGCTACCATCGTGGGTGAGGCTGGATATTTCCAGAATGCTCTCACCATCCCCGAAACCATCGGCGGCTATCCCGTTACCAAAATTGGCGAAAATGCCTTTCACGGTGGCTACTTTCTCCGCTATGTTTCTATTCCGGAAAGTGTCACCTATATTGAGAAAAATGCCTTTGTGGATTCCGGGTTCTTTTGCTATGTGATTCATGGCAAACAAACCCAGTGCGACCCGGCGGCATTCCCTCTGGGCGCAACCTTCTACAGCCATCCGGAAGCACCCCTGACCTATCCGGAGCACGCAGAGCGCTTCAATCTGGCTGACTATCCCTGCAATCCCTTCCTGTTGGAGCGGGTTACAGAAGGAAATTTCACCTACGCGCTGTACAATGGCGAGGCAATCCTGCTGGATTGCGAAGCCGTTGGGGATTTTGTGGTGCCGAACCGACTGGGCGGCTGCCCCATCACCTACATTGGCCCCGATAGCATCCGGGGCGAAAGCTTTATCTGCACATTGCCGGAAACCGTGCGCAGCATCGGAACCGATGCGTTTGATGTCCCCAATCCCTCTCCTACCTACCTGACGAAGCTGCCCCGGGAGCTCAAGCGGCTGAGTGACAATGCCATGATTCCCGTACAGCTGTTGGACCTGAGCATGCCGGAGGGGCTGGAGGAAATCCGCTCCTTTGCCTTTGGTGTTCTGAAGGGGGACAAGCTGGTGATTCCCGGGACGGTCAGAGAGATCGGCGAATGGGCATTTCATAACAGCGAGATCCGGCAGATCGTGCTGGAGGAAGGAGTGGAGCGGGTCGGCATCAATGCTTTCAGCTTTATTGCCGGCCTGGAATCCATCACCTTCCCCTCCACCATTACTTATCTGGACTACAATCTGGCCGGATGTGAAGATGCGATGGTCTATGGCTACACAAACACCCCGGTGTTTGAATTCTGTACCATTGGCTCTGAAATTTCCTTCACTGACCTTGCCACGGGGGAGGTGTACCCCCGCTGGTATGAAAAAGAAGAAAACGGGATGTGCTTCAAGGTATTCCCCAATCGTGCGCTGCTTACCAAAGTTCTGGTGAACTGCCCCCGGGAGCTGGTCATTCCGGAAACCGTGGATGGTGTTCCCGTTACCGTCATCAGCAGCAGGGCCATGCAGGATCTCCCTATCACCTCGCTGTATGTGCCGGACTCTGTGCGCTCGCTGGATGGCGCTGCCGTCATCGACTGCCCGGAGCTGCAGAGCGTGCGTTTGTCTGAAACGCTGGATCAAATCGGTGTGCGCTGCTTCTATAATTGCCCGAAGCTGCAGTCACTCTATGTGCCGTCATCGGTCAGCAGCATCCGGGGCGAAATGAGCGAGATTACCTTTGCCGGCTGGCCCGGTTCTTATGCTCACACTTATGCCCATACCTACGGCTATCCCTTCGTAGCTCTGGAGGAAGGGGAAGAATACATTTTCGAAAACGGCATCTATCGCAAGGACGCCGACGGCGCTGTGCTGCTGGCCTTTATTGGCGAGGCAGTGTATGATCCGGAAGGCGGGGACATCACAAGTTACTATATTGACCGGCTTCCGGATGAAGTGGATGGGTATCCTGTCATCGGCATTGACGCAAATGCCCGCTTCGAGGGATTCTATCACCATCGGGAGCTGCATTTGGGCAAGTATGTGCGCTACATCGAAGCGGGTGCTCTGACCGACACCTATATCAACACCCTTTACACCACCCCCGCGTTGGCACAGCTGCCCACCCCTTTGTTCTATGATGGCGCCAACGAAACATATCAGATCTACGGTGCTGCCGGTTCCTATGCCGAGGGCTATGCAAAAGCGCATAACATTCCCTTCACGCCCTATGGCGGAACGCCCTTTGCGGATGTGGCAGCGCATAAATGGTACTATGATGCCGTGCTGGCGTGCTATCAGGCAGGTCTTATAAAGGGCACCTCTGCCACCACCTTCTCCCCCGAAGGGGTTGCCTCCCGTGCCATGCTGGTCACCACCCTTTGGCGGCAGCAGGGCAGCCCCATGGATGATTATTTCCCTGGCTTCTTTGATGTGGGCGGCGCCGCCTGGTATCATGATGCGGTAAATTGGGCGGCAGAAAATGGCGTGGTCTACGGCACCTCCGCCACCACCTTCTCCCCCGATGATCCGGTGACCAGGGAACAGGTTGCCACCATCCTCTACCGCCTGGGCGATCTCCTTGGGGAAGATGTGTCCACCTATTCTCCCTTGACCAGCTTCAACGATGCAGACAAGGTGTCGGATTACGCAAAAACCGCCCTCATGTGGGCGGTGGATGTGGGTATCCTTCAGGGCAACGACAAAAACATGCTCAACCCCAAAGGCGCCACCACCCGCGCAGAAATGGCAACGATTTTGCTTCGCTATATCGCCTGGTTAGAGGCATAAGCTATCGTATCTTTTCGTAGGGGCGGATACAAGGTGAATTGCCCCAAAGGGGCAAGAGAGGGTGGCCTGGGCCATCATCCGCCCGCAAAATATTTCGTTTTCGCCGAAAATCATCATAAAAACGCAACCTTTCCTGCCGGGCGACCAATGGTCGCCCCTACATTCTCTGAACAGGCTGATTCTGTGAATGTAGGGGCGTGCATTGCACGCCCGCGTAAAGGTTGCGAATTCGCCAAAACCTCCATATAAACGCAATATTTCTCGCTGGAACAGCACGCAGGCCGTTCCCTACCTTCCGAAAGGAGAACTCCAATGAAAACATGGAAGCGACTTCTGATTCTGTGCCTCACTCTGGCACTGTTGTGCTTTGCCATGCCGGTCTTGGCGGCGGAGACGGAGTTGACTTATGAACTCCGGGAGGACGGGGCATGGATCACCGGGGCTTACGGTGCCTACGGTGATCTGGTGCTGCCGGAGGTGCTGGAGGGAAACCCCGTGGTGGGCATTGCCCAAGGGGCGTTTCAGTATAATCCCCTGATCACCTCCCTAACCCTGCCGGAAAGCCTTCGATTTATCGAGGCTTACGCCTTTGCGGGCTGCGATAAGCTCCGGGGCAGTATCTCTATCCCGGAAGGTGTGGAATGGATCGGCCCGATGGCTTTTGAGTGCATAACCCTTCGTGCAAAGGCCTATTCCGCAGCCCACCGCTATGCCCTGCAGAATGAGCATATTCCCATCGACCTGACGGATACAGACAGCAGCCACAGAACCGTGCAAAAGGACGGCCTGACCTACTGGCTCCATAAAGGGGAAGCAGAGCTGATCTATGTTCCTCCGGGGATCTCCGGCACCTTGTATATTCCGGAAACCGTAGACGGATGCCCCGTGACCGTCATTGGCCCCAACTGCCGCTCCTCCGTTACCGGCAGCACCAGTCTTTATCATGTGGTGATCCCATCTTCGGTGGAACGGATCGGCGCTTACGCCTTTTACTACAGCAGTCTTCACTCCATCTTTGTAAGCGAAGGCGTAAAGGAGCTTCAGGAATATGCCCTTTGCACCCTCTCCGAGGATACGCTTCTCACCCTGCCCGCATCTCTGACAACGCTGGGGCTGCATGTATTTACAGCCAACAATTCCGGCACATCCGCACCGACGGTCTATGCCTATGAGGGCAGTGCTGCCGCCGTGACAGCACTGCGGGAAAATGCCAATCTGATTCGGCGGGAGGACGCCGATGGCAAAACCTACGGCACATATGCTGGCATGGATTACGCCGCCACGAACAACAGCGCCGCCATTACCGGAGCCCAAACCAATTGCGACACCGTCATTCCGGCATATATCGATGGAATCCCCGTTACAGAAATCGATTTGACAGACTTTATCCCCCTGTTCTACAGCGGCCAGTCCATCACCATTCCTCCCACCGTGACAACGATCCACGACCAACTGATCGGGTATCAATCTTACTATTCCCTCCTTGTCTACCCCGGCTCCTATGCAGAAAGCTTCTGCCGGGAAAGGGGCTATGCCTATGAGAGCATATTCACCGCCATGGGCACGCCTTTCGCGGATGTGGAAGAAACCCGGTGGTATTACGATGCGGTGTGCTATGTTTACCACATGGGACTTATGAGCGGCGTATCGGATACCCGCTTCGCCCCGGAGGATACCACCTCCCGGGCCATGCTGGTGACGGTGCTCTGGCGGCTGGCAGGCTGCCCGGAGGCACAGGGTAGGAATGCCTTTGAAGATGTGACCCCGGGAAGCTGGTATGGCAAAGCTGTCGACTGGGCGGCAGAGCAGGGCATTGTGCAGGGGGTATCCGCCTCCCGCTTTGCCCCCAACGATCCGGTGACCCGGGAGCAGATCGCCACCATCCTCCTGCGCTTTGCAAAGCACTACGGTCTGGATGATGGGGCGCGGAGCAATGTCTCCGCCTTCCCGGATGCTAAATCCATCAGCCCCTGGGCATTGGAGGGTGTGCAATGGGCCAAAGCCTCCGGCATTCTCGCCGGACAGCTCAAAGACACGGAAGTTTACCTCAATCCTCTGTCAAGTGCCAAACGCAGCGAAATCGCCACCATGCTGATGCGCTTTTGCGTAGAATAATCGCGGAGCAAAAGATAAAGATTGTCCGCAATAAAAAAAGGCGTGCACCGTATGGTGCACGCCTTACTTATTGAAAAATTACTTGCCAGCCATCTGTGCAGCGACTTCGGCAGCGAAGTCTTCCTGCTTCTTTTCGATGCCTTCGCCCTTTTCGAAGCGAACTGCGTCGACGAATTCGATGGTGCCGCCCAGAGCCTTGGCGCTGGAAGCGATATACTGCTCAACGCTCATGCCGCCGTCCTTAACAAAGGCCTGCTGCAGGAGGCAGTTCTCTTCGTAGAACTTGTTGATCTTGCCGGCAGCGATCTTTTCCTTGACCTGCTGGGGCTTGGAAGCCATCTTGGGATCGTTGTCCATCTGAGCAACCAGGATCTTCTTCTCTTCTTCCAGAACGGATTCGGAGACATCGCTCTTGTCCCAGAATCTGGGGTTCAGAGCAGCGATCTGCATAGCAACGTCCTTGCCAACGACGGTAGCGTCGATGCCTTCGGAGACCTTCAGGTTAACCAGAACGCCGATCTTGCCGCCTGCGTGTACATAAGACACGGAGGTGTTTTCGGTGAAGCGAGCGAAACGGCGGATCTGCAGGTTTTCGCCGATGACCATGACCTTCTCGGGGATCATTTCAGCAACGGTCAGTTCGGATTCGGGATACTTGCAAGCCTTGAGGGCTTCCATGTCGGCGGGAGCGTTCTCAACGACGACCTTAGCGACATCCTTAACGAAATCAACGAACATGGGAGTCTTGGAAGCGAAGTCGGTTTCGATGTTGACTTCAACAACAACACCAACGCCGTTCTCGACAGTGGCGTAAGCCATGCCTTCAGCAGCGATACGGGTGGACTTCTTAGCAGCCTTGGCCAGGCCCTTTTCGCGGGGCCATTCAACAGCCTTGTCCATGTCGCCATCGTTCTCAACAAGAGCCTTCTTGCAGTCCATCATGCCGACATTGGTCATTTCACGCAGTTTCTTAACATCAGCAGCAGTAAATGCCATGGTAATATCCTCCTAATTATGATCTTTTGAAAGTGCCCTTGGGGCACGGATTATCAATTATTCCGCAGCGGGAGCAGCGGGAGCGGCCTCGGTGAGGACTTCGCCCTGACGGCCTTCGGTGACAGCGTTGGCCATGGTAGCAGCGATCAGGCGGATGGCGCGGATAGCGTCATCGTTGCCGGGGATAACATAGTCGACTTCGTCGGGATCGCAGTTGGTGTCAACGATAGCGACGATGGGGATGTGCAGCTTGCGAGCTTCAGCAATAGCGTTTCTTTCCTTGCGGGGGTCGACAACGAACAGAGCGCCGGGAAGTCTCTTCATTTCCTTAACGCCGCCGAGGTACTTTTCCAGCTTGGCGATTTCGCCCTGATGCTTGATGACTTCCTTCTTGGGGAGCATAGCGAAGGTGCCGTCAGCTTCCATCTTTCTCAGCTGAGCCAGACGGTCGATACGGGTACGCATGGTCTTGAAGTTGGTCAGCATGCCGCCGAGCCATCTTGCGTTCACATAGAACTGGCCGACCTTTTCGGACTCTTCCTTGATGGCGTCCTGAGCCTGCTTCTTGGTGCCGACGAACAGAACGGACTCGCCGTTGGCTGCCAGCTCACGGATGAAGGAATAAGCTTCTTCCAGCTTCTTCACGGTCTTCTGGAGGTCAATGATATAGATACCATTTCTCTCGGTGTAGATGTACTGGGACATCTTGGGGTTCCAGCGGCGGGTCTGGTGACCGAAGTGCACGCCAGCTTCCAGCAACTGCTTCATAGATACAACTGCCATTTTTAAAATCTCCTTTTTTGTTTTTACCTCCACCCGTGTCATTTCCTCCGCCAACCGCGCTGCGGCACCGCAGCGGAAAGATCCTCGGGTGTGTGGTTTAGAATGTCTGCGCATAGCACAGCGCAGTACATTATAACGGAAGTTTTCCCATTTTGCAAGAGGTTTTCTCGGGAATTTGCAAACTTTTTTAAATTTTTTTACGGCCAGCGGCGGGGTCTGGGGGTTTTGGCGCTGTCCAGCACCACATCCACCAAAATAATGTCCTCTCCGATGCGCCGAATGCAGCTCCAGGGGATGAGATAGTCGCACTCCCGCCAGAACAGCCCCAGAACCCGGCAAGGCCCCGGCACCAAAAGCGCCGTCACCCGTCCGCAGTTCAGCTCCACCTCCACATCGCACACAAAGCCAAGCCGCGCCCCATCGGAGATGTTCACCACCTCCTTGCACCGCAAATCCGCGATCCGGTTTCCCATGTTGTTACCCCCTTTGCAAAGCACCTAAATTTTGAATGTAGGGGCGGCTATCAGCCGCCCGCGCAGAAGATGTTGCGATTTTATGTAGTCTTCGGCGAATTCGTAACCTTTTTCGGGCGATCACAGATCGCCCCTACGATCAAACCTGACAGTTTATACACAAAGCCATAATTACGGTTGTAGGGGCGACCTGTGGTCGCCCGGCAGGATAGGCTGCGTTTTGCGTTGGTTCCCGGCGAAGTCGCAACATTTACGCGGGCGATCACAGATCGCCCCTACGGTGAGACCGGTTACCTTTTGCCCGCATAGCATCCTATGCAGCTGATTCTTAAAATATCCCCTGCTTAAAACGGCAAAGTTTTGGTTAAAGATGCTGATTTTTTTGTCAAATATTGGGCATTGCGCCTAATATGGTAACATGGTATGATGTAAATGACTATTGTAATAAAGGAGACCCAAAATCATGGTAGAAGAAGCCATCCGTCTCGTTGCTGCACAGGACCCCGATATCGCGGAGGTCATCAACCTCGAACTCAAGCGTCAGCGCAATAATCTGGAGCTGATTGCCTCTGAAAATCTGGTCAGCCCTGCAGTCATGGCTGCCATGAGCTCTGTTCTGACCAATAAATATGCCGAAGGCTATCCCGGACGCCGTTACTACGGCGGCTGTGAGCATGTGGACATCGCAGAGAACATCTGCATCGAGCGTGCCAAGCAGCTGTTCGGCGCAAACTATGCCAACGTCCAGGCCCACAGTGGCTCTCAGGCCAACTGCGCCGTCTACATGGCCCTGTGCAAGCCCGGCGACACCGTTCTGGGCATGGATCTTGCCAACGGCGGCCACCTGACCCACGGCAGCCCCGTTTCCTTCTCCGGCAAGCTCTATAATATCGTTTCCTACCGCGTCAACGAGCAGACCGGTATGATCGACTATGAAAACCTCCGCAAGCAGGCTCTGGAGAATCATCCCAAGATGATCATCGCAGGCGCCTCCGCCTATCCCCGCGCCATTGATTTCAAGATCTTCCGCGAGATCGCCGACGAAGTGGGCGCTTACCTGTTTGTAGACATGGCCCATATCGCAGGCCTCGTGGCAGCGGGCCAGCATATGTCCCCCATGCCCTATGCCGATGTGGTCGCCACCACCACCCACAAGACCCTCCGTGGCCCCCGCGGCGGCATCATCCTCTCCAACGATGCCGACATCGCCAAGAAGGTCAACAGCGCCATATTCCCCGGCTCCCAGGGCGGCCCCCTGATGCACGTCATCGCCGCTAAGGCCGTTGCTCTGGGCGAAGCATTGAGACCCGAATTTGCCGAATATCAGGCACAGGTAGTCCGCAATGCCAAGGTGCTGGGTGAAACCCTGCTCTCCGGCGGCATCGATCTGGTCTCCGGCGGCACCGACAACCATCTGCTGCTCCTTGATCTGAAGAATCAGGCCATCAGCGGCCGTGAGCTGGAAGAGCGTCTGGACAGCGTCCGCATCACCGTCAATAAGAACATGGTGCCCGGCGATACCCGCAGCCCCCGCGAAACCTCCGGCATCCGCGTCGGCACCCCCGCCGTCACCACCCGCGGCCTCAAGGAAGAGGACATCAAGGTGCTGGGCAGCCTCATCTGCCGCACCGTCTTCGATTACGAAGCCAGCCAGCAGGATATCCTCGCCGCCGTCTCCGCCCTGTGCGAAAAGTACCCCCTGTACGAAGGCGTTTAAAAACATCAATGGCAGATCCCCAAACCGGGATCTGCCATTTTTTATTTTATAGGCGGGGCCGGAGATGATTCGTAGGGACACCCCTCCGGGGTGTCCGGCAGAAAAGACGATGTTTCTATTGAAGGTTCCGGCGAATTCGCAACCTATTTGCGGGTAATCACTTCGGAAGCCGAAAAGCATTGACAATCCATGTGGGTATGGTATCATAATTGTATAAAAACTGACAATCATTGCAGGAAGAGGACACCCGAACCGACAGAGATTGGAGGGAGACAAGATGAATGTTTTTATTGGAAGCTCCGGCGAGGCAAGGGAACTGCTGCTGAAGATTGCCGGAATTGTGGAGGACTGTGGAAAAACCCCCATCCGGTGGGATCAGCGCCCCTCTCCCTTTGCGGCGGGTAAGTTCACCCTGGAAACCCTGGAAGAAATGGTGGAGAAGGAACACATCGGCGCTGCCATTTTCATCTGCACAGGGGATGACAAGGTCTGGTTCCGGGACACAGAGGTGGGCGCACCCAGGGACAATGTGATCTTTGAGCACGGCCTTTTCATGGGTAAGCTGGGCAGAACCCGCTCCATCATCATCAAGTGCGGGGATGTGAAGCTCCCCACAGACCTGTCCGGCCTGACCTACATCGACTTCAGCGAGGGCAGAAGCAACAGCGGCGAGATCGAGCTGAGAAACTGGCTGGCAAAGCTGCCGTCGGAAGTGCCCTTCCCGAAAGCGGAGGACTGCAATGTTCTGATGCTGCCGAGAAAGAAGATTCATGAGGTTTCCTCCAATGATGACCGGCTGCATATCACAGATGGCCTGTATCGGCAGATTCGGTTTATCCGCATCATGAATTTTGCCAGCAATCTGATCATCAATCCGGAGATGGCGGAGATCGGCCACATTGCCTCCAGCGACATTCTCCTTTCCGACGCCATTGCCAAAATCATGACGGAAACGGAAGCCACGGTGGAGCTGATTCTCACCGAACCCAATAAATATAATGTAAAGGATCTGGAAACCAAAATCGCAAACCGCAAAGCAGGCTCCTGTGCAGACGCCCTCTACAGTGCCCTGGCCACCTTGTACCGTAATTTCTCCGGCGATACCATCTATGCAAAGCGCTGGAAATCCCGCCCCAAGCTGTTTTTCTTCCACCTGATGAAGACCAGCATGCCCTTCGGCATTTTCAATGTGGAGTACATCGGGGAGGCAAGCCGCTATAACCATGTAAAGGTAGACCTCTACTCCGCCGCCCTCAAAACCGAAGACGACAGAAGAGGCTTCGTCATCTGGGAAGCCCAGGACCCGGAAAACTACAGATTCTTCGTGGACAACTTCAATAACATCAAAAACAATACCGCCCTGTGCAAACGCCCCAGCCTGGAAGAGCTGCGGAAAATCGTAGAAAAAAGCGGGTATGCCCTTTAATGCATAGAACAAAGCAGCACGGAACCCCGTGCTGCTTTTGCTATGATTATTGTTCCGTAGGTAGGTTTTCCGCAACAACTGTCAGATATCAATGTAGGGCAGGGGCTTGCTACCGCCGTGGAAATATTGCGAATTCGCCGGGAGCCACCATGTAAACGCAACATTTCCTGCCGGGCGATCAATGATCGCCCCTACATCCACAGATGGAGTGCGCTGCAAAATCTAACAGGTCTCACCGTAGGGGCCGGGTTTCCCGGCCCAAATGATTCCATTGTGAAATTGGGCTTTTAGGGACGGGAGACCCGTCCCCTACATTCATTTATAATGAAAAGGAGCAGCGTGGGATTCCACGCTGCTCCAAATATTTATTGAGATTAATATGCCAGCTTTTCGGTGAGCCAGCTCTTGAGTTCGCTGATGGGGATGCGGACCTGTTCCATGGTGTCGCGGTCGCGGACGGTGACGGAGTTGTCAGCCTCGATGCCCTTTTCGGGATCGCCCACGGTCTCGAAGTCCACGGTGATGCAGTAGGGGGTGCCGATCTCGTCTTCGCGGCGATAGCGCTTGCCGATGGAGCCGGCGTCGTCGAAGTCTACCATGAAGTCCTTCTGGAGCATGTGGTAGATTTCCTCTGCCTTGGGGCTGAGCTTCTTGCTCAGGGGCAGAACGGCTGCCTTGTAGGGAGCCAGAGCGTGGTGCAGGTGCATGACAACACGGACATCGTCCTTGCCATTCTTGTCCTGACCAACGACTTCTTCGTCATAAGCTTCCACCAGGAATGCCAGAACCACACGGTCAGCACCCAGAGAAGGCTCAATGACGTAGGGGATATAGTGCTCGTTCTTGGCCTGATCGTAGTAGGTCATGTCTACGCCGGAGGTCTTCTGATGCTGGCTCAGGTCGTAGTCGGTACGGTCAGCCACGCCCCACAGTTCGCCCCAGCCGAAGGGGAACATGAACTCGAAGTCAGTGGTAGCCTTGGAGTAGAAGCACAGTTCTTCGGGAGAGTGGTCACGCAGGCGCAGATTCTCTTCCTTCATGCTCAGGCCCAGCAGCCAGTCACGGCAGAAGCCGCGCCAGTAGGCGAACCACTCCAGATCGGTGCCGGGTTCGCAGAAGAACTCAAGCTCCATCTGCTCGAACTCACGGGTACGGAAGGTGAAGTTGCCCGGGGTGATCTCGTTACGGAAGGACTTACCAACCTGGCAAACGCCGAAGGGCAGCTTGCGGCGGGTGGTGCGCTGGATGTTATTGAAGTTGACGAAGATGCCCTGTGCGGTTTCGGGGCGCAGGTAGACGGTGTTCTTTGCATCCTCGGTGACACCCTGGAAGGTCTTGAACATCAGGTTGAACTGACGGATGTCGGTGAAATTGTGCTTGCCGCAGGTGGGGCAGGGAACCTGATGCTCTTCCACGAAGGCAGCCATTTCAGCCTGAGAGAAAGCGTCGATGGGCTTGTCCAGCAGGACGCCTTCCTTTTCGCAGTAGTCTTCGATCAGCTTGTCGGCACGGAAGCGCTCTTTGCACTCCTTGCAGTCCATGAGGGGATCGGAGAAGCCGCCCAGATGGCCGGAAGCCACCCAGGTCTGGGGGTTCATAAGGATGGCGGAGTCCTGACCCACGTTATAGGGGTTTTCCTGCACGAACTTCTTCCACCATGCCTTCTTGACGTTGTTCTTCAGTTCGACGCCAAGGGGGCCATAGTCCCAAGTGTTGGCCAGGCCGCCGTAGATCTCGGAGCCGGCAAAGGTAATGCCGCGACCCTTACACAGGGCAACGATCTTTTCCATCGTTTTTTCGGTATTCTTCAGCATATGCATATCCTCCAAATCTTCTTTTGGCAATCGATATGCGTATTATACAAACTCCCCGCGATAAAATCAACCAAAAAGTATGGAATTCTTTGCGATTTTCACAAACTCAACAACTACCCCGTCATTTTTGGGATGCGAATGGTCAGAATGATCTCCCGCTCATCCTCTTTTCGGCTGCTGTCGGCGGCAAGGCCGGCATTTTTCATGAGCCTTAGGCTCTGATCCACCGTCTGCAGGAACTGCCCCACATTGGGTGCCCCCTCTCCGCCATGGCGAAGGGGGCGCTTGGTAAGCAAAGTCTCGATGTAGCTCTCCGCATTGGCTACCGTCATGTTCCTGCTGGCGATGGTCTCGATGGCCTCCAGCCGGGCAGTTTCTGACGGCAGCTTTAATAAGGCTCTGGCGTGCCGCTCTGAGAGCTTATGCTCCCGCAGAGCATCCCGCACCGGGGCGGTGTGGCGCAGCAGCCGCAGCTTATTTGCCACGGCGCTCTGGCTTTTGCCGATGCGCAGGGCGGCCTGCTCCTGGGAAAGGCCGTACAGCCGCATCAGCCGGGCGATCCCCTCCGCCTCTTCAATATAATCAAGATCCCGCCTTTGCAGGTTTTCCACCAGTGCCACGATGCCGGACTGTGCCTCATCCAGCCGCATCAGGATGCAGGGCACCATGGGCAGCCCCGCCAGCTTTGCCGCCCGCAGCCGCCGCTCGCCCGCCACCAGCTCATACCCGTCCGGACGGCGCCGTACCGTCAATGGCTGCAGGATGCCGAAATTGGCAATGCTGTGGGCCAGCTCCTGCAGGCCGTTTTCCTCAAAGATCCGCCTCGGCTGGGAAGGGTTCGGCCGGATCGACCCTACCGGAAGCTGCATCACCCGATGGGATTCCATAAAACCGCGATTTTCTTGCTTAGACAATCCATGTTCCTCCTTTGTATTGCGCTGTGCCCCCATTATGAGGCCGGAGAAATAAAAAATCCCGCGATTGGTTGTAAAGCTACCGCCTCTTTGGTAAAATAATCGCAGGAACACACCATTGCCTGCATTCTTTTAAGAGACTCTCTTCTGTGAATGTAGGGGCATGCTGCTAACAAGGAGGAAACCCTTTTGAAAAAGACGACCCTTAGAAATTATGCCCGCCTCATTGTCCGTACCGGGGTAAATGTGCGCAAGGGCCAGGAGGTTTATATTGCCGCCGGGCTGGATCAGCCGGAATTTGTGGCCATGGTGGTGGAGGAAGCCTACCGGGCGGGGGCTGCCAAGGTGACGGTGGACTGGGAATACCAGAGCCTCACCAAGCTCCATGTGCGCCACCAGAGCGCCAAGACCCTTGGCACGGTGACGGAGGAACAAAAAGCCCGCTGGCAGCACTATGTGGATGCGCTGCCCTGCCGGATTTACCTCCTCTCCGATGACCCCGATGGCCTCAAGGGCGTGAACCAGGAAAAGCTGGCGAAAGCCCAGGCCGACCGCTATCCCATCATCAAGCCCTATCGGGACAAAATCGAAAACCGCTACCAGTGGTGCATCGCCGCCGTCCCCGGCAAGGCCTGGGCGAAGAAGCTGTTCCCCGGCCTCAGAGCCAGCAGTGCTGAAAAGGCCCTGTGGGACGCCATCCTGAAAGCCGCCCGGGCAGACGGGGACGACCCCGCCATGGCTTGGGAGGAACACAACCGCACCCTTCACAGCCGCTGCGACTATCTCAACCAGCGCAAGCTCCGCTCCCTTCATTATTATGGGGACAACGGCACGGATCTGCGGGTGGGCATGATCCCGGAGGCAAAATTCTCCGGTGGCAGCGAAAAGAGCCTGCAGAACATCGTGTTTAACCCCAATATTCCCTCGGAGGAATGCTTCATCACCCCCATGCGGGGCAAGGCAGAGGGCATCGTGTATGCCACCAAGCCCCTTTCCTATCAGGGCCAGCTCATTGATGGCTTCTGGATCCGCTTCTCCGAGGGCAAGGCGGTGGAATGGCACGCGGAAGCCAACGAAGAACTCCTGGGCCGCCTCATCGGCATGGACGAAGGCAGCGCCTACCTTGGCGAATGCGCCTTAGTGCCCAACAGCTCCCCCATCAGCGAAATGGGCTTCATGTTCCTCAACACCCTGTTCGACGAAAATGCCGCCTGCCATCTGGCTCTGGGCATGGGCTTTGCGGACACCATCGAAGATTTTGAACACCGCACTTTGGAAGAATGCCGCGCCCTTGGCGTGAACGATTCCATGGTGCACGAAGATTTCATGATTGGCTACGAGGGCCTGAACATCGACGCGGAAACCGAAGACGGCGAGACCATCCCCATTTTCCGAAACGGCGAATGGGCATTTGAATAAACAACAACCCGGCCTGAGACCAGGGAAATTCCGGACCACAGCCCCTATTTTTTTCAACAGGTTCGTGATATTAATATAAATGTAGGGGACGGCCTGCGTGCCGTTCCGGCGGGAAATGTTGCGTTTATATCGGGACTATCGGCGAATTCGTAACCTTTTTCGGGCGGATGATATCCGCCCCTACGATCAATCCTGCTGTTTTTGGCTGCGGGAATGGGGCTGGACCTGCCATTC
>JAZRCV010000158.1:0-5140 GCA_045659925.1 Faecousia sp.
CAGAACCATGATCTTGATCACATCGTAGAAGAAAAACTGAATGCTGCCACCTATGCGACTGGTAGGATCAAGCCCCATAGTCTCCACGATGTTGCCCATCAGGCGGTTCAGCCACTGCATGCCCAAGACCTCTGTCTGAACAAAATCCCAGGCAGTTTTCAATGCTTGCATAAATAATACTCCTTTCAAATATCGTAATATTTACATATGTCGATATATGCTCTTTAAGGTAAGCCGTGCATAGAAAAACAGGCTTACTTTTCGCAGCACGACTTAGTTTCACAGGTACAGTTGATTGTGGTCAGATCCTTCAGACAATCTCTTGCGATCTGACTTCCTTCGGTAGAAATGGAGTAGTGCATCCACTTACCTTCCTTCCGACCAATGACGATCTCAGAGTCGCAGAGAATCTTCATGTGATGGGACAAGGTGGACTGGCTGATGTTCATTTCTTCCAGTAGCTTGCAGGCACATTTCTCTCCGGTGCGGAGCAGCTTCATGATCCGGATCCGGTTCTCGTCACCAAGCGCCTTAAAAACAGAAGCCATTTTCTTTTCGGTCATGTCCATTCGCTCACCTCCCATTGATGATCATCGATATAATAACAGACATATCGATATTTGTCAATAGGTTGTGGTGTGTTTATCCAGTAATACTACCGCAGAGGCAGTCGATGTCCCTCAACCGGATTTTGTAGGCATCTCCAGCAGAATGTAATGTGGCAGTCATATTCCAGGATTTTCTTTTTGTCCTTTGCCACAGCCAAGCGGATCTCCATATCGCATTCCAACCTTTCCATTTTTTCCTTACTATATCGCAAATGGATAAACATACCTCCGGCGCTCTGACATATGCGCCGGAGGTTGTCTGTTATTGCGAAGCCGGGCTAAGCTGATGTTTTTTTCGGTACTCGCTGGGGGTCGTCCCCATGATTTCCCTGAAAGCCTTTGCAAAATAGCTCATTTCCTGGAAACCGCAATCGGTACCGATGTCTGCGATCTTCCGATCTGTGGCCTGGAGCTGGTCGGCGGCCCGCTGGACGCGGTAGTACTTTGTGTACTGAATGGGTGTAATGCCGATGGTGTTATGGAAGCAGCGCAGACATTCGCTTGGACTGATCATTGCACTGGCCGCAATCTCATTGGTGGTCATCTGTTCCGAGAAATGATCCTGTATGTAACGCATCATGATTTTGATGCGTTCGTTATCCCGCGAGATCTTTCTGGCCTGGGTAGGTTGTTCCACGGGAAGGTGACGCTTCAGAAGTGCGATCAGATGCGACAGTGCATGTCGGACATCCAGCTCGAATTCTGACTCCGCCTGCTGGCAGCACCGCCACGCGCTCTCAATGGCCCGAATGGCATCCTTGTGCCATGAGATTCCCCGGTCAAACGTGAACCACGGCATAGAGGTCGCTGTTGCTACCGGCTGAACATAGCTCTGCCAGAATACGCTGTCGAAACGTCCGCCGATGAGGATCGGGTCAAAAACCAAAGATTTCTGCTTGGCTTCCTCTTCGTCCGCCGCAAGAAACGCATGGGGAATGCCGCTGTTGATGAAGAATCCGTCTCCCTTGCTCAGGGTGATCTTCTCTTTTCCAACATACATCAATACGGAACCGGCAGTGACAAAACCGGCTTCCAGTTCGTCGTGCCAGTGCAGCTGAACGCCCCCATCCGTCCAATCACCGCTGTAAATTGCAACGGGAAAGGCTGTGGTACCATGCTCTCGCAGTTCCTTACCCTGGTCATCATATCTGTCATAGGACAAAACCGCCATAATGTCTCCCCTTTCCTGGAGATTTAGTTGCATTGATTTGGATGTATCATTCTAACACTTTTCGACATATCGATGATATAATCCTATCACAACGAAGGAAAAACCGCAACATACAAGGAAGAAAATACCAAGTTATTATGCCATATAAACAATAGAATTTTTACTTCCTTATGCATATTTAACAACATATCCATCGGATCGATGGATATATCACGACAGTTCTTTTGGAGGGATCACCATGGGAAAGAAGATTATTTTCCTGGACATTGACGGAACACTCTGCCAACCCGGCAGCAATGTCCCCCCTGCTTCTGCTCTGGAAGCGATCAAGAAAGCACGCTCTGCCGGAAATCTGGTGTTTCTTTGCACCGGCCGGAATCTTGGAATGCTCAAGCCGCTGCTGCAATTCGGTTTCGACGGCGTGGTGGGCAGCTCCGGCGGCTACATCACCTGCGGCAATACAGTCATCTATGACTGCCCCATGACCGCCGGGCAACAGAAAACCGCCATGGAGGTTCTGGAAAAGAACGGCGTGTTCCGCACTGTCGAATGCCGGGACCGCTCCTACACCGATGAAGGATTCAAGGAATTCCTCCGGGAGAAGGCTCAGCGCGAGAGCAATTCCGAGGTTCTTCGCTGGCGGGAGCAGATTGAGAAGGATCTGGGGATCCTGCCCATGTCTGAGTACCAGGGTACTCCCATCTACAAGATGGTACTCATGTGCGAGCGCCGGGAGCAGCTTGCGGAGCCTGTCCGGATTTTGGAGCAGGACTTCGCCATCGTCATTCAGGATGACATGACCCACGGCTATGTCAACGGCGAGATGGTTCTGCGCTGCTTCGACAAGGGACAGGCCGTTCGCCGGGTCTGTGACCATTACGGCATCCCCGTAAGCGATACCTTCGGCTATGGCGACAGCATGAATGATAAGGAGATGATCGAGACGGTCGGTCACAGCGTTGTTATGGGAAATGGTTCCGAGACCCTGAAAGCAATGGCTGATGAGATCTGTCCCGCCGTAGATGCGGATGGCCTGTATATCTCTTTTGCCAGAAACGGCCTTTTTGATTGATTGTTTTTCCACCTCTTCTCTTTTTTCGGTTTCTCCCGGCAGCTCCCCCCTCTGCTGCCGGGAAGGAACCACCCCCTCAAAGACGTTAATTTTGCCGCAAAGCGGCTTATTTTTAGGAGGAATTTATGGCACTGAATTACGCAAACTGCGCCAAAGAGATTTTCGAGACTCTTGGCGGCCGCGAGAACCTGGTCAGCGCCGCACATTGTGCGACTCGCCTGCGTCTGGTTACCGTGGACAACTCCAAGGTGGATCTGAACGCCCTGGAGAACATCGACGGCGTCAAGGGCGTCTTCGAGAGCAACGGTCAGCTCCAGCTGATCATCGGCACCGGCACCGTCAACAAGGTCTACGACGAGTTCCTGACCATCTCCGGCATGACCGCCGCCACCAAGGACGAGGTCAAGGCCGCTGCCGCTGCCAAGCAGCCCATCTACAAGCGGATGATTAAGGCTATGGGCGACGTCTTTGTTCCCATCCTGCCTGCCATCGTGGCTTCCGGTCTGATGATGGGCCTGGTCGAGGCTCTGGCCAAGGCCATCCCCAGCTTCGGCGGCAGCGATTGGTTCGCCGTTCTTGACCTGTTCGCCAACACCGCCTTCGTGTTCCTGCCCGTCCTGATCGCCACCTCCGCTGCCAAGGTCTTCGGCGGAAACGTGTATCTGGGTGCGGTCATCGGCATGATCATGATCCACCCCAACCTGATCAACGCATGGAGCGTTGGCGGTCTGGAGGAGATCCCCGTCTGGACGCTGTTCAACCTGGGCGACTTCGCAGTCACCATCAATCAGGTGGGCTATCAGGGCCACGTCATCCCTGTCATCATCGCCGTGTGGCTCATGAGCAAGATCGAGGGCTGGCTCCACAAGCAGGTTCCCGAGATGATCGACCTGTTCGTCACCCCTCTGGCCACCGTTCTGGCCACCGCTTTCATCACTCTGATCGTCATCGGCCCCATCTTCTCCACTGCTGAGACTTACATCCTGAACTTCGCCAGCTGGATCGTCACCGTGGGCTACGGCATCGGCGCCACCATCATGGGTGCTGTGTACCCCCTGACCGTTGTCTCCGGCATCCATCATATGTATAACGTCATCGAGGCCGGTATGCTGGCTTCCGAGGGCGGTCTGAACATCTGGATGCCCATCGCATCCGCCGCCAACTTCGCTCAGGGCGCTGCCTGTCTGGCCGTCGGCCTGAAGGCCCGCAATGCCAAGACCAAGGCCATCGCCATCCCCTCCGCCCTGTCCGCCGCTCTGGGCATCACCGAGCCTGCCATCTTCGGCATCAACCTGCGTATGGTCAAGCCCCTGCTGTGCGGCATCGCCGGCGGTGCTGCCGGTTCTCTGGTCGGTGCTCTGCTGCACGTCGGTGCCAAGGGCTACGGCGTCACCGGCTTCCCCGGCTACCTGATCACCATGGACTATGCCCTGCAGTATACCCTGGTGCTGGCTGTCTCCTTCGTGGTTGCCTTCGGCCTGACCTGGCTGCTGTGGCGCGAGGACGAGGCTAAGAAGTAATCATCCCACAGGCAGAGCCGCCCCCCGGCTCTGCCTGATCTTTCAAAAGGAGGTCATCGATATGCATGAATTCGAACAGAGACTGCGCATCCATCACGACGAGCTGCGCTGGCTGTATATGGAGCTTTACAACAACGGGTCCATGTTCTATGAGCTGGTGGAGCGGCTTCGCGGTTTTTACGAAGAGCGCAGCGCCGATCTGAAGGCCATCGACCGCAGCCGGGAGGCTGATCCCGACTGGTATCGCCGCAACGACCTGCTGGGCATGATGCTCTACATCGATAATTTCGGCGGAACCATCAACGGCGTCCGGGAGAAGCTGGACTACATTCGGAAAAGCAACGTCAACTACATCCATCTGATGCCCTTTCTGGATACCGTTCCCGGCAGAAGCGACGGCGGCTATGCGGTGAAGGACTTCCGTAAAGTCCAGCCGAAGCTCGGTACCATGGAGGATCTGGAGGCACTGACCAAAGACTGCCATGCATCGGGCATTCAGGTCTGCATGGACTTCGCCATGAACCACCCCAGCGAGGATCATGAGTGGGCGGTCCGTGCGAGAAATGGCGAAGGCGAATATATGAGCCGCTACTTCTTCTTCGACTCCTGGGACATTCCCGGTGCGTACGAGAAGACCGTTCCTCAGGTATTCCCCACCACCGCTCCCGGCAACTTCACCTGGCTGAGCGAATGTGGGCATCATGTTATGACGACCTTCTATCCCTATCAGTGGGATCTGAACTATAAAAATCCCAGAGTCTTCAACGAG
>JAZRCV010000159.1:0-3402 GCA_045659925.1 Faecousia sp.
GTGGAATTGAGGCGGGTAATTTCTTGACGAACAAGACGGTATTTTTCCTGCACCCGGGCATAGTCCTCATCGGAGATGAGACCAACGCGGTGGCCGATGGCGCTCAGGCGCTGGTCGGCATTGTCCTGACGGTGCAGAAGCCGGTATTCCGAGCGGGAGGTCATGATACGGTAGGGCTCTTCCGTGCCCTTGGTGACAAGATCATCGATGAGGGTGCCGATGTAGCCGTCGCAGCGGCGGATGATCATGGGTTCTTCCCCTTTGAGCTTTAAGGCAGCATTGACACCTGCCACAAAGCCCTGCACCGCAGCTTCTTCATAGCCGGAGGAGCCGTTGAACTGCCCTGCGCCGTAAAGGCCGGGGACTTTTTTGCTCTCCAGAGTGGCAAGCAGCTCCGTGGGGTCGTCACAATCATATTCAATGGGGTAGGCAGGGCGCATCATCTCCGCATTCTCCAGACCCTTGACGGTGTGGAGCATCTCGATCTGCACATCCTCCGGCATGGAGGAGGAAAATCCCTGAATATACATTTCATCCGTCATAGCGCCGCAGGGCTCCACAAAGAGCTGATGCCGGGGCTTTTCGGAAAAGCGCACCACCTTCGTCTCAATGGAGGGGCAGTAGCGGGGGCCGGTGCCCTGAATGGAGCCGTCGTAAATGGGGCTGCGGTCAAGATTCTGGCGGATGATATCGTGGGTTTCTTCGGTGGTATAGGTCAGGTGGCACACGGCGGTGTTCTTGGGCGGCTCGGCAGTGCGGAAGGAGAAGCCCACCGTCTGCTCGTCTCCGGGCTGCAGCTCCATGGCGGAAAAATCGATGGAGCGGCGGTTGATGCGGGGCGGGGTGCCGGTCTTGAAACGGCGCATGGAAAGGCCCAGTGCCTCGAGGCGCTTGGTCAGACCCACGGCGGCATGCATCCCATCCGGGCCGGAGGAAATGATGTTCTCGCCGATGACAATGGTGGATTCCAGGAAGGTGCCTGTTGCCAAAATCACTGCCCGGCAGCCATATTCTGCGCCAAGCTGGGTGAGAACACCGCTGACCGCCCCATCCTTCGTCAGGATGTCCACGATCATGGCCTGCTTGAGATCCAGATTCTCCTGACCTTCCAGCCGGTGCTTCATAAATTCCTGATAGGCCCGGCGGTCTGCCTGGGCCCGGAGGGAATGGACAGCGGGGCCTTTGCCCCGGTTGAGCATGCGGTACTGGATGCAGCAGTGGTCTGCCGCCCAGCCCATCTCGCCGCCCAAAGCATCCAGCTCCCGCACCAGATGGCCCTTGCCGGTGCCACCGATGGCGGGATTGCAGGGCATATTGCCCACTGCATCCAGATTGATGGTGAAAATAACGGTGCGAAGTCCCATCCGGGCTGCAGCCAGTGCTGCCTCAATGCCCGCATGGCCTGCGCCCACTACGGCGATATCATAGGTTCCCACATAGTAGCTCATTGTCTGTTCTCCATTCGCTAATACTATTTTTTAATAAAACGGTTTCGTTTTATTAAAAAAGCACCGCCTTATGGCGTTGCCGATTTCGTGATTTTGTAATAGAAAATCACAAAATCCGTCTCATGCTGTTCTTGACGCGCCTTCGGCGCTATAAAAAGGTTTTTAACCCTTTTTATCAAGAACATGTATAAACAACATATTATTTTATCACCGAAGCTCCTTTTTTTCAATAGCGCCGGAGGTGTTTGCCGTCTTTTTGCCAAGGAAAAAGATCCCGCCCAAAGGGGCGGGATCCGGTTGTAATGCTTTAGTCGAAGATGGATTCTGCTTCCCAGTTCAGGAATTCGCCGGTGGCAGCATTGATCTCGAATTCGTATTCCGTCTTGTCGAAGACGATGGTGCCTTCATACTCCATGCGGCCGTCATCCCGGTCCACTTTGAATTCCCGGATGTCGGTCAGGGCTGCGCCGGGTACCTTTGCGATGGCAAGGGCCTTTGCGTCCTCTTCCGTGATGATACCATCTGCGGTGGTGGGAGCAGAGGGGGTATAGAATTCTGCATCAGAGTCGAAGGACAGAACCTCGCCGGTGGCGGCATCGATCTCATAGTCGAATTCTCTGAAATCTTCGGTGTAGAATTCCACATCATAGACCTTGCGGCCATCATCCATTTCCAGATCGCTCTTGACGAAGACAACCTGATCTGCGGTGAGGCTGGCAAAGGCAAGGCCCATGTTTTTTGCGTCCTCTTCCGTAAGCTCGCCGCTGAAGTCCACTGCAGGGGGTACTTCGGTGACGGGCTGGGTTTCGGTGGGTGTTTCGGTAACAGAAGTTGTCCCGGCAACGGTCGGGTCAGCCACCACAGGGGCGGCAGGCTCAGGCTGGACCGGCATTTGGGCGCAGCCGGTGAACAGAAGGGCTGTCAGAATGCACAGTACGATTGTTTTTTTCATGGGTTACGCCTCCTTTTTTGATTATGATGCCATGGTACAACATAATTATGAAATAGGCATGAACAAAAGGAGGAATTTGGAAAAAAATTTTTCAGAGATCAGGGAATCCTCCAACCATAGAATTCCCGGCAGGTAAGCAAGGCGTTTTCAAGTTCTTCTGCCAAAAAAGACAGGTGAGGCAGCAGTTTGGTGCCGCTCCGGATGTAGATTTGATCCTTGCTTTTCTGTGCGGTTAGAAATACATCATATTCCTGCCTTTGCATCAGATATAAAATATTGATGCACACGCCATCGCGGTAGAATTGATATGCATAGTACGGCCCATAGAAAATGCGTTTTCCGTCTCGACCCACCATGTTACCTAAATCCTCTTTGGCAAAAGAAAAGCCATAGTCACGAACCAGAAAATCAAACTGTGTGCGTATTTCTTCCATGACGGTATCTACAGGTGGCTTAAAAAAACGAGAAAGGCATCGAAACATAGGAAGCTTCTCCTTTGCATACAATCATTTCATATTCCCTTTGGCAGTGTTGATAGA
This sequence comes from Faecousia sp., assembly GCA_045659925.1. Classification (GTDB taxonomy): domain Bacteria; phylum Bacillota; class Clostridia; order Oscillospirales; family Oscillospiraceae; genus SVMC01. The sequence goes on from JAZRCV010000159.1 coordinate 2,940, forward strand.
CGAAACGAGCATAACACGAATACTTGTACAAGCGGAATCAAGCGATTTATATTCTGTTTCTGATATATAATTTGTTTTAAACAGCAATTCCAACCAATATCCGGTTTCATTTGCTTCTTTAAGGCCGATCTGCAGTTTGGCAATAAAGTCTGCCTTGCCGTGAGCATATTGTGCTTCCCTGATGTTCGCACCAATGGAAGTGCCACTTCTTCCAATTTGGTTGGAAATAATAGATTCTCGTTTCTCTTTAAGATGTTTAACAAGGTTAATGATGGATACTGCGAAATCCATAGACTGTGTTCTCAACTTACTTTCGGACATAGCATTACCCCCTATTTATAGGAATTAAATCATAAAATGAGTTTAAACTCAGACTTTTAGTGAAGTTTGGGCTTTCGCCCAAGTGAAGCAGCGGCGTCGCCGCTGTGAAGCATCGTGCTGTCGCACGATGTGAAGTTAAGTG
>JAZRCV010000160.1:0-4693 GCA_045659925.1 Faecousia sp.
CCGAAAACTACAATGCCTACGCCTACCGCAATCTGGATCCCGATACCCTGGACTATATCAACTCCCTCTGGGAGGAACTGAAAATCAGCTAACGCAAACGAGGGCCCCGAAACCTCTGAGGCGGGGGCATTTTTACGCAAAACCGTTAAATCTCATCGTAGGGGACGGGTTTCCCGTCCCAAAATGTTGCGACTTCGCCGATAGTCTCAACAAAACGCAACATTTCCTGCCGGGACGGGAGACCCGTCCCCTACGGTCGCGAGGGAGGGTCAGAAAAAACGCAGGGTCAATCTCCGGTGTGGGGTGGCGCTTTTCCCAAGATCCTAAATAATACTGGATCGATCCCGGGTATGGTGGTATTTTTCAAAGCGGTACTTGTGCTGCCATCTCTTGAATGGGTGCTCATCCAAAATAAAGTCAAGCACAAAGATGGGCGCATCCAAAGCAAGGAACGAAACGACCACAAAGTATGCAGCGATTCGTAAAAGAGCGGGATGACTCTGTACAATCACAGCAAACAGAACAGAAACCGCCAGCACGATGAGGCGGATATAATAAAAGCAGATCAGAACCCGGCAGAAAGTCCGGGCGTGCAGGCATTGCTCCCAAGCCGGGCGCAGCAGCAGCCGCTGCCGGAAGGTATATCCCATTTTGGCTTTTTTGAGGCCGTTTTTGCTCCGATGCATCGCAAACAAACCACTTACGATAAAGCAAATTTCGATAATTGCCAGCAAACCAGTGAAGCACGAGAAAAATACGCACAACCCCGCCGATTCCGACAGGCGATTCATGAATTCCATGGGCATTCTCCTTCCAATTTATAATGGGGGACGGTTTTCTCAAACCGTCCCCCGTTTGTTTATTGATTACAGGGCAATTCTTCTCTTTTCATCGTTGCTCTGCATGGCGGCTTCGATGATGCGGAGCACATCGGCAGTTTCTTCCGGCTTGACCAGAAGCTCTGCGCCTTCGGTGATGACCTTGTAGAGGTTATCGAAGAAGTTGCCGTAGCCGCTGATGACGGTGGGGATCTTCTTTTCTAAGATTTCGCCGTCGGCATCGTAGTACAGGGTGCCGTAGCATTCTTCCCCTTCCACATCCCAATCCGGCTGGGGAGGACGCACGCCTGCCAGCAGGGCGGCTTCCTGCACATCCTCGCCGTACTTGATGAAGGTGGCCTTGCGGCCGTTCACCATGTAGTGGGGGCCCTGATGGGTCACCAGTTCACCGGCTGCCAGGATAGCACGCACCTGATCGTAATAGAGGATGACTTCAAAATTGTCGATACCGGCAGATTCCGGGCGCTGCTGACGGAAGTCGGCATAGACTTCGTTGGGCATACCGAACAGCACATAGGCCTGGTCGATGATATGCACGCCCAGATCATACAGCACGCCGATGCCTGCGCCGCCTGCAGCCTTCCAGGGCTTGGTGTTCACGCCCCGCTCAAAGCGGTCATAATGGGCCTCGTAGTCCACCACTTCGCCAAGCTGATCTTCCTCGATGAGCTTCTTCACCGTGAGGAAGTCGCTGTCCAGACGGCGGTTCTGATACACCGTCATCACAACGCCCTGCTCCTTGGCAAATGCGCACAGCTCTTCTGCCTCTGCCGCGGTGGCAGCCACGGGCTTCTCGATGAGCACATGCTTGCCTGCCAGCATGGCCTGCTTTGCCATGGGCACATGGAGGGCATTGGGGGTGGAGATGATGACGAGGTCGATGTCGTCGGTGAGCAGCTCTTCAAAGGAACGCACGATTTCCACTTCGGGATATTCTTCCTTTGCCCGCTCGGTGGTGCGCTCATAGACCTTCACCAGTTCAAAACGGGGGTCTGCCTTCAGGAAGGGAGCCTGAAAGATCTTGCCGGACAGGCCAAAGCCTGCCAATGCGGTACGAATGACTTTTTCCATGGTAGCCTCCTACAATTTTTTCTTATTCCACACGAAGGGCGGTATAGCCCGCTTCTGTGATCGCGTTCATGATTGCTGCATCCTCAACGGGAGCGCTGAGGGTGAGAACGGCGTTCTTTTCTTCCAGACTGACTTCTGCTTCTGCCACGCCAGCCAAGGCTTCCAGTGCCTTTTTCGCATGGGCAACACAGTGTATACACATCATGCCTTCAATAAAAACGGTTTTCTTCATTTCGGGTTCCTCCTTGGTAAGTTCTGCGGCCTGCCCCATATCATCGGGCAGAGTGACCGCTTTGTGGGCGAATTTATTGGTTTTTCGGTAGGGCCTGAACAGGTTCAGCCGCAATGCGTTGGACACCACGCAGAAGCTGGACAGGCTCATGGCTGCCGCGCCGAACATGGGGTCAAGTTCTAATGAGAACAGGGGGATCAGGGCACCCGCTGCCAGGGGGATGCCGATGCAGTTGTAGAAAAAGGCCCAGAACAGGTTTTCGTGGATGTTGCGAAGGGTCTGGCGGGACAGCCGGATGGCGGCTGCCACATCCCGGATCGAGGACTTCATCAGCACCACATCCGCTGCGTCCAGCGCCACATCCGCGCCTGCGCCGATGGCGATGCCCACATCCGCCCGGGTCAGAGCGGGGGCATCGTTGATGCCGTCCCCCACCATGGCCACTACGCCATATTCCTGCAAGCTCCGCACTGCCGCTTCCTTATCCGCGGGCAGCACATCCGCGATCACATGGTCAATGCCCGCTTGGGCAGCAATCGCCTTCGCGGTGCGAAGATTGTCACCGGTGAGCATAACGGTCTGAATACCCAGCTCCCGCAGCTCGGAAATGGCTTCCCGGCTGTCTTCTCTGGGCACATCCGCTACGGCGATGAGGCCAAAAAGCCTACCATCCATGGCAAAATACAAGGGGGTTTTCCCCTCTAAAGCAAGGTTTTCACCACTTTTCTGCATGGCAGCGGTGAGAAGCCCCTCTTTTTTCATCAGGGCCATGCTGCCGCCCAGCGCCTTCTTTCCGGCAACTGTTCCCTGCACGCCAAAGCCGGGCAGGGCCTTGAACTCCTCCGCAGCCGTGGCATTCTCCCTAAGGGCAGCCACAGCCTTCGCCAGGGGATGCTCGCTTCGGGCTTCCAAAGCGCAGGCGCAGGCAATGAGATCGAATTTGTCAACGCCGGGAGCGGGCAGGATGTCCGTCACGGCGGGTTCGCCTTTGGTGACTGTGCCGGTCTTGTCCAGCACGGCGATCTGGGTGCGCCCGGTGTGCTCCAAGGCGCTGGCGGTCTTAAACAGTACACCGTTTTTCGCCCCAACGCCGCCCCCTGCCATAATCGCCACCGGGGTGGCAAGGCCAAGGGCACAAGGGCAACTAATCACCAATACACTAATCGCTCTGGCTAAGGCATAGCCGAAGGTTTCTCCTGAAAGGAGCCAGATGATTCCGGTGATAAGGGCAATGCCCATCACCACCGGCACGAAAACACCGGACACCTTGTCCGCCACCTTGGCGATGGGGGCTTTCGTTGCGGCGGCATCCTCCACCAGAGCGATGATCTTCTGCAAGGTGGTGTCCGCGCCTACCCGGGTGGCTTCACAGGTGAGGAATCCCTGCTGATTGAGGGTGGCGGCGCTGACGCTGTCGCCGGGGCCTTTTTCCACCGGCAGGCTTTCGCCGGTGAGGGCGGCTTCATTCACCGCGCCGGAGCCTTCCAATACGTTGCCGTCCACAGGGATGCGTTCACCGGGGCGCACTAAGAAAATATCGCCCAAGCGGACATCCTCTGCGGGAATCAGCTCTTCCTTTCCGTCCCTCAGAACCCGGGCGGTCTCCGGTGCCAGCTCCATCAGGGAGCGGATGGCATCGGTGGTCTTGCCCTTGCTGCGTTCTTCCAATAACTTGCCCACGGTGATGAGGGTGAGGATCATGGCAGCGGACTCAAAATACAGACCGTGGAGCTGATGCATGGCATGCTGCGGATTCTGCGCCATCATAAAGGTCAGGGCAGTGCTGTAGATAAACGCCGCACCCGCACCCATGGCCACAAGCGTGTCCATATTGGGTGCGCCCTTTTTGGCGCTGAGGAAGCCGCTGATGAAAAACCGCTGATGGATCACCATGATGATGCCGGTGATCAACAGCTCAAAGAGGGCAATGGATAAGGGTGTGAGGTTCGGCAAGGGCCAACCCCACATCACATGGCCCATGGACACATACATCAGGGGGATAAGTAAGGCAATGGAGGCGATGAGCCGCCCCGCAATTTTAGGACTTTGGGGTGCTTCCGCTTTTTCCGCCTTGCCGCCGTCTTTGGGGCTTGCGCCGTAGCCTGCCTGGGCCACCGCATGGCAGATGCTGGCAGGGGTGGCAGGGGCATCGTAGGAAACCTGCATGGAATTGGTCAGCAGGCTCACCGTCACGGCTTGGACACCGGGGTGCTTCGCCACAGCCTTCTCCACATGGGCGCTGCAGGCCGCACAGGTCATCCCCGTGACATTGAATTTTTCCTGTCTCATTCAGAACCTCCTTTCCTTTTTTGCAAAATCTACTTCTGAGAATGTAGGGGCGATCATCGATCGCCCGGCGGGAAATGTGGCGTTTATATGGTGGTTCCCGGAGAATTTGCAACATTTTATGGGACGGGAGACCCGTCCCCTACATTTATATGACCATTTCAAATTCGCCCAAGGCGCCGTTGTCGAAATAATGGTGGAGGTCTGCCGGGGCGAAGACGCCCTGATCTGTCACGATGCCGGTGACAAGGGCGGGCGGGGTGAT
>JAZRCV010000161.1:0-7858 GCA_045659925.1 Faecousia sp.
CAGTACCGTCAGCCGGGAGTGCTGTGCCAGCGGAGTCTTGCCATAGCGGCCGTCCTCTGCTGCCAGGGACGCCCAGTGGATTGGGCCTGCATCCTCCGATCGGTCTGTGGTCCAGTCCGATGTGGGGAAGGCATCTGCAATCCGCTGACCGTATTTTACATGATGCAGGATATATACATTGTCCTGTGCACCATCATTTGCTGCCACATAGCTCCATTGTACCCCATCCGCTGCACTCACGCCGGTGGCGCTGACATTGCTGCCCCGGGAGGCAATATCGTCGAATACAGCGCCGGAGAGAAGGCCGTCGCTTGACAGCTTGTGAATGTCGAAGTAGCCATCTTCATTGCCAATGCGGAAGGTGAGATCCACTGCAACGCGCATATAGTCGAAATAGATGGTTGCAGGGTTGGTGGCTAAGGTGATGACATTGGAGGAATACGGCTTTCGTTTGAAGCCGAAGGCCTCTGTCCACCGTCTGGATGTGGTGTTGTTAAAGACAAAGTAGTCTTCATACACATCCTCCAGCCGGGCCTCCTGGGTCAACTCAGGATCGGTGTAAACCGGGTAGGTTTCGCCATCCAGCACACATTTTACGGTGTGTACATAGTCAGGCTCCCGTCCTGTGGTTTCCACGGTGATGGTGGAGCCTGCCATGGCGTACCAGACACCCAGGGGCTGGGCACCGCCAAAGCCATTGTCATTGGCGTTTTCCGTGCGAAGCACTGCGTCAAAGGGTGCATATTCCGGCGTCCACTTTGCGTAGTAGCAAACCCCAGTCCGCTTTTCCGGGCAGGTCTGGCGGCCGGTGGCCTCCAGCACAAGGGTTTCATCCTGATACCAGCCCGCAAAGGTGTAGCCGCTGCGGGTTGGGATGTACTGCTGTGCGCCAATGTCGAAGGACTCTGTGCGCAGAAGCTGCAGGGGCGCAACATAGGAGCCATAGGAAACAAAGGTAATGTCCCAAACCTCTTCCCCGCCGGGATACAGGTACAGATCCCTGTGATGCTCGCCGGTGAGGTAGGCGTCCATGTCGCTGACAGGTGTATCAAAGTCGTAGGGTACGGTGCAGTTCTCGTCCAGATACCACTTGCCATCCCAGCGGTAACCCTGGGGCGCTGCAAACTCCCCATAGGGAGCTGCGCTCACGCCGGATTCCAGCGGATCGCCGGTGTGGACAACGGTTCTGCCGCCGCCCCTGTCGAAGCCATAGTAGTAAAGGTAATAGTTGCCGTCATCGGGCGAGGTGGGGGCCAGATGCTGGACAATTGCAGGATCCTCCAGCGGGGAAACTCTGGGAGATATGACCCGCTGCGGCAGATCCTTTGTCCCTGCGCCTTCCTCTGCGAAGAATTCAGGCGTCTGCGTCTCATTTCTCGTGCCCAAAATGCGGTAATGGGAAGAAAGCTGCGCTTCCGATGCGGGGAAGCGATGCAGGATCGAAGTGGCCTCCGGAACCGGTGCCCAGTCCTGAATGCCGTTGGCAGATGCTTCCCACTGCCATGTATAGGCATCAATGGGAATGGTGTCCGAAACCGCTTTCAGGATGATTTTGGGGTCATCCCGGCTGTTATCGTAGGACATAATCACAGAAACGCACTGCTGGGGCGGATCCTCAGGGGGCGGTGCCCGGGTTCCCTCTTCGGCAGGTTCTTCCTCTTGGGTCTCCTGCTTATCCGCCGGAGCCAGCTCTTCCTCCACAAAGCAGTGGCGCTTATCGTGGATATGCTCCGGCAGGTCGCAGATGCGAACCGCGTCCTGTGCTGTCATATGGAAGCAATCTTCCGTGTGAATGTGCTCAAAGGTTTCCAGTTTGCCGCAGATGAGCTTGGATGTCTCATCGTAGCATTCCGGGGTATGCTCATGAAGGATCGCTTCGCGTTCACCGCAGACCGGCTTGGGTGCCTTTTTCGTCTGGGTGGCGGCTTCGCAGCTCAGCGTTCCGATCCACTCAAAACATTCATTGCCGTGTTCATGCCCCTCAGCTGCTGCCGTGTAGCAGTTTTCCCCGTGGGTATGACCCTGGGTGGGAAGCTGACAGACCAGCTCCTGCCGGGTCTCATAGCAGTTGGTGATATGCTGATGGCCCCGCGTCTGCTCCAGGGAGCAGATCAGGCTGCCGCTGTTATCGTAGCAGCTGTCTTCGTGCATATGGGGCGGTGCCACAGGCTCTGTGCAAATCAGCTGTTCTGTTGCCACCGTCTGATGGCAGTCATCCTTATGTACATGGGGCGCTGCCTCCTGCAAGGTGCAGGTGAGAGTTCCCTCGGTGGTGGCGGCTGCTTTGCAGATCAGGTTGCCCCGCTCCAGTGTGTAGCACGCATCTGAATGGGAATGGGCCTCTTCCTCGACGGGTTTGCCGCCGGGATAGCAGCCATCCATGTGCTCGTGGAGCTTTATCTCCGGAAGGCTGCAGATCAGTTCACCCGCTTCGTCCTTGCACAGTTCGTCATGGGTGTGAACCACAAAATCTGCGTAGCCACAAATGATCTCTCCCTCGGGGTCCAGGCAACTGGCTTCATGCGCATGCAAATCCTCTATGCATGGCATGGTACCGGGTGGTGCCTGCTGCTCGTAACACTCCGGGCCATGGGTGTGCTCATCCAGGCCGCACAGCGGATCCTTCGCGAGGGTGATCGCCGGCAATATTAACGCGTAGGTCGTACAGAAAACCACAATTGCCGCCATAACAGCCACGGTGCGATACCACCACTGTTTTCGGATGTGCAGCTTCTTGTACGATTCCGCTATGTGTAATATTCTATTACTCATATTGCTCATGCGTACTTGCTCCTTGTTGTCGTACTAATTGATCTCTCCAAACCGGTCAAACGGCCATACTCGGAAAACGATCTTTCCCACGATCTGGTCTTCGCCGATACAGCCAACCGCCGTATTGCGGGAATCCACAGAAGATATGCGCTGATCGCCAAGTACAAAGTAGCGGCTTTCCGGCACCTGATAGGGAAGATCAATGTTGCAGTCTCCCAGTGCCTTCTCAGCGACATACGGTTCGGGAATCAGTACGTCATCCACATATACATTTCCTTCTTCGTCTAAATTAACCCATTGTCCGGGTCCGGCAATATAGCGCTTTACCAGCAGCTTATTGCCCACATAAAAGCTAATCAGGTCACCCGTGGAGAACTCCATGCCCTTGACGGATACAACAATGTCGCCTTCGTCAAAGGTGGGTGCCATAGAGGTACCATAGATCTGCAGAATCGGCAGAAAAATCGTTGCCACAAGAACTGCGCAGGCCGCGGAAATCAGCAGGGTGTAGATGGTGCTTCGCAGAACACTGCGGTATCTTTTCTGGTAGCGGATCCGCTTCAGTTCCCCCTTCAGTTCGTCAATGCTGGGCGGACTCTGGGTTGTTTTGCCCTTTTTCAGTTTCTTCAGCATAACTCCGCTTCCCCTTGTCCGCTCACTTTTTCTTTTCATCCACAGTGCGGCATACGCTCTCTACATATTGCCGGGCAGCAGCATCGGCCGCTTCAAAAACCCGGTTGAGCTCCAGCGCAGCCTTTGCGATGGAACCGGCTCTGTGCATGATGATGTCCCGCTCGTTCAACCGGGCCTGGGCATCCTCCAGCTGCGTTCTCAGCCGTTCGTTCTCTTCCATTTGCTCAATCAGCAGCTCCAGCAGTTCGGCGCGACTCATTCTCTTCAGTTTCTTATCTGTCACGAAGTACCTCCGATTCCCGCCAAAAAATGCTTGCTGCGTCAGATACGGCCAGCCTGCAGCTCAAAACAGCAGCGGCATATATGCCGAACCGACTGTCTGGAAACACAGGTTTCCCCAAAGAAGGGATATTTCGGGGAATAATTTACATTGGTTAATTTTAGCATAACCAGCACCAAAAATCAACCGAATCCTTAACTTTCTTTTGTGTTTTTTCTATTTTTGGTCATTCCGCATCATATTTCTCATCGAGTACATAATATCTTCAGTATTTCGCCTTCCTTTCGGCGTATTCCTACATTCGATGCTGAAATTATAGGATTTTTTCTTTGCCAATTTTGCACAAATATTATGTCTACCGGTAGGAATTTGCTACATTTTTACGATTTAAAGCGCATACTCTTCGCCTGCCAAATTGCCGGAAGACGACGAAAAGAGCTATTAGATTGCATTCGCCAATCTAATAGCTCTTGTTTTGATATCGTGCTTTCGCGTTACCCTTTCTTATGCGACCTCAACGATGCCGTCTGCCTTTACGGTGATCTGCATACCGTCCTTTACATAGCTGAGGAAGTCATCGCCAAGGGAATCGATGACGGGCATGGTCACACCGTCCACCCAGACATCTGCCAGCACCGCACCCGCTGCAGCCAAAGAGTCGATGGGATTTGCAAAGAGCATACAGGCGGGATTCTTTCCCATGGCACAGGCGCAGTAAAGCACCAGACCACCGGTGGTGGAGCCAATCGTCTGAGGAAGGCACAGGGCCTTGCCCAGCAGGGGCTTGCCATAAAGCTCACGGTTGCTCTGATCGCCGCATTTTACTTCCTTATCTCCGAACTGCAGCGCCATCTGCAGCGATGCAAGGGTGTTGAAGCCTTCTCTGGTGACTACCGCTTCTGCGGTGACTTCGCCGGGGGTTACAACTCTTCCTTTGAACTGTCTCATGCCTTTTTACCTCCTGTGATCGCCTTGAGAATTTCCCCATCGGTATCATATCTTGCGCTGGTATAGGTGCGGAGCTTATTGGAGGATGTGATAACGGGCATTTTCTTGCAAAGGGGATTGTTCATATACATCAGGGGGCAGATATAGGAGGTGATGACACCAGTGGCTTTGAGTCTTGCGGCATATTCCGTCTTCTCAAAGACTTCCAGCACACCAGGGGCAGCGGTGAACACGGTGGGGATCACAACCTTTTTCTTTCCGTTCTTCTTCAGTTCCGCTTCCAGCTTTACCGTCCAATCCTTGAGCTGCTCCAGGGAGAGGTGGGGGCAGCCCACAAAGCAAAGCTTCGGCGCTGCGTCGGGATTCTTCCAGATGACGGGATAGTTGTTCTTTACCCGCTCCAGCTCTGCGTCATCGATGATATATTCCTTTGCGCCCTGGGCAATCAGGTCTTTGCCAAGATCCACCGCTTCCGGGGTGAGATTCTCGATATGGTAGAGGCCGACTGCACCATTGGATGCAGTTGCTGCGCCGAAGTCCTTCAGATAAGCGCAAGCGGCATCGTTCAATTCCTTGCCGAGCCAACGGTCGAGGCCCACCACATAGGGAACATCTTCCATCACCTTCATGCCGTTGGCGGAGCCCAGCAGCTGTGCCTCCGGCTTCTTCGTGGTCTGCACCTTGACCACCCAGGTGGCTTTTCTGCCCTCATCGGTCAGCAGGCCAAAATAGGGAACGCAGCCGACGATGGAGCCCATGATATCGATGATGCCGGAGTTTCTGTTGCATCTTGCGCCAAGTACGGAGTTTGCGTAAACCACCGCGCTGGATTCCGCCCAGGAGAGCACATCGCCCCGCTTGGGTTTGTTGCCCACCTCATCCATATAGCAGGTGCAGGTGAAGGCGTTCTTGTCCATCAGGCCAAGCTTTTCCAGCTGATTCTCATAGAAATCCTGCTTGGTGTACATGAACTTGCGGAACACCAGATTCTGCAGGATGTTTGCAGGCACATTTTTGTCCAGGGGACGGGGGTCTACCGAGAATTTCTGCTCCGAGCATACGCCAGCATCCAACAGCTGCTGCATCAGATCGTATACGGGAGACATCACCTTCAGTCCGAAGGATGTTACCAGATGGTTGTAGTTTGAGGTGATGGGCACGAGTTTTTCCGCCTCAAATGCCTCGCCGTACATCACCAGCGTTTTCATAACCTTTGCAAGCGTTTCGCCCTTTTCTCCGGCGAGAATTGCCTGCTGTTCTTTTGTCAAAATCATGCGCTTGTCTCCTTATACAAAGTATCACAGTTTCATGCAGGTCTTCCAGGCGCCCCAAATCACCGTGCGCAGATTGCCGACCTTTGCGGCATCGCCGATGACATGGATGTGTCTGCCCTTGGGTGCAACGGGAGCAGGATTGTAACCGACCGAGAGAATCACGGAATCTGCCTTGACCGTAAAACTCTTGCCGTCCTTGCCCTTCAGGGTCACGCTGCCGTCATGGATTTCAGAAAGGGAGGTTTCAAGATATACGGGGACCTTGTTGGTCTTGAAGAAGTCCCGCAGATAGCTTGTATTTGCAAGGCAGATGCCCTTGGTGGTAATCAGGTCATCCTGCATTTCCACGATGGTGGGCTTCTTGCCATTCAGATAGAGGTCGTATGCGATTTCGCAGCCGGTCAGTCCGCCGCCGATCACCACAACCTTCTCGCCGACATCCTTGCTGCCCAGCAGATAATCCACTGCTTCCACCGCCGTTTCTGCACCCTTGACCGGGAGCTTCTTGGCAACGGCGCCGGTGGCTACAATGATCTCGTCGGCGTCGATTGCTGCAAGATCCTTGATTTCGGTGTTCAGCTTCACCTCAATGGGGTATTTCTTCAGCTCACGGATATACCAGGCGATGAGGGCTCTGTCTTTTTCCTTAAAGGACGGTGCTGCCGCCGCAATGAATACGCCGCCAAGCTTGCCGGACTTCTCATAAAGGCTCACCTTATGTCCGCGCTTTGCACAGAGGATGGCTGCTTCCATGCCGCCGATGCCGCCGCCGATGATGGCGATCTTCTTCTGCTTTTTCGCAGGCTCGACATAATATTTCTTCGACTGCATGGTTTCGGGGTTCAGAGCGCAGCGGGCAAGGCCCATGGTATCTGTAAGATCCTGGGTATTGGCATGGCCCTTGGAGGAAGAGAAGTTAAAGCAGCCGCTATGGCAGCAGATGCAGGGCTTGATGTCCTCCAGTCTGTCTTCGATGAGCTTGGTGATCCACTGGGGATCCACCAGGAACTGGCGGGCAACGCCAACGGCATCGATTTTGCCCTGGGCAACGGCCTTTGCGCCCACTTCTGCATCCATTCTGCCGGCGCAGACCACAGGAATGTCCACAAACTGTTTGATGTGGGCCACATCCTCAAGGTTGCAGTTTTCCGGCATATACATGGGCGGATGTGCCCAGTACCAGGAGTCATAGGTGCCGTTGTCCGCATTGAGCATATCGTATCCTGCGTCCTGAAGATACTTTGCCGCTTTTTCGGACTCTGCCATATTGCGGCCCACTTCCTTATATGCCTCGCCGGGCATCGCACCTTCGCAGAATCCCTTCATCTTGGATTCCACGGAATAGCGCAGGGACACGGGATAGTCCTTGCCGCAGGCATTCTTGATGGCTTTTACCACCTCTGCGGCAAAGCGATAGCGGTTTTCAAAGCTTCCGCCGTATTCATCGGTACGCTTGTTGAAAAATTCGATGGCGAACTGATCCAGCAGATAGCCCTCGTGTACAGCGTGAACCTCAACGCCGTCAACCCCTGCCTCTTTGCACAGCTTTGCCGTCTTGGCAAAGGCTTCAATGATCTCGTGGATCTGCTCCACCGTCATTTCGGGGCACTCAATATCATGGGCCCAGCGGGAAGGCTGGGGAGAGGGAGAGGCAAGCTCGTGGGACGTATCGATGATGGGCTTGACGATGGCGCGGGTAAGCTTATTCTTGTGCAACGGCGCAACCAGCTCGGTGATTGCCCAGGAGCGGCCCATGCCCGCAGTCAGCTGAATAAAGAGCTTCGCGCCGGTCTTATGTATTTCCTCCATAAAAACCTTGAGATCTTCAAACATTTTGGGGTTCTGCCAAAGCCATTTGCCCCAGAAGGTATCCCGCAGGGGTGCAATGCCGGGAATGATCAGGCCAACATTGTTGTTCGCTCTTTCCAGGAACAGCTTTGCCGCCTCCTTG
>JAZRCV010000162.1:0-23316 GCA_045659925.1 Faecousia sp.
AAGAGTTGGTACCTTCGATCAGGTCGTAACCCTTCCTGTACAGGAGGGTGGCATTGCGGCAGATCCTGAGCAGGATATCCTGAAGGTGGCAGTGTTCGAGCGGCATAAGAGAACCGGCACCGTGGGCAGAGGTTTCGTCAAGGGTTTTGGCATCAAGCGTGGCGCTTTGGCGCAGACGGTGGCCCATGATGCCCACAATTTACTGGTTGCAGGCAGCAATGATGAGGATATGGTCCTGGCGGCCAATACCCTGATCGAATGCGGCGGCGGACTGGTTGCCGTACTGGACGGCAAGGTGCTCAGTGTGGTACCGCTGCCCATCGCTGGCCTGATGAGCGACAGACCCATTGAGGAAATGAGCGCGGCCATTGAGAACATGGAGCATACATGGAAGGAAATGGGCAGCACCCTGCCGTCTCCCTTCATGACCATGGCACTGATCCCCCTTGCCTGCCTGCCTGAAACCCGCCTGACGAACAGGGGACTTGTGGACTGCAGAACCTTCTCCTTTATGGATCTGATCGTAAGATAAATTGTAAAAACGGGACGAACCATGTGTTCGTCCCGTTTTTGATGGAATTTTTACTTCTTCCACTTGGGTACATACAGAACAAGCAGAAGCACTGCGAAGAGAATTGCGCTGATCTTATGTACAGTGCCAAGGGCTGCAATGTCATGCAGCTTCATGAGCATACCGCCGGAAACAATGGCGATCAGATACATTGCCCGCAGGATAATTTCCAGCGCAGGCTTGGTCCATTCTGCCTTTGTTTTCAGGGTGAGGGGAATCATGATTGCCAGACCGATTACGGAGACAATAATGTGGGGAACCAATCCTGTCACCCGCAGCATAAACAGAAGCGCGCTGACAAGGATCATGGAAAAAAGGAAAAATCTATTTTTTGTCATTCTTCTCTACCTCCTCTCCGTATTAATTATAGCATAGGGATCTTTTACCGTCAATGGACTTGTAAGGTGTCGCTTTTGTGAAGCAGTATCGACTTTTGGACTTGCATGCTGTATAATAAAATCATAAATCGTGGAGGCAAGAACTATGGTGTTATTTATCAATGGCTGTGTCAGGGAAGAATCCCGCACCCTTGAATTGGCGAGAGCTGTGTTAGCAAAGGAAACTGGAGCCATTCAGGAGGTTACCCTGTATCCCGATGGGCCGGAAGGGCTGAGCGCTGAAACCCTGCAGCAGCGGGAAGAACTGCTGAGAAATGGCGAATATTCCCATCCCATGTTCCGTTGGGCCAATCAGTTTGCACAGGCAGATACCATTGTGATCGCGGCACCCTACTGGGATCTGATGTTTCCTTCCAAAGTGCGTTCTTATCTGGAAGAGATCACCGTAACGGGGATCACCTTCCAATACACCCCAGATGGCGTACCCCAGGGCCTGTGCAAAGCCAGCCGCCTGATCTATGTGACTACTGCCGGCGGCCCCATCATTCATAATTTCGGCTTTGACTATGTGAAAGCGCTGGCACAAAGCTTTTTCGGTATCTCGGATGTTCGGCTTGTGAAAGCAGAAGGCCTCGACATCTGGGGCGCGGATGTGGACGCGATTATGGACGAGGCCAAGAGAAACATTCTGAAATGAATGGAAGCGCAGAAGGAATAATTTTGCGTAAAAATGTAAATTTTTGGATGATACGATACGTATCATCCATGTAACGGCGGGATTCTTTCCATTTCTCGGGTTCTTTGAAAGTTTATATCTGCCCTTTGGCAGAGTATTGATCATTGCGAAATGAAATGACAGGGGCATTTGCTCCTGTCATTTATTGGCATTGCATGATATAATACGAATGAATATGCAATTTTGAAAAGGATGGAGGAAATCATGGCAAGAGTAATCGATCCCAAGGAAACGACAAGGGCAAGTGCATACGAGCTTTGGATGAAAGCCCCCAATCCGATGGTGACTTTTTTTAAAACCCTGAATGTCACAAATCTCCTCCGGGTCAGCAAAAGAAGAGGGATGAAGTTCAATATGCTTCTTGGCTATTGCATTGGCCGGGCGGCTGTGAAGGTCAAGGAATTTTATATCCTTCCCGTTGGTGAACGGCTGATGCAGTATGATACCATCGCGGTCAATACCATCGTGAAGAATCGGGAAGGGGAAGTCAGCTCCTGCGATATTCTGTATGACGAAGATTTAGAAAGCTACAATCAGCAGTATTTGAACTACACCGCGCAGGTTGCCGAAACCTGCCGGGATCGTGACCTGTCAGAGGAAAGCATGGTCATCGGTACTTCCGCCATTGTGGATACGGAAATTGACGGCGCCGTAGGCATGAACAGCGGAATCTTCAACAATCCCTTTATGATTTGGGGCAGATACAGAAGAAAACTGTTCCGCTATGAGCTTCCCATCTCCTTCCAGTTCCACCACACCCAAATGGACGGCGCCCACGCGGGAAGATTCTTAGAAAATCTGCAACGGGAAATCGACAGGCTAAAGTGAGCGAATGCTACAATGGAATCGCGTACCCCCCAGCTTTGCTTTTGCAAAACTGGGGGATGTTACTGCATGCTCTACGATCCTGGCTTAGTCAATAGAGTAGCCGGTGAGGCTTTTTTCCAGAAGTTCAAGATGATTGGGAGAAAGATCGCACAAAGGCGCTCTGCATGGGCCTACATCATATCCGCAAAGACGCAGGGCGGCTTTAATCGGCATGGGATTTACCTCGCAGAAAAGGGCATCGATGATGGGCATGAGATCATTTTGCATTTTTGCGCCGGCAGTATAGTCGCAGGATAGACAGGCATTGCACATCTTTACAAATTCCTTTGGAATCAGGTTGGACGAGGTGGAAATCATGCCCTTTGCACCCAGAGCCATCATGGCAACGGTGGTGTCATCATTACCAGACCAGATGTTGAGATTGTCTCCGCAGCGATTTCGAATTCGGCTGATTAAAGGAAGATCGGAGGATGCTTCCTTGACACCATTGATATTCGGATGGCGGGAGAGCACCTCATAGGTATCCGCCGTGATGTGCATTCCCGTGCGGGAGGGAACATTGTATACGATGATGGGAATGCTGACACTGTCTGCAATGGCCTCATAGTGACGGATGAGCCCTGCCTGAGAGGTTTTATTATAGTATGGTGTCACCACCAAAAGGCCATCTGCCCCATAGGCTTCCGCCATGCGGGACATGCGGATGGCCTCCTTGGTATAGTTGGAGCCAGTGCCGGCGATGATTTTGCAGCGGTGGTCAGCGTAGCTCACAGCATGCTGAATGAGCAATAGCTTTTCATCACTGGACATGGCAGTGGCTTCTCCGGTGGTGCCGCAGACGGTGATGGCGCTGACCCTTGCAGCCAGCTGCCGGTCGATGAGCTGATCGAATACCGGAAAATTCAGGTTATCGCCGTCAAAAGGGGTGACGATGGCGGTACAGACACCGGTAAAGAGGGGTGATTTCATAAGATTCCTCCTTATTTTCCATTTGCCAAAGTCTATGCGGCTTTTATATGGGATATCACCGGAAAACCATTGCATTTTCCACAGATGCTGATATAATAACGAAAGTGCGAAAGCACGGAGAACAATACCGTGGTGAGAAATTGAACCATAGGGCAAAGGAGCAATACTTTGAAAACAAGTGATTTTTATTATGATCTGCCCCAGGAGCTGATTGCCCAGACACCGCTGCAGCAGCGCGATGCCAGCAGGCTCCTGTGTATGCAGCGGCATAACGGGGCATTGGAGCATCGCCATTTTTCTGACATTATCGAGTATCTTCGTCCCGGCGATACCCTGGTTGTGAACAATTCCCGGGTGCTGCCTGCGCGGCTTCTGGGCTGCCGCCCCACCGGTGGTGCAGTAGAAGTGCTGCTGCTCCGGGACAAGGGAGATGGCGTCTGGGAATGTCTGACCCGTCCGGGCCGCAAGACCCAGCCGGGACAGGAACTGCTGTTTGGCAGCGGCGAGCTGAAGGCCACCGTTGTGGGCGCATTGGATGATGGCAATAAATTAGTACAGTTCCATTATGAAGGTATCTTCCTTGAGGTGCTGGAACGCTTGGGCAAAATGCCTCTGCCTCCTTATATCCGGGAAGAACTGGAAGATGGTGAGCGGTATCAGACGGTTTATTCCAAGGTGTCCGGCTCTGCCGCAGCCCCCACTGCCGGCCTGCACTTTACGAACGATCTGATGGACAAGATTCGCACAATGGGTGTGGACATTGCACAGGTGACCCTCCATGTGGGCCTTGGCACCTTCCGTCCGGTGAAGGCGGAAGAAATCACCGAGCACCATATGCATGCAGAGTTTTGCACAATGGATGCTGAAACTGCGGCGCTGCTCAATGAAACAAGACGCCGGGGTGGACGCATCATCTGTGTGGGTACCACCTCCTGCAGAACGCTGGAGAGTCTGGTCAACCCCGATGGCAGTTTTGCCGAAAAGTCTGCGTGGACTGAGATGTTCATCTATCCCGGCTATCAGTTCCGGGCCATGGATGCACTGATTACCAATTTCCATCTGCCGGAGAGCACCCTTGTGATGCTGGTGTCCGCATTCGCGGGTAGGGAAGAGGTGCTTGCGGCCTATGAAGAGGCGGTCAGACAGCAGTATCGGTTCTTCTCCTTTGGAGATGCCATGTTCCTGTATTGAGAGGTAGTGCCATGTTTGAATTATTAAAAACCAATGGAAAAGCCCGGCGAGGTGTATTTCCCTGTGCCCACGGCACGGTACAGACGCCGGTATTTATGAATGTTGGCACCCAGGGTGCCATCAAGGGCGCACTGAGCGCAGAGGATCTGGAACACATCCGCACCCAGGTGGAATTGTCCAATACCTATCATCTGCACCTTCGTCCCGGTGACAAGCTCATCAAGGAAATGGGCGGCCTTCACAAGTTTATGACCTGGGATGGCCCGATCCTCACGGACTCCGGCGGATTTCAGGTGTTCTCCCTGTCTTCTCTTCGAAAGATCAAAGAAGAGGGCGTGTATTTTGCCTCCCATATCGATGGACGCAAAATCTTTATGGGACCGGAGGAGAGCATGCAGATCCAGTCGAACCTTGGCTCTGACATTTGCATGGCCTTTGACGAGTGTGTGGAAAACCCTGCGCCCTATGACTATGTGAAGCAGTCCTGTGAGCGTACCCTTCGCTGGCTGATCCGCTGCAAAGAGGAAAATGCCCGGCTCAATGCTCTGCCCGATACCGTGAACCCCCAGCAGATGCTTTGGGGCATCAATCAGGGCGGCACCTATGCAGACCTTCGTATCTGGCATATGAAGGAGATTGCCAAGCTGGATCTTCCCGGCTATGCCATCGGCGGTCTTGCGGTGGGTGAGCCTGCCGAGACAATGTATGAGATCATCGAAGCAGTGGAGCCTTATATGCCTGCCAATAAGACCCGTTACCTGATGGGTGTGGGCACCCCCACAAATATCATTGAGGCAGTTGCCCGGGGTGTGGACTTCTTTGACTGCGTCATGCCCGCCCGAAATGCCCGCCATGCCAAGCTCTTCACCTGGCAGGGTGCCATTAATCTGAAGAATGCCAAGTATGAGCGGGATGAGCGGCCCATTGATCCGGAATGCGACTGCCCGGTATGCCGCCGCTACAGCAGAAGCTATCTGCGCCACCTGTTTAAGGCGGAGGAAATGCTGGCTATGCGCCTGAGCGTAATGCATAACCTGTACTTCTATAATCATCTGATGGAGCGAATCCGGGAAGCCATTGATAATGATACCTTCGATGAATTCCGCGCTGTATACTCTCCGCGCCTGGACCAGAGAATTTAAAGAAAAGAATCCTTGCTTTTCTATGCAAAAGAAGCTATAATAACAAAAACTATATTTTGGAGGTTATTTCCTGTGATGTTTTTAGCAGCAGCCGGTGGTACCGGCGGTATGGGCGGCATTGTGATGCTGATTGCCCTGTTCGGCCTGATGTACTTTATCATGATCCGTCCCGAGCAGAAGAGAAAGAAAGAAGCCAATCAGATGCGCGATGCACTGAAGGTTGGCGATAAGATCACCACCATCGGCGGCATTGTCGGCGAAGTTTGCCACATTAAGGATGACAACATTGTGATCGAAGTTGGCGCAGACCGCGTCCGCGTTGAGTTCAAGAAGTGGGCAGTATCCTCTAACGATACCGCTGCTGCCGCTGCAAAGAAGGCAGCCGAAGACCGTCAGGCCGAAAGAGCACGCGCCAGACAGGAAAAGAAGAACGACAAGTAATTGTGTTCATAATACAGCCGGGCTATGGATCGACCATAGCCCGGCTTTTCCGTTCTTTATTGGCTTAACACACCCAGTAAGGCGCAATACCGCTCAGTTTTGTTTTCAATGTCCGTTTCACTGACACCGTAATAGGAATACAGATCTTTTGTGATCTTCTTAAAGTGACCGACTGCCTTTTTTCTTCCACAGTAGCTGACAGCGAAGCTGTCGTTGATATAGTCGATCGCCAGTTCGAGGCGACTGTCCTCCATCCTGATCTCGTAAATATGAAAATCCATCGGGATGTCAACTTTTGTGTACTCAATGTCGGGCTGCATTTCTTTGCGGCGAAACAGCAGGCACTCCTTCAGTACAGCTTGCTGCACAATAAAGTCCGGATTTTTATCATCGGCCTGCACAGCGTGATATCGCTCCACCGCATAGGCTGCGACTTCGCCCAGGGTATGGCAGCCGGAGGCGATCTTCTTTTGCATCCTGCGGCGTCTGCGCTGGTATATGCCCTTACGGATTCTGACTCTAAGGGGTAGCTTTGCAGTTTGCTCTGACATAATGATACTTGTGGGGCCATCGGCACCGCCGATGATGCCAATGGCTGCGGCATCGTCCATACAATTCTTCACAACGGATCACCTCAAGCTAACTATATCATAAAAGTGCGCAAAGAACAATGGCCCTATGCGCAGCGGGTATTTTCCTCTGTGTCCAATCATAGAATGAAGGGACAAGAACCCCGGTAGGGGAGGGGAGAGGGAGGAAAGAAAATGAAGGAATCTAAGAACGGTGCAAAGATGGTCAAAGGCATAATTTTTGGCGCTGTAGTTGGGATGGGGATTATGCTGATCCTGTGTTTTCTTGGCGGCGTGCTGCTGTCAAAGGAGATTTTGCCGGAAGGTGCAATCGGCTATATGGGATGGGCGATCTGCGGCATTGCTGCCTGGATTGGCTGCTGGCTTGCCCAGAAGAAGGCGGGGGGTGGACGGCTTCCGGTGAGTCTGGGCTGCGGTGCTTTGCTGCTTTTGTGTATGCTGATTGTCGCGGCCACGGGAGAAGCGCAGCAGTCACTTACCTGGTATAGCGCTGCGATTGTGGGCGTGTGTGCTGCGGTGTCAGCACTGCTTGCATCGGGGAAGAGGAAAAGACACCGATAAGCCTTTGTGCAACTTGCTGTTTTCACGGATTCCCATAAAAAACAAATGAAAAAAATGGTATTTCTTAAATCGCAACATGTGGTCTGAAAGGCGGAACTAAGCCTACCATATGTTGCGATTTTAATTATATCAAATGATGCTCTGTTCAGTGGTTTACATAACGCAGTTTACATAATATATGTACATAATTAACAAAAAATTCGGCAGCCACGCAAAATCACTTGAATTATCCCGCTTTTTCGGTTATATTATCATAGCGTCATTTCTGGAATCCTTGCGCTGTTCGTGACGCAGAGGATTCGTTTGTTTGTTTTGAAGGATGGAATTTGGTATGACTGAGTTTGCTCAACAATTTCAGAATTATCTGATACATACCAAAAATGCCTCTGAGAATACAGTGGCATCATATATGCGCGACATTCGTCAGTTCGTTGCCTATCTTGAGCAAGAGCAGCCTGTGGCACTGTCGGAGATTCGCCGGGAGCTTATCTGCGATTATGTATCGTGGATGAAAATGGCGGGGAAATCTTCTGCAACTATCTCCCGTAGTGTGGCTTCTTTGAAGAATTTCTTTGCTTTTGCCATGATGCGCGGATTTTGCAGTGAGAACCCCGTGCGGGAGATCCATGTGGAAAAAACCACGCGTAAGCTTCCCCAGATCCTCACCGGCAAAGAGGTAGAGCTGCTTCTGAGCCAGCCCGAGCCCACAGATATGAAGGGCTACCGGGATAAGGCCATGCTGGAGCTTTTGTATGCCACCGGCATTCGCGTCAGTGAACTGATTGGCCTTGATATCGACAATGTCAACTTGAATGTGGGCTTCATCAACTGCACCAGCAAGGGTAAGAGCAGAATCATTCCTCTGTATCCTGCGGCAGTGAGAGCTTTACATAACTATATTGTCGATATTCGTCCCCAGATGATCGCATCTCCCTTGGAGGCCAGCCTTTTCGTCAATGTCAATGGCGAACGGATGACACGGCAGGGTTTCTGGAAGATCATAAAGTTCTATCAGGAGAAGGCGCAGATCAGTAAAGACATCACCCCCCACACCCTGCGTCACAGCTTTGCAGCCCATCTTCTTGAGAATGGCGCAGATCTTCGCAGCATTCAGGAAATGCTGGGCCACAGCGATATTTCCTCCACCCAGGTGTATGCCCAGATCATCCAGCAAAATCTCAAGAGTGTATACAACAAGTATCACCCCAGAGCATAAAAATGGAACCCGGTAGGCGGCCTGCATGGCAACCTACCGGGTTTTTGCATGACAAATAACGAACCGCCCGAACCTTACGATTGGTTCGGGCGGCTTACTATGCTTAAAGAGTGTCGAGGACGATGGTTTCATTCTCCACACGGATCTGCATCTGGGTGATGGGAGCTTCATAGCTGTCAATGATCTTCATTGCCATCAGGTCTTCAATGTCCTTCTGGATGGTGCGGCGCAGATTTCTTGCGCCATAGGTGACGGAGTAGGACTTCTTTACCAGATAGTCCAGCACCTCATCCTTCCAGATCAGGTTGATGTCCCGCTCAGACAGGGCGTCACGCAGCTCCTTCAGCATGATCTTGGCGATGTCCCGGAAGCTTTCTTCCGACAGACGGTTGAAGCAGATGATCTCGTCCACGCGGTTGATGAATTCAGGCCGCAGGAAGTCGGAAAGGGCTTTGATTGCCTTCTCCTTTGACTGCTCGGTCAGGCTGTGATTGAAGCCCACACTGCCGCCTCTATGCTCCGAACCGGCGTTGGAGGTCATGACGATAATGGTGTTTTCAAAGCTGACTACGCGGCCCTGAGCGTCTGTGATGCGGCCATCGTCCAGAATCTGCAGCAGCAGGTTCAGAACATCGGGATGTGCCTTCTCCATTTCATCAAACAGGATGACGCAATAGGGCTTGCGGCGAACCTTTTCCGTCAGCTGGCCTGCCTCGTCATAGCCCACATAGCCGGGAGGAGAGCCGATCAGCTTGGACACGGAATGCTTTTCCATATACTCCGACATATCCAGCCGGATCAGAGAATCCACGGTATCAAACAGATCTTCTGCCAGCCGCTTTACCAGCTCGGTCTTGCCGACGCCGGTGGCACCCACGAAGATGAAGGAAACCGGCCGCTTCTTGGGAGAGATACCCACACGGCTGCGGCGAATGGCAGAGCAGATGGAGGCGATGGCCTCGTCCTGTCCTACAATATGCTGCTTCAGCCGATCGCCCAATTCCTTGAGCTGGGTATATTCCTGGGCCTGAATCTTGGCTGCGGGGATCTTGGTCCAAAGCTCAATGATCCGGGCAAGATGTTCCAGCGTTAGCATGGGAGGCGGGGTGGCCTGCAGCTTTTCAATTTCAGCATCAACGATGCACAGCTTGCTTTTCAAGGTGGCGATGCGCTCGAAATTATCCTGAGCCGCATCTTCTGTGAGCATAGTGAGTTCTTTTTCCAGATCGTCATGCTCCTTTTGGCATTCTGCCAGACGGGAGATTTCGCGATTACGCAGGTTTACATCAGAGCAGGCTTCATCCAGCAGGTCAATGGCCTTATCCGGCAGGAAGCGCTCGGTAATATAGCGTTCGGAAAGCAGTACGGTCTGCCGGGCGATTTCCGGCGGAATGCGCACGCCATGGAACTGCTCATAATAGTGGCTGATGCCACGAATGATGGCGATGGCTTCTTCAATGGTGGGTTCTGTCACGGTGACAGGCTGGAAGCGGCGCTCCAGGGCGGCATCCTTCTCAATGTATTTGCGGTATTCGGTGAAGGTGGTGGCACCGATGACCTGTACCTCGCCTCTGGAAAGGGCGGGCTTGAGGATGTTGGCGGCATTCATAGAGCCCTCTGCATCGCCTGCACCCACCAGATTGTGCACCTCATCGATGACGAGGATGATGTTGCCAAGGCTGGTGATCTCGCCGATCAGGCTCTTCATGCGGCTTTCAAACTGACCGCGGAACTGGGTGCCCGCTACAAGGGCGGTCATATCCAGAAGATAGACCTCCTTATCCCGCAGCTTGAAGGGGACCTGTCCTGCCACGATACGCTGGGCAAGACCTTCTGCGATGGCGGTTTTGCCAACGCCCGGCTCACCGATGAGGCAGGGGTTGTTCTTCTGGCGGCGGTTCAGGATCTGGATCACCCGCTCGGTTTCCACTTCGCGGCCCACAATGCGGTCAAGACCGCCGTTCTTTGCTTTATCCGTCAGGTTGAGGCAGTAGGCGCTCAGGAATTTGCGCTTCTTTTTATCCTGCCGGGATTCTTTGCCGGAGGATTTTTCCGGCTCCTTGGGGTTGGAGGGCAGGGGAGCCACGGGCGTATTGTCGCTGCCGCCAAAGAGTTTATTCAAAAAGGGGAAAGTAGCAGTCTGGCTGGACATATCATCATCGTCCTCTTCCTCCTGCGTGATTCCCATCATTGAGGTCATTTCAGTGGTCATGTTTTCAAGGTCTTCATCGGAGATGCCCATCTGCTTGACGATATCATCCACCTGCTTGATGCCCAATTCCTTGGCGCATTTGAGGCAAAGACCTTCATTGGTGGTGGCGCCGTTTTCGATCTTGGTGATAAAGATCACGGCGACATTCTTTTTACACTTGGAACAAAGTGTCGGTTTCATACAGAAACCTCCCTTCTGGAAAACGCTGAATCAAAGTATAACAGAAATTAAATAAAAAAGAAAGATAATTACGGCGCTCAGCTGACGCGGTAGGCGCTGCTTCCATCAATGAGCAGGGCAGCACCGTCTTTCTGCACGCAAACCTGGGTGGCAAAACCCACATTTTCCTCAGAAAGTGTCGGGCGAAGACGGCTGTCATAGACGCAAAGCCGGTCGGTGGTCAGCACCGCAAGATAGCGGCCATTGGCACTGATGTCCAGAATTTCCGCATCCACAGAAAGGCTTGCCAGTTCCACGCCATCGTGACCAACGGTGGTGATCTCATAGCGGCTGCCGGCCTGATTCATATTCCGCACAATGGCTGCAAAGGAATCGGCCTGCAGATCGTAGTACAGAAGCTCGCCTCCGTCATAGGGATACTCTGAAAGCCCTGTGCCATCGTCGCGGAAGAAATGCAGGGCAGTTTCACCCACGGCGCACAGCTTATGATCCGATACAAAGTCCAGTTCATAGATCAGGTCGCTGCCAAGGGAAAGCTCAGCCACAGGTTCTTCCCGATCCGTTGCGAAGAGCACACAGGAGCTGTCGAAGCCGGAACCGGACTGCCCAAGGGCAATGGCTCCGAGAAGCGAAGCATCCTGGGATATGGCGCATTGGCTGAAAAAGCGGGTAGAGGAATACCAGCTGTAGATCTCCGTGCCTGCGCTGTTCAGCGCGGTCAGAACGGTTTTGTAGCCGGGCTGGACAGAAGAATAGGCAATGCAGGAGTCGCCGGAAAGATGGGCATCCAGCAGGGTGCCGGGGACGGTGATCTGATCACGGACGCCCTTTTTATAATGGAGGGAACAGATCGTGCTGTCGCCGATACCGTAAGCCGTGGCGACGGTATCGTTTGTAAGCAGCACCGGCTGCGCCATCTGATTCTGGATGGCGGCGGTTTCTGTTCCGTTTTCATCGAAGGCCATCAGGCCGCTGACGGAGGCAATGACCATACCGTCATGGAAGCTCCGGTAGCTGTTGGTATTATGCGCGTCAAAGGAAAACGCAGTATGATCGCCGGAATAGCGCACCAGACGAATTGCCTGATCCAGAACACGCATCCCGCCAAAAACGACTAAACAGACGATGCCGATGGTGAGAAGGGCTGCTGTCAGAAAAAGCCAGATTCTGTGGTCATGCAGATGGCTTTTTTTAGAAGGTGCTTCCGGCTCAGAAGCCGGGGCTTCTTCAGGGCGATGACCATCAAACAGGGCTCTCAGAAAAGCATCGTCGACAAAGCTTTCCTGCTCGTTTTGTACGGCAGATTCAGGTGCTTCGGATGGGGAATCCGGCTGATTATGTGCTTCTTTTTCCGGGGTTAGAGCCTCTTCATCATTCCACATGGAAGCTTACCTCCGGTGTTTCATACCATAGCTGGGACATATAAAGACCTCCCGGGGGAACGGTGGGGCCGGCGGCGGTTCTGTCGCCTTTTTCAAGGATGGCGCCCAGCTCTTCCGGACGGATCTTGCCTTCCGCTGCCCAGACAAGGGTTCCTGCCATGGCACGGGCCATATTATAAAGGAAGCCGTTGGCACATACCCGCAGACGGATCAGTTCATTCTCCCGCTCCACCGTGTAATAATGTACGGTGCGGACGGTGGATTTTACCTCTGTGCCTACAGAGCGAACGGCGGCAAAATCGTGGGTGCCAACAAACTGGTCAGCTGCGGCCTGCATGATGGTTTCATCCAAATGCTTGGGATAGAACCATGCCCGGTTGACATAGAAGGGATCCCGGATGCGGGAATTATAGATCAGATAGGTGTATTCCTTTTTGACGCAGGAGCCGATGGCGTTGAAGCTGTCCGGCATTTCTCTTGCGTCGGTGATGACGATATCCTGGGGCAGATGGGTATTCAGAGCGTAGGGGATGCGATCCACCGGAATGCTGGACTCTGTGCGGAAGTTCGCCACATACCGAAGGGCGTGGACGCCAGCATCGGTACGGCCGCAGCCAGTGACATGGACACGGTGGCCCACCACTCGGGCGCAGGCCTTTTCCAGGGTTTCTCCCACGGTGATGTTATTCTTTTGTACCTGCCAGCCGTGATATGCGGTGCCGACATAGGTTAAAAACAGGGCAATGTTACGCAATGGTTACCTCCCGGCCTACAGGCCAAAGCAGCGAAGAAGGATTACACCGGCCAAAAGGGCTGCACCAGAGGCGAGTGCCAGATAATCGCGGGTGTGCATATGAAGCTGCTTCATACGGGTGCGGCCTTTGCCGCCGTGATAGCAGCGGGACTCCATAGCTACAGCCAGCTCATCTGCACGGCGGAACGCACTGATGAACAAAGGTACAAGGATGGGGATGAGGGCCTTTGCCCGGCGCATCAGGTTGCCGGACTCAAAATCTGCACCTCTGGCCTTCTGGGCGGAAATGATCTTGTCCGTCTCGGAAATGAGGGTGGGGATAAAACGAAGGGCGATGCACATCATCATGGATAGCTCATGCACAGGCACCTTGATTTTTTTCAGAGGGTTCAGCAGCAGCTCCATGGCGTCCGTCAGTGCGATGGGGGAAGTGGTGTAGGTGAGAAGGAAGGTGCCAAAGATCAGCATCACAATGCGGGCAATCATAAGAATGGCATTGCGGATACCCTCTCTGGTGATGGTGAAGATCCAGAAAGAGCAGATGGGGGTACCTTCGGTATAGAAAAGGTTCAGAAGACCGGTGAGAACGATGATGATCAGCAGCGGCTTCAGACCCTTGATGATGACAGAAAGACGGATGGTGGAAAGGCACATGGACAGCACCAGAAAGGCTGCCACAACGGCGTAGGATACATAGGATTTTGCACAGAACAGGGCAACGATATAAACGCAGACCAAAATCAGCTTTGATCTGGGATCCAGCCGATGCACGATGGTATCCCCGGGAAAATACTGACCCAGGGTAATGTCTTTAAGCATGGCGGCCTCCTTTCAGTGCAAGGAGCGCCTGCACGGCGGCATCCACAGTGTATACGCCTTCTTCAACCGGCAGACCAAGCTGACGCAGGCGGGAAAATACCTGTGCCACCTGGGGAACATCCAAACCGATGTCCATCAGTTCCCGACTGCGGGAGAACACCTGGGCTGTGGGTGCATCCATAAAGATCTCGCCATGGTTCATGACAATGATCCGCTCTACGGAAGCGGCGATCTCTTCCATGGAATGGCTGACCATCACAATGGCAGCGCCGCACTGACGGCGGTAATTTCTCAGCTTTTCCAGGATGCTTTCCCGGCCTGCCGGATCAAGACCGGCGGTGGGTTCATCCAGAATCAGAATTTTCGGCCGCATGGCGATCACGCCGGCAATGGCCACCCGGCGCTTTTGACCGCCGGAAAGCTCAAAAGGGGAGACCTCTAAAAGATGCTCCGGAATGCCCACAAAACCGGCGGCCTCCAGAACCCGCTCGCGAATCTCCTGATCGCTTAATCCCATATTCTTGGGACCAAAGGCGATATCCCGATATACTGTTTCTTCAAAAAGCTGATACTCCGGATATTGAAACACCAGTCCTACCTGAAAACGGAGCTGACGGGTAGAGGCAGCGTCACGCCAGATATTTTCCCCTTCAAAGAGAATCTCACCGGAGGTGGGCTTCATCAGGCTGTTCAGATGCTGGATCATGGTGGATTTGCCGGAGCCGGTATGACCGATGATGCCGACAAATTCCCCCTGCTCCAGCGAGAGGGAGATATTTGAGATGGCGGTACGCTCAAATGGCGTACCTGCACTATAGATATGGCTTAAATTCCTGGTTTCAAGTAACGGGGCCAACTTAGGAACCTCCAAGGGAAGAATTCGAGAAATAATGGTACAGGGCTTCCGCGCACTCATCCGCGGACAGGGCATCCAGCGGCAGCTTGCAGCCAGCCTGATTCAGGGCAAAAAGAAGCTGCGTGGTCTGGGGTACACTGAGCCCTACCTTTTGCAGCTGTTCGGGCTTCGAGAAGACCTGGCGGGGGGTACCGTCGGCAATCACGGCACCTTCGGACATGACAATGATCCGGTCAGCCTGGGCCGCCTCCATCATATGATGGGTGATAAGAACAACGGTAATGCCATTGTCCGTACAGAGCTTTTTCACAGTGGAGAGCACTTCCTGACGGCCCTGGGGATCCAGCATGGCGGTGGGTTCATCCAGCACGATGCACTTTGGACGCATGGCAATGACGCCTGCGATGGCAATGCGCTGCTTCTGACCGCCGGAGAGCAGATGCGGCGCATGCTCCCGGAATTCATACATTCCCACCTGTCGGAGGGCATCATCCACCCGCTGGCGGATCTCTGCCGGCAGCACACCAAGGTTCTCCGGGGCAAAGGCCACATCCTCTTCCACCACATTGGCAACAATCTGGTTATCCGGATTCTGGAAGACCATGCCAACGGTGCGGCGGATATCGATGAGCTGATTCTCGTCTGCAGTGTCCATGCCGTAGACGCAGATGCTGCCCCCTTGGGGCAGCAGAATTGCGTTAAAATGCTTGGCAAGGGTGGATTTGCCGCAGCCGTTGTGACCGAGATCGGCCACAAAGGTGCCTTCCTCGATGCTGAGGCTCAGATTTTCCAGCACAGGCAGGGCAACTTTGCCCTCCTGCGGCTCGTATTGAAATGTAATGCGATTTGCCTGAATTGCTTTTTTCATATTTGGTCGATCCTTATTCTTTAGACCAGCGGCCGGTGGCACCGCAGGGGAGCACCAATCCGGAGCCGGTGACCGGCAGACCCAACTCATCACATTCGGAGTGGCCGCCGAATTTGGGACGGAATACACTATCCATAATGCAGCCCAGCACACTGGGGGCAAGTCCCGTGGTATAAGAATTGATGATAACAAACAGGGGATCATCCGACAGTACGCCGGATACCAGTTCCACAAAGGGATAGAGATTCTGCTCCAACTTCCAGATTTCGCCGGAAGGGCCGCGGCCATAGGAGGGAGGATCCATGATGATGGCATCATACTTGCGTCCACGGCGGATCTCCCGCTCCACAAATTTTCCGCAGTCATCCACGATCCAGCGGATGGGGGCATTCTCAAGGCCGGAAGCCCGGGCGTTTTCCTTTGCCCAGGCGACCATACCCTTGGCTGCGTCCACATGGCATACACTGGCCCCGGCTGCGGCGGCTGCCAGTGTGGCACCGCCGGTATAGGCGAAGAGGTTCAGCACATTGATGGGCCGTCCTGCGCCCCGGATGCGCTGCATGATATAGTCCCAGTTGGCGGCCTGCTCCGGAAATACGCCGGTATGCTTGAAGTTCATGGGCTTGACATTAAAGGTCAGCGGGCCGTAATGAATCTGCCAATGCTCCGGCAGTTTATGCTCCGTCCATTTGCCGCCGCCGGCATTGGAGCGGATATAGCGGGCATCGTATTTGCGCCAGCGGGGATCCATGCGCTTTGTGCGCCAGATCACCTGGGGATCCGGGCGCACCAGAAAATAGCGATCCCAGCGCTCTAATTTTTCACCGTCAGAGGTATCAAGTACCTCGTAGTCCTGCCATTTATCAGCTTTCCACATGATTCGCTGTTTCTCCTGTTCGTAAAGTATGCGTTATTCTTGCGGATTGGGTGTACCAACGGAACCGGCACCGTGGACGGTACAGGTGCTTCCGCCACCGTTCCAGATACCCATTGTGGATACCGTGTTGCCGGGCACAGAGCTGCAGTAGCTGTTGGCGATGCCGCTGCCGCCATGGCACCACTGGACACTGGTATGACCGGTGCATTCTTCCTCCGGTGCGTCGATGACGACAATACTCTGAGCTTCTACGCAGCTGCCGTCGACATCATTACGGCAGGCATCGGTTGCCAGCAGTTCACTCTTGGTACAAATTTCAAATTCTTGTTCTTCCAACTCGGGCACATAGAACGAACCCTGATACAGTCTGCGGTTTTCCTTGCCCGCAACCAGCTTGGACATAACCTTTCGCCACATAACAACTGCCGGGTTGGTATAGCTGCCGGAGAGAATCACTTCCTCCGGTTCGTCGAAGCCGCACCATACAGAGGCGGTGTAATAGCCGGTATAGCCGGAGAACCAGCGGTCATTGTTGTCAGAGGAGGTGCCGGTCTTGCCGGCAACGGTCATACCGCCGATGGCGGCGGGTGCGCCGGTGCCCACATTAACGGCATTTTCCAGCATAAAGGTCATGGCCCAGGCGGTATTTTCGCTCATGGCGACATGGCTTTCCTGGGTGTTGTCGAGAATGACATTGCCTTCACTATCCACAACCTTGGTGTAGGTGCGGCCCTGACGGAACACGCCGTCATTGGGGAAGGTGGCAAAGCCCGTGGCCATTTCGCGCACGGTAATGCCGTAGGTCAAAGCGCCCAGAGCCAGGGGAGCCAGGGCTTTATCTGTG
The DNA here is from genome assembly GCA_045659925.1 of Faecousia sp. GTDB lineage: Bacteria > Bacillota > Clostridia > Oscillospirales > Oscillospiraceae > SVMC01. The sequence continues at coordinate 17,376 of JAZRCV010000162.1, forward strand.
AATTCCTTATCGCCAATCTGATCCTTTTCCACAAGGGAATAGAGGTTGAGCTTGTTCTTTGCAAATTCAAAGGAGGCTTCCGGGGTCAGATCTGCCAGGACATGCACTGCGATGGTATTGAGGGACTTGGCAACACCGGTGGCAACGGTCATACTCTTGCCGGAGGTACCGCCGCCTTCGTTATGGGGCCAGCCGTCCTTATAGGGTTCATCCTTGTAAACAGAGCCGGGGGTGATGATGCCATATTCCAGCGCGGGGGCATAGACCGTCAGAGGCTTGATGGAGGAGCCGGGCTGACGCTGGGAAATGGTGGCGCGGTTGAGGGTCAGGAAGCCCTCTTTCTTGCCTACGCCGCCGGCCATTGCCACCACGTCGCCGCTTTCATTGTCCACAACAACGATGGCGGACTGGAGCTGCTGGGCACTGGTGGTATTAGGAACATTGGAAAGATCTTCGTATACTTCATCCACAATGGCCTGTGCTTCCAGATCGATGGTGGAATATACGATATAGCCGCCGGTTTTCAGCTGGGTCATGCAGGTATCGTAACTCATACCGGTCTTTGCCTGCAGATCTGCAACTACATCACGGATGACGGTATCAACAAAGTAGGAATAATCCCAGACCTTTTCCACGAGGCTTTCTTCGGTCAGCACAGCGTCGCAGTTGGGGCAATGCAGCACTTCGTAGGTGGTGGGGAGGGGTTCTTCCTCATCCGCATCTTCATCGCCTTCTTCTGCGGCAGCGGCCTCCCGTTCAGCCAGCATCTGATCCAGTTCTTCCTGGGTATACTCCAGTGTTTCCACACGAAGGGAGTATTCACCCACCTGTTCGCCGCATTCAGCGCAGTTATAGCTGTCCTCTGCGCTGCCGTTGCGGAAAATCAGTTCCTGATTCACTGCATTTTCATACTCTTCTTCAGAGATGAAACCCTGATCCAGCATTTCCGACAGAACGATGGCACGGCGTTCCTTGTTGTTCTCCGGGCGGATATAGGGATCATACAGGGAGGGGTTATTGGTGATGCTGATGAGGCTTGCGCATTCCGCCACGGTCAGCTGATCCAGTGACTTGGCGAAATAAACATTGGCTGCGCTCTTGATACCATAGGCACCTTCGCCCAGGTAAATGGTGTTGAGATACCATGCGAGGATCTCTTCCTTGGTATATTTCTTCTCAAACTGCAGAGCGCGGAAAATTTCCTGCAGCTTTCTGCGAACGGTCACTTCATCATCGCCGGTCAGATTCTTAATGAGCTGCTGGGTGATGGTGGAGCCGCCGAAGGTATCGCCGGAGCCAAAGAACATGGCACCGCAGGCACTGATGGTTCGCCGCCAGTCCACACCCTGATGCTCATAGAAGCGTTTATCTTCAATGGCGATGGTGGCATCGATCATTTGCTGGGGGATCTCTTCATAGTCCACCCAGATACGGTTTTCTGTGGCGTAGATCTGCTGCAGCTCTTCGTATTCGCCGGTTTCTTTATTCATGGCATAGATAAAGGATGTCTGGCTCAGGGAATAATCATCCAGAGACATGTCAGAAGAGACCAAAACATCATCCTTCATATATTCGGCCAGATCCACGGAGAAAATGATACCGGCAATGACTGCAATCAGCAGTACAGTGGCGGCAGCACCGACGGTAAATTTAATCAGGAACCAAAGAACCCTGAGAATGATGATAAGGACATGGTCCTGATCATTGTCTTTGCGCTTGCGTCGTTTCAGTTCCCGCAGTTTTTTCTTATTGTCATCCATAGAGGCATCCTCCAGCGCTGCCGCAGCAGCCGTTCATTGCAAAATATCTGTAGACAGATAAAAGTGTATACGAATTGATAATATAGTTATTATATCATATTTGTCAATCGGATGGAATCCTAAATCGTGTATCTGTTTTTAGTTTTTCCAGAATAAAAGCATCATAAAAGGGTCAATTCTATACGGAGGAAGCCCATTGGCAAAAGAATTTTAAGAAAAGAAGAAAAAGAGTAGGGAAAATAGGATTATGGTCGAATTTGTTGTTAAAAATGAACAATTAAGATAAGATGAACGAATGCTTTTTGATGAAAATTCCTTACGGCGCAGATTTCCTCTTGATTTTTTACGCTTCTGTGGTAAAATAAAGCCATCAAATCACAGGAGGCACCCAATGGATACTGAATTTGGTCAGGATCTGATCACCATTACCGACGAAGACGGCAAAGAGTATGAACTGGAGATTCTCTCCACCGTGGAATACGGCGGTTCTGTTTACTATGCTCTGGCCCCGGCAGAGACGGAGGATGAGGAAGAAGAGCTGGAAGTCAGCATTCTCAAGGCGGTGCTGGAAGACGGTGAAGAGATTCTTTGTGCAGTAGAGGATGAGGAGGAGCTTGAAAAGGTATACGAGTTGCTCATCGATCAGCTCTACGACGAAGAAGACGACGAAGAGCTTTAAGAGTTCCGGCTCCCTGCCGGGTGCGTGAAGGGCCCACTTAAACCCACATTTTAATCACGGGATGCTGTACTTCTCATTCGGATTGCAGGCCTCCCGCCTGTACTTTGATACAACGCGGATGTTGGAAGCAGCGAAGGATGAGAGAGGCGACCCACCTGCCATTTTGTGCAGGTTATAACTGGGTTCTCACGGCCATGGTGGGGGCTCTCAAAAAGCCGGTTGGCAGCACATCTTGCGGATGTGCTGCCATCTTTATGCATTATCGTGGGGCAGATTTGCGCGCAAACTGCCCGGCGGAACAAGATATTGTGTCTGATCAAAAAAATAATTGGTATTTTTTAAAATTTACTATTGATTTTTTGGCCTCGAGCAGATATAATGTTTTACTGCATGAGGAAAAAATGTATCTCACATAAACGCTATTGGAGGAGGTGTAATCCATGCCCAACATTAAATCTGCGAAGAAAAGAGTTCTGATTTCCAAGGTCGAGAACGAGCGTAACAAGGCTGCAAAGTCTGTTCTCAAGACGACCGTGAAGAAATTTGACGCCGCCGTCGAAGCCGGTAATAAAGAGCAGGCCGATAGCGCTTACAAGGCAGCCGTTAAGGTCGTTGATCAGGCTGTGAAAAAGGGTATTCTTCACAAGAACACTGCAGCGCGCAAGAAGAGCAGCATGACCGTTAAGATGAACAAGCTGGCCTAATCGCGTAAGCATGAAAAATTCCTCCTTCCCGAGGTTTCGGGGAGGAGTTTTTCATTTTTATAGGCAGGGAAGTGCGAGTCCTGCTGCAGCCATTATTTGTGACGGCGAAAAGATGAAAATAGTTTTATGGCAGTTGGAAGAATGCATTCTTGTGTAAAGGAAGCTCTGAATAAATCGACAAGATCGGATGGCAAAGGATCCGCCATGCGCTCCAGACGATTTGTTCACAGCTTCCTTCTCTATATTGTGCTTATGACATTCTTTTTCGTTCTATTCTGAAAGAGGGAGGGCGGGAAGGATATATTGCCGCAGATCCTATCTTTTGGGTATATCCTGGCAAATAAATGTCTACACCACATCCAACGCAACAAAATAAAAATTTTGTTGCGTTGGGAGTGGATGTGTGCTATAATGAAGCTGTCAGAACAGTTGTATTACGGTCAATCGTTCGTTTTGATGCTTTTGGGTTGTTCCGGCCCTCAAGTATTATATTTCATTGCTGTTTGAATCGAGGTGCGCTTCTATGCAGTTTGATCGGGATTGTCCGCTGGTGTTGCGGGAGTTTCTTTCCTATCATGAGAACATCAAGGGTCAATCGAAAAAAACAATTTCAGAATACTATTTGGATCTTCGGATGTTTCTTCGGTTCATCGTGTTAATCAAAAATGAAATGCCGTACCATACTGATCTCGAAACCATTTCTATCAGAACGGTTGATACGGAGCTTCTGCGTGCTGTCACTGTAAACGATGTTTATGATTTTCTTTCCTATCTTGCCAATGACCGTGTCAAAAATCCTGACTCCATGTCGAAAGAGATCGGTATCGGTTCTGCGGCCCGTGCCAGAAAGCTTTCTTCAATCAAATCTTTCTACAAATACTTAACAGTGAGGACACGGCAGTTAGAGGAAAATCCGGTCAAGGATCTGGAATATCCCAAGCTTCGCAAGTCCCTGCCCAGATATCTGACATTGGAGCAGTCCAGAAGGCTTCTGGAGGCTGTAGAAGGCGTGAATTCTCAGCGCGATTTTGCGATTCTGATGATCTTTTTAACCTGCGGAATCCGCATCAGTGAGCTTGTGGGCTTGAATCTGTCGGATATCTATGAAGACCGCATCAGGGTTGTTGGTAAAGGAAACAAGGAACGCATTGTATTTCTTGGTAGCACTTGCCGTGAGGCCATTGATGCCTATCTGCCCATCCGCAAGCGCATTGTCCTGACGGACGACCGGGCTTTATTTGGTAGCCGGGATCATAACCGCATCAGTGTTTCGGCGGTACATCGCTTGGTGAAAAAGCATTTATTGGCTGCTGGTCTGGATGCAAGCCAGTTTTCCGCCCACAAGCTGCGTCATACCGCTGCCACCATGATGCTCTCCGGCGGTGTGGATGTGAAGACGGTGCAGGAAGTGTTGGGTCACGAGAATCTCAACACCACCCAGATATATACCCACATTGAAAACACAGAATTGCAGATCGCCGCAAGGGCAAATCCGATTTCCCAATTAAAGATCGAAAAATAGAAATATCACCCGATATTGTGGAGAATTCCACGGTATCGGGTGATATTTATTTATGCTATCTCGATTTCGTTGATGGCAACAGGCGCAAATCCCTGCGCAGTAAGCATCCAGATCTCCCGGAAGCCGCAGGATTTGATCATATCCAAAGCAAGATCAAAGGCATAGGCAATGCCGTCGGTACTGTGGGCATCTGAATTCAGGCAAATGCGGCCATGGAGCGAATGAAGATGCTGCAGAAGGTTTTTTGCTGGATAAGGACTGGTTCGATAACCCCTCGAAATGGCTCCGGTATTGACTTCGAAAATCTTATCGGCTTTCACAAGGGGTTCCATTGCAGCAAAGGCAGCCTGCAAATAGGCGTTGCTATCGGGATTATAAATCCGATCTCGCTCATCAAACTTTGTCAGCAGATCGAAATGACCCACAATATCGATATTTGGATTCTCAGCGATGGCCTGATATTGGGCGTAATAACCCTGGGCCGCTGCATCGGCGTTTCCGCCAAAGCAGCGTGCAATGCCCTCCATTGCCATTTGCGCGGTATTGTCCGCATCAAAGGCACCCGGAGGCGTCACAGTGGCATGCAAAGAGCCAATGACATAATCAAACCCGGAAAGATCAAGATCGGAACGGAGATCGTATTCGATTCCACAAAATACCGGAATCTGCTCCCGATATTTTTCCTTTAACCGTAAAGCTTCCTTCATATATTCCGAAAGCTTTTCCTTCGGCATGGTCCAATCCTGCTCATTTTCGATGGGACTGTGGCCGCTCAGGCCGATGGCGCTGAGCCCCTTCCCTACTGCGGCCTGAACCATTTCTTCTAATGTACATTTTCCGTCATCGAACAGGCTGTGGGTATGCAGATCCTGGGGTCTCATTTGACCATTTTCTCCTGCTTGACCTTGTGATCAATGACATGGCGGCTGGCCATTTCCTTGCGGATATCGTCCAGCGTGATGCCCATTTCCAGCATCAGAACCATGGTATGATACATCAGATCGCCGATCTCATAGATGGTGTTGGCTTTATCCTGATCCTTTGCGGAGATGATGACCTCGGTACACTCCTCACCCACCTTCTTCAGGATCTTATCCAGACCCTTGGAGAAGAGATAGGTGGTATAGGAGCCTTCCTTGGGCTGTGCCTTGCGGCCTTCCAGCATTTCCATCAGATCCTCATAGGCGAAGCCGGGCATGGTTTCACCTTCAAAGATCACTTCATTGAAGCAGGAATCCGTGCCGGTATGGCAGGCGGGGCCGTCCTTGCGGACTTC
>JAZRCV010000163.1:0-5960 GCA_045659925.1 Faecousia sp.
GCTCGGGGGTGGGCAGCAGATGCAGGTCGCCATTGGTGGCGATACGCATACCGTTCAGGGACAGTTCGATACCGCCCATGTGCTGGTCACCGAAGGTGCCGGAGAACGTGGTGTCATACATAAATACGTTGAATGCATTGGAATTAACTGTGGTCATGTAACGGCTGTCGCCGCCACCGCCCCAACCGCCACCGCTGTTGAGGCCGACGTCACTGACTACCATGAAGTCGCCGGGTTCTGCAGCTGCTGCGGTGATTGCGAATGCGGGCAGCATACCGAGAACCATGCAAATCACGAGAATCAGAGACAATGTCTTCTTGAGTTTATTCATGTGTTCAACTCCCTTTCTTAGCTGCTGATTGAAGCAGCAAATATAGTTTGTAGTGCCATCAGGATTGCATCGTTTCTCACCGTTTCCGGCACTGACCAAACCTCCTACTTTTGGCAGAAACCATACAAACCGATAGCTTTACAGAAATACAATATACAGGATGCATTTGCAAGTTTCAACAAAAATCAAGGGTATAATATATTTTCAGCAGTATAACCAATACCGTTCTGAAGTCTTTGTGTACTTTGCTTTTCAGGCTGTTGCTTAATCTAAACAAATTGGATCGCTCGAATCCCTTTCGCTTTTATTCCGCCAAAAAAAGAAAGAACCGCCTGGTGGCGGCTCTTTCACTTTGGCATAGTGCTTAAGAATTGATACAAAAAACCAAAACACTGCGCGGGTGCATAGTGAGAAGAAAGGATATTGGACAGTGCAGCGCGGTTCGTTATCCGATTATGTAATACCAAATGCCAGTTTCTTTCATTTGCACAGGAATCTGGTTAATACTGAGATCCTTTCCCAAAAACTCAACTTCCAAATAATCTTCAAAATTTTCTCCGTAGAAAATGGAATCAACAGGCTGACAAAATGACACGATTGGCAGATTATCCATTCCATCAAAAAAACATCGATGTGCATAAAATGGAATCAATTTCGTACTGTGGTGAAGATAATCCAATACAGCTTCTTCACAAAATTCTTCATTTACCATCCCATAGAATCTATCGCTAAGTAATGCCCGCAAATCATCAGTATTATTTTCAATATCGAATAAGAATGCTTTGTCAATGGATTGTAGAAAATTGTAAAATTTCTGGATATTGGCAGCCGAAAGATCTCTCCAATTAAAAAACTGATCTCCAGTAGGGAGACCACAGGCAAGGAAGGATTTTATTTCGGATGGAAAGTGAACGCCTAAAACGGATTCTATTTTAGCAAATTCTTCATTGCTCAGACCCTTATCAAATGAAATGCCAACATTTTTAAGTCTTCTAATCATTAGACAGTTATCCATTCCAAATTCCTCCTTTATATTAAGAATAGCATTGCGCTAACAAACAGTCAAGTTTTCATTATAATCCGGAAACATTGACAAAAAAGAACCTACAGCTGACAGAATTGTATCAACAGTAGGTTCCGTTATAGTGGAGAGAATGGGATTCGTTTACATTTTTGCCTACGGCAAAAATTATTGTTCGGCTCGGTCAAGCCCTCGCCGGCATCATGCCACCGGCATGATGCATTGGATCGTTCGAATCCCTTCCTCTTTTCTCCGCCAAAAAAAGAAAGAACCGCCTGTTGGCGGTTCTTTCTTTTTTGGCGGAGAGAAAGGGATTCGAACCCTTGAGACGCTATTAACGCCTACACGATTTCCAATCGTCCGCCTTCGACCAGCTCAGCCATCTCTCCATGATGGCGCTGCTGATTGTCGTTTCATCAGACAGCTTAGATATAATACATGATTATTTTCAAAATGTCAAGCCTTTTTCTCAATTATTTCCGCAATCTGAAAAACAAAAAAGTTCGGCTTGACTTTAGGCGCAGCATCTTTTATAAGGATAAGGAAACCCCGCTACATTATAATTGGAGGAACGATCCATGATCTACCGCGATTTTCAAGATAAGAAGATTTCCGCCCTGGGTATGGGCTGTATGCGCCTGCCTCTGATTGACGGAAATGAAGCCATGATTGACGAAGCCGCTACTGCAGAGCTGTTTGACTACGCCATGGCCCACGGCATCAACTATTATGATACTGCCTGGGGCTATCATGTGGGCAACTCTGAGACGGTGACGGGTAAGATGCTGCAGAAGTATCCCAGAGACAGCTTCTATCTCGCCAGCAAATTCCCCGGCTATGATCTTGCCAACATGGGTAAGGTGGAAGAGATCTTTGAAGAACAACTCAAAAAATGCGGCGTGGAGTATTTTGATTTTTATCTGATCCACAATGTGTGCGAATTGAACATCGACGCCTACCTTGATCCTCAGTACGGTACTTATGACTATCTGATGAAGCAGAAGGCAAATGGCCGAATCCGGCATCTGGGCTTCTCTGTCCATGGAAATTTGGAAACCACGAAGCGTTTTCTGGACGCCTACGGCAAGGGCATGGAGTTCTGCCAGATTCAGCTCAACTGGCTGGACTGGGAGTTCCAGAATGCCAGGGGCAAAATGGAACTGCTGAAGGAGTGGGGCATTCCCGTGTGGGTCATGGAACCCGTCCGGGGCGGCAAGCTCATCAACCTGCCCAAGCCCCATATGGACGCTCTGCAGACCATCGCACCCCAGCGCAGCAGCGCAGAATGGGCCTTCCGCTTCCTGCAGGGATTTGAGGATGTGGTTGTGACCCTGTCCGGCATGACCACTCTTGCACAGATGCAGGAGAATATCCGCATTTATGAGACCGATGCTCCCCTGTCGGAAGCAGAGCGCACTTCCCTTCTGAACATCGCCAGGGAAATGACCTCTGCCGGTACCGTGCCCTGCACCGCCTGCCGCTACTGCACCAGCTACTGCCCCCAGGAACTGAACATCCCGCGCCTGCTGGAGATTTATAACGAGCAGAGCTATTCCGGCAAAAACTTCCTGGTGGAAATGGGCATCTCCGTCCTTCCCGAAGAAAAACGCCCTGCCGCCTGCATCGGCTGCCGCAGCTGCGAAGCTGTCTGCCCCCAGAATATCAAGATCTCCGAAGTCCTGGCACAGTTCGCAGCGTCTCTCAAATAACTCATTAAATATAGAAGTTCCCTGCATCGATCCCTTTGCTGGATCGATGCAGGGAGTTTTGTTTTAGGATTCCAGATAGCGCATGATGATGGCTGCGATCTGGACATGGGTGGCGTTGTTCTTCGGGGCAAGGGTGGTCACAAAGTCCACATCATTGACAATATTGAAAATATTTCCGGTCATATCGGCATACTGCTGACAATTCATGGCCGTCTGCGGACATTCGAAGCAATAGGCATAGATATCATCAAATAGAAGTGAGATTCAAAGCAACGCATATCGCTGATGACCGTTCCCACGTGCATCCACAACCGATGAGTCATGAAAAATGACCGAACAGACAAAAGCCAACATTTCATCCTTTTTCTTTGCTATAATGGTCGCGAAAGAAGAAGGGAGGGCAACAAAATGCAAGCAATTCAAACGATGGAGCTTGTCAAGCGGTATAAAAATCTGACTGCTGTGGACAACCTCAATTTAGAAATCCGGCAGGGTGAATTGTTCTCTCTGCTGGGTGTGAACGGTGCCGGAAAGACCACGACCATCAAAATGCTTTCCTGTCTGACAAAACCTACAGCTGGAGATGCCATGGTAGGTGGCTGCAGCATTACAAAGGAGCCGGAAGGGGTGAAGCGGATGATCGGGGTATCTCCCCAGGAGACCGCTGTTGCCCCGAACCTTTCCGTCAAAGAAAATCTGGAGCTGATCTGCGGTATTCACGGGTTTTCTAAGGAAAAAACGAAAGCAAAGATCAGCGAACTTTCTGAGCAATTTACTCTGGATACTGTTTTGCGAAGAAAAGCCGGTAAGTTATCCGGCGGTTGGCAGCGGCGGGTCAGCATTGCCATGGCACTGATCAGCGAACCAAAAATTCTTTTTCTGGACGAGCCCACCCTTGGTCTGGATGTGATTGCAAGGCACGAGCTTTGGGATGTGATCCGCTCGCTGAAAGGCAATGTGACCATCATCCTGACCACACATTATATGGAAGAAGCCCAGGCGCTTTCTGACCGCATCGGCATTATGAAAAGCGGCCGCCTTCTTGCGTTGGGAACGGCAGAAGAGTTGAACAGGTTGGCTGGAACCAATGATTTTGAAACTGCCTTTGTTTCTATTGTAAAGGAGGGTGAAGTATGAGAATGCTCACTTTTGCAAAAAGATGTGCAAAGGAGATTCTGCGGGATCCCATCAATCTTGGCTTCGGTCTGGGATTTCCTCTGGTCTTGCTGCTGCTTTTGAGCAGCCTGCAGGCAAACATTCCCGTAAGCCTGTTTGAGATCGACACCCTGACGCCGGGCATTACCGTATTCGGCCTGTCCTTCATGACCCTGTTTTCCGCAACCCTGATCGCCAGGGACCGGGAAAGCGCCCTCTTGCAGAGATTGTATACTACTCCCCTGACAGGCTTTGACTTTATTCTGGGCTATATGCTTCCCATTTTGCCTATCGCCATCGGGCAGACCGTGATCTGCTATCTGTTTGCGATTCCTTTGGGCTTGACTGTCAGTATTCATATTGTATATGCTATCCTTGGGATCCTCCCCATGGCGATTTTCAATATTGCATTGGGGCTTTTGTTCGGCAGTGTTTTGGGTGTAAAGCAGGTCGGCGGCATTTGCGGCGCGCTACTCACCAATCTCTCTGCCTGGCTTTCCGGCGTGTGGTTTGATCTGAACCTCGTGGGAGGATTCTTTGAGAAATTGGCCAATGCACTTCCCTTTGTTCACGCCGTAGAAATGGAAAAGGCACTATGCAGTGGAGATTTCGACCTTGCAGCAACCCACCTTCTGCCGATTCTTCTGTACGGTGCTTTTGCAACGGTGGTGGCTGTGCTCTGTTTCCTGGCACAAATGAGAAAACAGTAAGGATTTGAGACAATGAAATACAAACTCATCATCGACAAACATGCGGAAGAAGAAATCATCGCAATCGTTCATGCGCCTTCTACCCTGACCCAGCAGATTGAAAATCTCGTCTGCAGCTTTTCCGGCTCGGACTGCCTGATGGGCCATCGAGAGGATGAAATGCGAAAATTAGCATTTGGAGAAATAGAGTGCATCACCATTCTGGACCGAAAAGTGGTTGCCATAGATACGAAGGGTAAACACTATCGCATTCAGGACAGGCTTCGCGATTTGGAGGCGGTTCTCCCCTCTTATTTTATCCGCATCAACAAATCCACCCTTGCCAATGAACATCGCATTGCGCAATTTAGTGCAGCATTCAGCGGCGGTGTGGACGCGGTATTTCAATGCGGCTATCGGGACTATGTTTCCAGACGATGCTTCGCAGAAATCAAAAGGAGGTATGAAGGAATATGAAAAAGAATATTTTTGACTTTTTACTTCGCGGTCTTGTGGCGAGCGGTTTTGGCCCCATTGTTTTGGCGATCCTCTATCTGATTTTGCAGCACATAGGCGCTGTGCAAACTTTGACGGTCAATCAAGTCTGCATCGGAATCTTTTCCTTATCCGCCCTTGCTTTTATCGCAGGTGGTATGAATGCCATCTATCAGATAGAACGGCTGCCCCTGATGGTGGCCATCCTGATCCACGGCAGTGTGTTACATGTCAGCTATCTGGCCACCTATCTCCTTAACGATTGGCTGGACTGGGGTGTGACCCCGATTCTGGTCTTTTCCGGCATTTTTGTCCTCGGCTATCTGGTGATTTGGGCATTCATTTATTCCATCATCAGAAGAAATACAGACAAGATCAATCAAATGTTGAAAGAAAAACAGCAGAATAGAGGGAATCCAACTGAAACGGAAAAGGGCTGACCATGTTGGCCAGCCCCTTTCAGTCTATCAAAATATCGCCCATTCCGAAAGAAACGGATATCATTGCAAAACGCTGGTGGAACAAAGCTTTTTTCAAGCAAGCTACGCCGAAGCAATGTG
>JAZRCV010000164.1:0-17524 GCA_045659925.1 Faecousia sp.
GAAGCGGGATCAGCACGGAATGGGCAGGTTCGTTTTGGCGACGGAAAGTGAGTCCGAGACCGGCAGGGAAGTGTCCATCAATGAGGTGGACATCGACAACTTCATCCGGGCAAAGGGCGCGATTTTCTCGGCAATCGATACTATGCTTCAGAGCGTGGATATGACTGTGGAGTGCATCGACCACATTTATGTGGCCGGTGGCATCGGCTCCGGCATCAATATGAAAAATTCCATTCGCATTGGTATGCTGCCGGATGCGGAGCTGGAGAAATTCCAGTACATCGGCAATTCCAGCTTGACCGGTGCGTATGCTATGGTGGTGAGCGATCAGGCGGCGGAAAAGTGCCACGAGGTGGGCGCCAATATGACCTATCTGGAGCTTTCTACCTATCCGGGCTATATGGATAATTTTGTGGCCGCTTGCTTCCTGCCCCACACCAATGCAGGATTGTTTCCCTCGGCGATGGAGTAATTGAGAATTAGGGGCAACGGAGTGAATGTAGGGGCGACCACTGGTCGCCCGCGTAAAGGTTGCGAATTCGCTGAAACCTCCGTAAAAACGAAACAATTCCCACAGGAACGGCACACAGGCCGCTCCCTACGCGAGGCCACCGGATCTGAATATGCAACAAAAACCCGCCCGGATTCCTCAGAATCGGGCGGGTTGGGTGTCATATTGGCTTGTCAGGGATTCGCCCGGTAGAGGTTCAGGCGGATGTGGGCGGTATCCTGGAGGGAGGTGGCGGAAGCAGAGCGCTGGGCGCCCTCTTTGTTGATGCGCCAGTAGTGGGGGGTCATGGCAAGAAGATCCTGAATCTGCTGCGGTTCGGACAGGGTGATGCTGAATTTCAGGTCCCGCTGGGTTATCAGGGTGAAGCCGGGCAGCTCCGGGGAGAGCTGCTTTTCCCGGTGCAGCAGTTCCGGGTAAATCAGGGATTTCAGGCTTTGCAGATGGTCATCCTCCGTCAGCGCCTGCAGATACCAGCCGCCGGGGGTGAGCAGGCGGCGGAATTCCTCCGGCACCGTCAGGGCGAACAGGGAGGTGATGGCATCAAAGCTGCCGTCGGCAAAGGGCAGGTGGGAGGCGGTGCCCACAAAATAGGAAGCCCCCTTATCTGCCCCCGCAGCCAGACGCACCGCATCTCTGGAAATGTCCATTCCCCAGCGCACCAGCTCCGGGAAGGCCGCGCCCAAACGGCGCAGATAGTAGCCTTCCCCGCAGCCGATATCCAGAATCCGGGTGGCTTTGTCCGCCAGCAGATCCCCTACGCTGTCCGCAATGGGGGCATAGAAGCCTGCGTTGAGGAAGCGCCGCCGGGCATGCACCTGCTCCGGGGTGTCGCCGGGGTGGAGGGAATGCTTCTGCTGCACCGGAAGCAGGTTGACATAACCCTGCTTCGCCACATCAAAGCTGTGCCCGGCTTCGCAGCGCCAGGCGGGTTTCTGGGTGGTGAGGGGCATTCCGCAAATGGGACAGATGGGATTCGGCATGGCAGAGGGTTCCTTTCGCGTTTTCTTCATCATAGCGCTTTTTTCCCGTTTCGTCAATGAAAGCTGTGCAAGAATTGGAGAAAGCGGGGGATACTATGAAAAAATAACAGGGGATGAGGATTTGAAACGGATAATTTTTGCGCTGCTGCTGGCCTTTGCCCTCACCACAGGAGCCAAGGCGGCCCCCGACAAGTATGTGGCGCTGACCTTTGACGACGGCCCCAGCGGCGATAATACCCTGGCGCTGATGCAGATGCTGGAGGAGCAGGAGGTGAAGGCCACCTTTTTCCTATGCGGCTACCGGATGGAGATCTATCCCGATCTGGTGCGGGCGTTGAGCCGGGCGGGGCATGAGCTGGGGGTGCATGGCTACAGCCATACCTGCTTTGATGTGCTCTGCCGGGAGGAACTGAGGAAGGAACTGCAGGGCACAGCGCAGCAGATCCGGGATTTTGGCGGCGTGGATCCGGTGCTTTTGCGCCCACCCTGCGGGGCTTGGAATGAAGCCGTGCGGGAATCGGCCCGGGCAGCAGGCATGACCATGATTCTCTGGTCGGCGGATTCACTGGACTGGCAGCGGGGTGATGTGCAGGCCATGGCTGCCCGGGTGTGCAGCAAGGCAAAAAACGGCGATATTATTTTGCTGCACGATATGTATCCCGATTCCATTGAGGCGGCAAAGATCATGATCGGGCAGCTCCGGGCGCAGGGCTTTGCCTTTGTCACGGTGTCGGAATTGGCCGGGCTGGCCCAGTGCAGCATGGAGCCGGGGGATGTATTCAGCCAGTTTTCCGGGGCCCAGCCACCGGAGGAAAAGTAGAAATTTTTGCGGGTGTTGCCCTGTTTTATGCCATGCTGGGGGAATTCCTCCCTATTTATGAGAGGCAAATTAATCATATGGGAGGAATCACAATGACGCAGAATAACACGCAGCCCGTTGTCCTGGAACTCTATGCCCAGAAGGCCAGACTGCTCCTGAAGGGGCCGCAGGAGCTTTTGAGCAGCGGCATGACAGGGGTAATCCGGATCGCCTTCTCCTTCTCAGAGGACTGGGAGGGGCTGCAAAAGACCGCTGTGTTCTCCAATGGCGCCGTCACCATGGATGTGCCGGAGGGAGAGTGGGAGAACATGGTCTGCACCGTGCCCCAGCAGCTGCTTGCCACGGCGGGGAAAACCCTCATGGCGGGGGTATACGGCACGGATGGGGAGGAACGGATACTGCCCACGGTGTGGTGTGCCCTGGGCAGGGTGGAGCCGGGGGCAGTGCCCGCCGGTGTGACAGCCCCGCCGCCGGAGGTATCCCTGTGGGCACAGCTGCAGAAGCAGTTGGGGGATGTGGCGGCTGCCAACCCCTTTGTGGTGAAGGAGATCTCCATGCTTCCCCGGGATGAGAGCAGCATCACATTGGGTCTGGACCGGAGCTTTGGCGAGGTTCAGGCAGCCGCCCAGGCGGGCAGAACGGTATTTTTAGAGGTATCTGGGACGGTATTGCCTCTGACGAGGCTGATTGCCGGAAGCCAGGCGGAGTTTACGGGAGCGGTACACACCACCCAGGGGAGTACATACTATCACCTGTGCACACTTCCTGAAACCGGGGATGCAGTGCTGCAGTTCCTGCCGGTGAGCGGAACAGTCGCGGAAGAGACCATCCGGGAAGCCCTGGCCCAGGCGAAGGCCAGCGGAGCCTTTGACGGGGAGACAGGGCCCAAGGGCGACAAAGGAGACAAAGGCGATGCCGGCCCCGCCGGTGAAAACTACATCCTGACGGCAGCGGACAGGGCAGAAATTGCCGCGATGGTTGGCGCTGAAGCGGTGCCGGATTATGTGGCCGCGGAGGCGGAAAGCGTGATTTCCCGGATTCTGGCAGCCCAGGGGGAGAATACCTTCGTAATTGCCGCCCTGACGGATCTCCACTATGGGGAGGGCAGCGACACCGGCGGCGTCAAGCACGCCTGTCAGGCCCTGAAATATCTGGGCGGCAGGCTAAAGCTGGACGCGGTTGCTGTGCTGGGGGATTATACGGACGGTTATCCCTCCACCGGCATTGAAAATGCGCTGGGAGATTTTAAGGCGGTCAACAGTGTGCTGGACGGCCTTTGCTTTTCTGTGAATCTTCGCCAGCAGGGCAACCACGATTATTATCCGGACAGCCTTCCCATTACCCGGCGGCTGATTCAGGAGTTCAGCGATGGTGTGATCTGGGGCAGCAGACAGGGCGGCTATTATCACAAGGATTTTGCCGACCACAAGCTTCGCCTCATCTGCCCCAACACCAACGAAAACAATCCCGTGGATACATCCACGAATAAGCCCTCCAGCAGCATATCCATGACGGATGCGCAGATTCGCTGGTTTATCAACACCCTGGATCTGTCCGCAAAGAGTGACGCGGAGGAATGGCAGATTCTGATCCTCTCCCACCAGCCGATGGACTACTGGGTATCCGACAGTAAGTACCGCCTTTCCTACATCCTCAATGCCTACCAGACCGGAGGAAGCTGGACGGATGGCACAATCTCCTGCAATTTTGCGGGCAAAAATAAGGCGATGCTGATTTGCAACATCCATGGCCACATCCACAATCTTCTGATGGATCAGATGTTCCTTGGCAACTCCAACAGCGCTGCAAAAACCAGAGTATACCGTATGTCCACCCCCAATGCCTGCCTTGGCCGGGAGAACCAGTACACCGGAGCCTGGGGGGAGAGCGTCACCTACACCAAAACCCCCAACAGCGGAAAGGATACCGCCTTTGTGGTATATTGCATCGATCTTTCCGCCCATAAGATCACTGCGGTATGCTATGGAGCGGGCTATGACCGGGTGCTGAATTACCTGGAGGAAACGGTACCGGAGGTTTACACCGTCACCAACAACCTGACCCATGTGACGACCAGTAATGCCGCCGCTTCTGTCACTGAAGGGCAAAGCTACACGGCAACCCTCACCCCGGCAGGCAGCACGCTCCAGAGTGTAACCGTGGTAATGGGGGGTGTTGATATCACAGCTACCGCCTATTCCCATGGGCAAATTAATATCAACGCCGTGACTGGTGACATTGTGATCACCGCCGTAGGCGCTGCCCCCGCAGTCTATGTCAATCAGATTCCTGTTTCCATCGCCGCAGACGGAAGCCTTTACAACGGCAAGGGCTGGAAGGACAATACCCGGCTCAACAGTTCCGGTGCGGAAGCTGCTGCCGACGGCATGGGCGTCACTGGATTTATCCCTGTGAAAGCAGGCGACATTGTGTACATGAAGGGGGTAAAGGTCAGCCTGACAGCAACGGGCGGTAAAAATGAGTTCGCATATCTGGCGCTATTTGATGCACCGTTTACCAACAAAAGATCGGTCAAATTCAACGCCATCGGCAGCGACCTGTCTGGGCATGAGTATTTGTACGATAGTTTTACCACAGACCCGGCTACAGGCTATGTCACATCCTTCCGTATCGTTGACCGATATGAAAGTATGGGATCTAATGGCGGATATATCCGTATCAGCGCAGATGGGTTGAACGGCGACGCCATCATCACCGTCAATCAGCCCATCGGTTAAAGAAGAACGGTCAGACAGTTTCACAAAAGACAAGGGGCCGCAGCATTTTTTTGCTGCGGCCCCGTTTATATTGCGGTGAGATCGGGAAGGGTAATTCGCAGCGCCCTGTTTTGGGGAAGGCTTCTGCGATGGAATATTGCCAAATCCCCATCAGACCGGAGGTTTTTCGGCTTTTCTTTTTCTGGGATTTATGGTATCATGATGGAAAAATCTACTACGGAGGAATCACCTTGCAGGATTATTTTCATCCGTCCATGACGAAGACAGAGCTGTGCGCCATGTCCGCCCTGGGGCTTGCCCATATGGGGGACGCGGTGTTTGAGCTGCTGATCCGCACCTATCTGTGCAAATCCGGTCTGGCCCGCTCCGGAAATCTCCACCGGGCCACGGTTTCCTATGTGGCCGCCCCGGCCCAGGCAGCCTTTGTGGATGCCATTGCCCCCCATCTGACCCCTGAGGAGCAGGCGGTCTACCGCCGGGGACGCAATGCCCATGTCCACGGCGTGCCGAAGAATGCCACCCACGGCCAGTATGCCAAGGCTACGGGATTGGAAGCTCTGTTCGGCAGCTTGTATCTCAGCGGGCAGACAGAGCGCATCAACGAGCTCTTCACCCTTGGAATGGAGGCACAAAATGCCCTTTGACGCGTTATTTCTGAAGGCGGTGACGGGAGAGCTGACCCAAAAGCTCTTCGATTCCCGCATTGATAAAATTCATCAGCCCACCCGGGACAGCGTGATCCTTCATTTCCGCAGCCGGGAGGGCACATCCCGTCTGCTCATCTGCGCCAATCCCAGCTATCCCCGCATCCACCTGACCCAGATGGCATCGGAAAACCCTCCCCAGCCCCCCATGTTCTGCATGCTGCTGCGAAAGCACCTTTTAGGTGCGCGGCTTTTGGGGCTGCAGCAGGCTCCCATGGAGCGCTGCGTGTCCCTGCGCTTTTCCTGCATGGATGAGCTGGGGCAGCGCACGGAGAAGCAGTTGGTGGCTGAATTGATGGGACGCACCTCCAACCTCATCTTAGTGGGAGAGGATGGCAGAGTGCTGGATTGCCTGCGCCGGGTGGATTTCACCATGTCCGAGCGCCGTCCGGTGCTGCCGGGCCTTCGCTATGAGCTGCCGCCCCGTCAGGAGAAGTGCAGCCCCGAAGAGGCAGACCCGGAGCAGCTTGCCCACCGGCTTTTTGTGAAGGCGGGCAGTACCACTGTGGATCGTTTCCTGCTGGATGAGTTCTTTGGCCTTTCCCCACTTTTGTGCCGGGAACTGAGCCACCGCTGCGCGGGACTGACGGAAGCCCCCATTCCGGAAAATCCGGATGCTCTGGCCGGGCGATTGGTGGAAGAGCTGCGGCATTTCTGCGCCGGGCCTTGGAAGCCGACGCTGCTGCGCCGCCCGGATGGCAGAAATCTCGATTTTTCCTGCATCTCCATCGACCAGTATGAGGGGGCAGTGCAGCGGGAGCACCGGGAGGACTTCTCCACCTTGCTGGATGACTATTATTCCGCCCGGGATTCTGCGGATCGCCTGCGGCAGAAATCCCAAACCATTGTTCACACGGTGGCAAAGCTGCGGGACCGCACCCGCCGCAAGCTGGAAAACCAGCGCAAGGAGCTCACTGCCACCTATGACCGGGAGCGGCTTCGCCAGCTTGGGGACATCGTCACCGCCAATCTCTACCAGATGGAGCGGGGACAGGTGCGCCTGAGCGCGGTGGATTTCTACGATCCCGATATGAAAACCATTGATATTACCCTCAATCCCGCCATTTCTCCCCAGCAGAATGCGGCAAAGTTCTATAAGGACTATGCCAAGGCGAAAAATGCCGAGAAATACCTCACCGAGCAGATCGCCAAGGGCGAGCAGGAGCTGGAATATTTCCTCAGCGTACTGGACGCTCTGGGAAGAGCCGAAACGGAGCGGGATATTTTAGAAATTCGGGAAGAGCTGCTCTCCGGCGGCTATCTCCATGACCGTGGGGGCAAAAAGCGCATGAAGCTGCCCCCCGCCCGGCCCATGGCCTTTCTGAGCTCCGATGGCTTCCCCATTTTAGTGGGGCGCAATAACCGCCAGAATGACGAGTTGACCCTTCGCACCGCAGCGAAGACGGATCTCTGGATCCATGTCCAGAAGATTCCCGGCAGCCATGTCATCATCCTCTGCGATGGGCAGACCCCGCCGGATTCCACCATCACCGAAGCCATGGAGCTGGCAGCCTACTACTCTCAGGCCAAGGAAGGCCAGGGCGTGCCCGTGGATTGCACCCAGGTGCGCCATGTGAAGAAGCCCAATGGCGCAAAGCCCGGCATGGTGATCTATGACCGCTACCACACTGGCTTCGTGGCACCCGATCCCAAGCTGCCCGACCGCCTGCGCCTGCCGGGAAAATAAAGGAGTCGCTCCATGGATATCATAACCCAGTGGGATTTTTCGGCACTGGACGCCATTGCGGCCTGCCGGAATCTCGTGCTTGATGCATTCTTTTCTGCCGTTACCCATTTGGGTGATGGGGGGATCATCTGGATCGTGCTGGCATTGAGCCTGCTGTGCATCCGCAAGACCCGACCCCTTGGCCTTTGCATGGCGCTGGCGCTGATTTTTGATCTGCTGCTGTGCAATCTGTGCCTGAAGCCCCTGATTGATCGTCCCCGGCCCTTTGCCCTTCGGGAGATCGCGCTGCTGATCAGCGCCCCCCATGACGCCTCCTTCCCCTCCGGGCATACGGCGGCGTCCTTTGCAGCGGCGGGTGTGCTGGCGCTGCGGCGCAGTAAGCTGGCTGCTCCGGCGCTGGTCTTAGCCACCATCATCGCCTTTTCCCGACTGTACCTCTATGTCCACTTCCCCACGGATGTGCTGGGAGGCATCGTAGTGGGTCTGCTGTGTGCTGTGCTTGGCTGCTATTTCAGCGGTCATCTGTGTAAAAAACTGCGATGGGAGGATTGAACAATGGATTTTCGGCTGCATTCCGCCTTTCAACCCACCGGCGATCAGCCCCAGGCCATTGAAAAATTAGTGCAGGGCCTGGAGCTGGGGCTATCTGAGCAGGTGCTTTTGGGCGTTACCGGCTCCGGAAAGACCTTCACCATGGCGAATGTCATTGCCCGGATGAACCGGCCTACCCTGGTTCTGGCCCATAATAAGACGCTGGCGGCCCAGCTTTGCTCGGAATTCCGGGAGTTTTTCCCGGAAAACGCGGTGGAATACTTCATTTCCTACTACGATTATTATCAGCCTGAGGCCTATATTGCCCACACCGACACCTATATCGAGAAGGATAGCTCCGTGAATGAGGAGATCGACCGCCTGCGCCACAGCGCCACCTCCGCCCTGTTTGAGCGGCGGGATGTGATCGTGGTGGCGTCGGTGTCCTGCATCTACGGTCTGGGCGACCCCATCGACTATCAGAACATGGTCATTTCTCTGAGAATTGGCCAGACCCGGCCCATTGAGGCCCTGCTTCGCAAGCTCACGGAGATCCGCTATGAGCGCAACGACCTGAACTTCGCCCGCAATACCTTCCGGGTGCGGGGGGACACCGTGGAGGTCTACCCCGCCTACTGGGCAGGACGGGCCATCCGCATTGAGTTCTTTGGGGATGAGATCGACCGCATCAGCGAGATCAATGCCGTCACCGGCCTTCCCGAGCGGGTCATCAACCATGTGGCCATCTATCCCGCCAGCCATTATGTCACCACCCGGGAGAAAATGGAGCGGGCCATTGGGGAAATCGGCCGGGAAATGGAGCAGCGGGTGCAGTATTTTGAGGAGCGGGGCAAGCTCTTGGAAGCCCAGCGCATTGCCCAGCGCACCCGCTATGATATGGAAATGATGCAGGAGATCGGCTTCTGCACCGGCATCGAGAACTATTCCCGGGTGATTTCCGGCAGAGCGCCGGGAACACCCCCCATGACCCTCATCGACTATTTCCCCGAGGATTTCCTCCTGATGATCGACGAGAGCCATGTGACCCTGCCCCAGGTGCGGGCCATGTACAATGGCGACCGCTCCCGAAAGGAAAGTCTGGTGGAGTACGGCTTCCGCCTGCCCTCCGCCTTTGATAACCGCCCCCTGACCTTCCCGGAATTTGAGGAAAAGATCGGCCAGCGCATCTATATCTCCGCCACCCCCGCACCCTTTGAGCGGGAGCGGGCAGGGCAGATCGCCGAGCAGGTCATCCGTCCCACCGGCCTTCTGGATCCGGAAATTTTCGTCCGCCCCATTGATGGGCAGATCGACGATCTCATTGAGGAAATTCACCGGGTCACGGCGCAGCAGGAGCGGGTGCTGGTCACCACCCTCACCAAGAAAATGGCAGAGGATCTCACAGATTATCTGCTGAAATCCGGCATCCGGGTGCGCTATATGCACTCCGATGTGGGCGCTATGGAGCGCATGGAGATCATAAGGGATCTTCGTATGGCAAAATTCGATGTTTTAGTGGGCATCAACCTGCTGCGTGAGGGTCTGGACCTTCCCGAGGTGAGCCTTGTGGCCATTCTGGATGCGGACAAGGAGGGTTTCCTTCGCAGCGAGACCTCCCTCATCCAGACCATCGGCCGCGCCGCCAGAAACGCAGGCGGCCGGGTGGTGATGTATGCCGACCGTATCACGGCCGCCATGAACGCCGCCATCCAAGAAACCAACCGCCGCCGGGAGATCCAGCAGGATTACAACACCCGCCACGGCATCACCCCCAAGACCATCAAAAAAGATGTGCGTGATCTTATTGAAATCACTCAGGACACCACCAAGATGCTCCAAAAGGGCAATGTGAAGATGACCAAGCGGGAGCGGGAAGAGGCCATCGTCAAGCTGGAAAAGCAGATGAAGAAGGCCGCCCGCATGATGGAATACGAATACGCCGCCGCCCTGCGGGATCAGATCATCGAACTGCGGGGAAAATAAAATATGCAAAGCTGCCGCCGAAGGCCATCCGGCGGCAGCTTTTGTTATGAAAGAGGCTCCTTGCGTGAATGTAGGGGCAACCCTTGTGCATCGATTGTCAGGTTTTGTTGTAGGGGCGGATATCATCCGCCCGTAAAAGGTTACGGATTCGCCGGGAAGCTCCATATAATCGCAACATTTCTTGCGCGGGCGTGCAATGCACGCCCCTACATTCACAGAATAAGCCCCTTGAAAGAATGTAGGGGCGACCATTGGTCGCCCGTAAAAGGTTGCAAATTCGCCGGGAACCTCCATGTAAACGCAACATTTCCTGCCGGACACCCCAGAGGGGTGTCCCTACAAAAGATACGATAGCAAACGAAAGCCGGCAGACCGAAAACGCGGTCTGCCGGCGGTGTTATTTATGGCTTATTCCCCGGCGGACTGCTGGGTATAGAACAGGGAGGCCAGGGGAGAGGCTTCGTCCAGGATCAGGGTCTTGTTGCCGCCGGCAAGGCTTTCTCTTGCGGCGTCCAGAGAGATCATGAAGGTGTAGAACTCTGCCTTTTCCGGGGTGTTGTAGGCGTCTGCCAGAATGTTCATATACTGGGCGTCGCCCTCTGCACGGATCACGGTGGCCTCTGCTTCGGATTCGGACAGGAGAATGTCCACTTCCTTGTCCGCGTTGTTGCGGGTCTTCTGGGCTTCGTAGGCGCCGTTGGCGGTGTATTCTGCGGCGATCTTCTCGCGTTCAGAGATCATGCGCTCATAGACGGCTTCCTTGTTCTCCGTGGGCATATCCAGGGTCTTGGTTTCCACGGCGGTGATGTCGATGCCGTACTGGTCAAAGGTGTTGTCGCAGTTGGCAAGGATGGCTTCTGCCAGACGGCCATCACGGCCGCTGATCACCGTCTCCTGGGTCATGCTGGAGATGGTGGTCTTCAGGGAGTTGTATACCACCGCGTCAATGCGGTATTCCGCATTGGTGATGCTGGCGGACAGGGACTCGATGAAGCGGTAGGGGTCAGTGACCCGCCAGGTCACAAAGCAGTCCGCGATCATGGACTTCTTGTCGGAGGTGATGACATCGGACACTGCCAGATCGTAAAGCATCAGGGTGTTGGGAATGCTCTGGGTGGTCTGGATGAAGGGGATCTTCAGAGAGGGGCCGGGCTGATCCACCACGCGAATCACCGCGCCGAACTGCTTGATCACGGTGTATTCGTTCTGACGGGTGACCACCAGGGAATTGGCTGCCACCACAATGACGAGGATTATTGCCACGACGGCGATGATCAGGCCGCGGAAGCCCTTGCCCTTGCGGGGGGCGTTGGTATTTGCTTCATAGAAATTCATGGTGACACCTCCTTAAGGCTGGGTCTGTGCCGGGGTCGTCTGGGTTTGGGTCTGCGTCTGGGTCTGCACCTGTGCGGCATTGGGGAGAATGTCCACGGGCATATAGGTGTTGATGGTGTCGTCATCGGACTTGATGATGACTCTCACCTCCGGAAGAATGTCCCCCATGGTCTCATAGAACAGACGCTGGCGGGTGATCTCGGGGTACTTGGCATACTCGGCATAGAGGGATTCAAAGCGCTCTGCCTGAGCGGTGGCCTCGTTGATCTTGGCTTCCCGGTAGGCTTCTGCCTGACGGATGGCCTCGTCTGCCGTGGCCTTGGCAGCGGGAATCTGCTGGTTGTAATACTTGTCTGCGTTGTTGGTGGCGGTTTCTGCCCCCTGCTTTGCGGTTTCCACCGCCTTGAAGGCGTTCTGCACTTCCACCGTGGGGGGCTCTGCATCCTGCATGGTGAGGTTCACCAGCGCAATGCCCAGATCTTCCTCTGCAATGCGGTTGGCAATTTTCTCCTTGATGGAGGCCTGAATTTCGCTCTTGCCAGTGGTGATGACGCTGTCCACCCCGTACAGGCCGATGGTATCGCGGATGTAGCTCTGGCTGAGCATCTTCAGGATATCCTCGGGATTTTCAGAGGCGTACAGGTACTTGATGGGATCGGTGACCTTCCATTCCAGATAGAAGTCCACATCCACGAAGTTGTAGTCCACAGTGATCATCACCGACTCAGACTCAATGGATTCTCCTGTCGTGCTGTCGTAGCCGATCTGGATGCCGCGGATGTTCTTGGAGATGATGGTTCTGTCCTGCACCAGGGGTACCATAAAGTGCAGACCGGAATTCTCCACAAGGGAGGGCTTTCCGAAGGTGGTGACTACGGCGTACTGGTCTTCTGTGGTGAAGTAGAAGGAGGACATCACCAGGATGCCAACCACCACCAGCACGGCCACAAGGGCTGTAATCACCCAAATTTTTTTCATGGCGTACTTTTGCATAGTGTTTCCTTTCTCATAGCATCATTATTTTCTTCCGGATGAGTGTATGACGAAAATAGATTCGCAAAGTTCCCGGATTTTTTATTCTTTTGGTAAAATCAGTTCCCGCTCTGATCGAAGCAGCAGCGCCGCTCCTGTCAGCGGGTGGGTCAGGGCCAGACTTCTGGCGCAAAGCTGCTGGCTTTCGCAGCCAAGTGCCGCGCCGTAGGCAATGCTTTCCTCACTGCCGTACTGGGGATCCCCCAGAATCGGCGCACCCATATGGGCACAGTGTACCCGAAGCTGGTGGGTTCTGCCTGTCATGGGCCATAGCCGCACATGGCTCACGGTGCTGCCCCGGGAAATGGTCTCATAGCGGGTCAGGGCGGGCTTCCCATCCTCCCGCACGCAGCGCAGCAGGCTCCGCTCGGAAAGCCTTGCAATGGGGGCGTCAATCTGCCCCTGGGGTGGGTCAAGATGGCCGTAAAGGGCGGCCTCATAGACCTTTTGCAACTCGCCCCGCTTCTGGGCCTGATGCAGCAGGGCATGGACATGGGAATTTTTCGCCAGCAGCACCACCCCAAAGGTGTCCCTGTCGAGCCTGCTTACGGGATGCACCGCGCAGTGCTGCCCGGTGGACTGATAGTACCATGTCAGCCGGTTGGCCAGTGTGCCGGTGATGCGGCAGGTGGAGGGGTGCATCATAAGCCCCGGGGGCTTATCGATGGCAATGAGAGCCTCATCCTCATAGAGAATGTCCAGCTGCCCCTCTTCTGCGGGGTATTCCGGGGTGGGTTCATCCATCAATACGGTGATTTCGTCCCCAGGCTTTACCATATAATTGGTAAACACCGGTTCGCCATTCACAAGAAATGCCTTCTGATATTTCAGCCGCCCCACCAGGGTGGAGGACATTCCCATCTCCCGCCGTAAAAACCGCAAAAGCTTTCCTTCTGTCTCGGCCTTATGGCGAAGCTCCATCATCATCCCCCCTTTGGTTTATTTTATCAAATCCGCCGCAAAAGCGCAAGCTTGATACGCACTGTGATTCTGCAAATGTAGCTGCTGTGCAGAGACTATCCGGGGTGGATGTAGGTGCGATCATCGATCGCCCGCGTAAAGGTTGCGAGTTCGCCGGAAACCTCCATATAAACGCAGCATTTCCTGCTCGCAGCAGCCCTTGCACAAAGTTTTTGTGATTCCGAGAAAAAAGGCTGTAAAAACCGTTCAAAAGATGCTATGATATCAGGTGAGGTGAATAACAATGGATCAAAATGAAAAGCTGACCCCTGAAATGCAGGAAGAAAAACCCCTCTACACCCCCCGGCCCAAGTGGCAGATCGCTCTGGCATGGCTCGCGCTGGTTCTGTTTTTGGCTGGCGTGGCACTGTATTATCTCCAGATCGCCTACAAGTATTAAGCCATGCAGAAGCTCCTTGCTCTTTTTGTCTCGTTTTTTAAGGTGGGCATTCTGACCTTTGGCGGCGGCTATGCCATGCTCCCCATGCTGCAGCGGGAGGTGGTGGAGCGCCGGGAATGGATCACGGAAGAGGACATTCTCGATTGCTATGCCATCGGCCAGTGTACCCCCGGCGTGATCGCCGTGAATACCGCCACCTTTGTGGGCTTCCGCCAAGGCGGCATTTTGGGCGCAGTGGCGGCCACCTTGGGCGTCATTTTCCCGTCCCTTCTCATCATTGCCGCTCTGGCGGGGATCATCCGCCAGTTCTCCCATCTGCAATGGGTGCAGCATGCCTTTGCGGGCATCCGCGTGGCGGTGTGCGTACTGGTGGGGCAGGCGGTGGTGCGTCTGTGGCGGAAAGGCGTCAAGGGCGCGCAGGGGATCTGCGTGTGTCTGGCTGCGCTGATTCTCTCTGCCCTGTTTGGCCTCAGCGCCGTGTGGATCGTGGCGGGTGCCCTCGTCATCGGTCTGGCGCTTTCCTGGAAGGAGGCGCGGAAATGATCTACCTTCTCCTGTTCTGGGAATTTTTTAAGACCGGCCTGCTCTCAGTGGGAGGAGGCTTGGCAACCCTGCCCTTTTTGTATGACATGGCAGAGCGCTATGACTGGTTTACCACCCAGGAGCTTGCCAATATGCTGGCGGTGTCCGAATCCACCCCCGGCCCCATCGGCGTGAACATGGCCACCTATGCGGGCATTCAGGCCGCAGGCATTCCCGGGGGCATCGTGGCGACCCTCGCCTTGGTGCTGCCCTCTCTCATCATCATGCTGCTGATTGCAAAGGCCATGACCCGATTCCGGGAAAACCGCATTGTAAACTGCGTGATGGGGGTTCTGCGCCCCGCTTCCGTGGGCCTCATTGCTGCCGCCGCCATTACGGTGGTGAAGGTGGCGCTGCTGCATAGTGGTGTTGCCGGCTTTGCAGCCATCAAGTGGTCTGCCATCGTGCTGGGTGTCGCACTGCTACTTATCAATCTCAAGTGGAAAAAGCTCCATCCCGTGGTGCTGGTGGCCATCGGTGCCGCTAGCGGGTTGGTGCTGGGACTGTAATTATGATCGTTCTTGGAATCGACCCGGGCTATGCCACCACCGGTTTTGGCCTTCTGAAGGCCGACCGGGGGCAGTTTCGCCTGCTGCAGTATGGCGTCATCACCACGCCGCCGGAGCTGAGCTTTGACCGACGGCTGGAAATGCTCTATGACGATATGACCCAGCTGCTTTGCGCCGCCAAGCCGGATGCTGTGGCGGTGGAGGAACTGTTCTGGGGCCGGAATATCACCACCGGCATCGGCGTTTCCCATGGCAGAGGGGTGATCCTCCTTGCCATCGCGAAATCCGGCATCCCCCTTTATGAATACACCCCCATGCAGGTCAAGCAGGCGGTGGTGGGCTACGGCAAGGCGGAAAAGCATCAGGTGATGGATATGACCCGGCGCATTTTGAAAATGGAGACGGTGGCCCGCCCCGATGATGCGGCGGATGCCATTGCCATCGCCCTGTGCCATGCCCGCAGCAGTTCCTCTATCCTATCCCGCCTGCCCAAAGGCGAAGAAGGGAAATAACCTACCATGTTTTATTATCTCAACGGAAAAATTACCATTATGGAACCGGGCCTTGCGGTGGTGGACTGCGGTGGCGTGGGCTTTGCCTGCCGCACCACCTCCTACACCCTGTCGCAGCTTCAGCTCAATCAGGAGGCCCGGCTGTATACCTATACCAACATTCGGGAGGATGCGGCGGAGATTTTCGGCTTCGCCACAAGGGAAGAGCTGCGCTGCTTTGAGCTGCTGCTCAGTGTCAGCGGCGTTGGCCCCAAGGCGGCGCTGTCCCTGCTGTCCTCCGTGCCCCCCAGCCGCCTGACCCTGGCGGTGATGACCGGGGATGAAAAGGCTCTCACCGTGGCCCAGGGCGTGGGCAAAAAAATGGCCCAGCGGGTGCTTTTAGAACTGAAGGACAAATTTGGCTCCCAGACGGAGCTGGATTTCTCCCAGCCCAGTGCCGTCATCCCCACGCACGAGAGCAATGCCGCCCTTGCCATGGCTGCCCTTGGGGAGCTTGGCTACTCTCAGGCAGAAATTGGCCTTGCCATGAAGGGCATCAAGACCGAGGGCGCATCCACAGAAGAAATTGTTCGCCAGGCCCTGCGGGCCATGGTGATGCGCTAAGGAGGACTTATGAGCATTGATTTTACCAACGTGGAGCCCTCCTATGAGGCACCTTTGATCACCACCAGCCTGACCCCCCAGGACGAGGGAGAATTCTCCCTTCGACCCAAGACTTTGGCGGACTATACCGGCCAGGAGAAGGCCAAAAGCAATCTCTCCATCTACATCGAAGCTGCAAAACGCAGAAATGAGTCCCTGGACCATGTGCTGCTCTATGGCCCTCCCGGTCTGGGCAAGACCACCCTTGCGGGCATCATCGCAAACGAAATGGGGGTCAACATCCGCATCACCTCCGGCCCCGCCATTGAAAAGGCGGGAGATCTGGCGGCGCTGCTGACCAATCTGAACCCCGGCGATATTCTCTTCATCGATGAGATCCATCGGCTGAACCGGGCGGTGGAGGAAATTCTCTACCCCGCCATGGAGGACTATGCCATCGATATCATCGTGGGCAAAGGCCCCTCTGCCAATTCCATCCGCCTGGATCTGCCCCGCTTCACCCTGATCGGCGCCACCACCCGGGCAGGTCAGCTTTCCAGCCCCCTGCGTGACCGCTTTGGCGTTTCCCTGCGGCTGGAGCTGTACACCCCTGCGGAGCTGGCCCGCATCGTCACCCGTTCCGCCACCCTTTTGGGCATGGAAATTGACCCGGCAGGCGCTATGGAGATCGCCTCCCGCAGCCGTGGCACCCCCCGTATTGCCAACCGGATGCTGCGCCGGGTGCGGGATTTTGCCCAGGTGTGCCATGACGGCGTCATCACCAAGGATGCGGCAGACCATGCCCTGTCCCGGCTGGAAATTGACCGTCTGGGTCTGGATGCCACAGACCGCCGGATGCTGCATACCATCATCCGTAACTATGGCGGCGGCCCGGTGGGCTTGGAAACCTTAGCCGCCACCGTGGGGGAAGAGGCGGTTACACTGGAAGATGTCTATGAACCCTATCTGATGCAGCTTGGCTTCCTCACCCGCACCCCCCGGGGCCGCTGCGTCACCCAGCTTGCCTGCGAGCATCTGGGTATCGCATGGAATGAGAATGGGCAGCTCCAGTTTTAAGGCGCATTTTCCACAAACCAAACCATATTGCCTTGTCGAAACGCCACAAAAAATAGGAAAAACTGAAAATCTTTTCAGAGACTATTGACAAATCCCGGAAATATCCATATAATCAACCCGAAGGTATATCTGTCACTGGCTTTTTTCATCGGCTGCCTTCCCTGCAATCTGCATCCGGCGGCAGCGCCGAGTGCATCCGTATCGTTTCAAGTTCCCTCTTTTGGTTGTCCGCTGCGGCCCGGCCGCGCAATACGATCCCGAAGAAGTGGCGGGCGCTTCCGCGCTCCATGCTTGAGCAAAGGCGCAATCCGGCGTCTTTCGTATCACAAGATTGCACCCCCCTTGCCCGGCGGCATCCTCCGCCGAATTCCCGGCGACAACGGCATAGGCCGTTCGCATAATACCCCTGCAACTAAGAAATCTGTGGTTTTTTATCTGGGGCAATTTATTATCAACCAAAAGAGAGGTAACACCAAATGTACGAAGACAAGACTTTAGTATGTGTCGAATGCGGCGAAGAATTCATCTTCTCTGCCGGCGATCAGGAATTCTACGCAGAGCGCGGCTTCCAGAACGAGCCC
>JAZRCV010000165.1:0-7022 GCA_045659925.1 Faecousia sp.
CAGCTCGGCAAGCTGTTTGAAAGCTATGAAAATGTTGGAACCGTGAAGCCTGAAATGGCAGAGCTGTTCGGCATCCCCGCCACTGCAGTTGTGGCAGCAGGCGCTGGCGACAACGCCGCCGCCGCTGTTGGCACCGGCACCGTCGGTGAAGGCAGCTGCAACATCTCCATCGGTACCTCCGGTACCATCTTCATCCCCAGCAAGGAATTCAAGGTTCCTGCCGAGGGTAATCTCCACGCATTTGCTCATTCCGATGGCACCTACCATCTTATGGGCTGCATCCTGGCTGCCGCTTCCGCATATGCATGGTGGCGTCGTGATATCCTGAAGGGCACTTCCGATAGCGAAGAGCAGCAGGAAATCACCCTGGAAAAGCTGGGCAATAACCACGTCTATTACCTGCCTTACCTGATGGGTGAGCGTTCTCCCCACAATGATCCCTTTGCCCGCGGCGTCTTTGCCGGCATGAGCCTGGATACCACCCGTTCCGATATGACTCAGGCCGTCATGGAAGGTGTTGCTTTTGCAATCCGTGACAGTGTGGAAATCGTTCGCTCCCTCGGCCTTGAGATCAACGCCAGCAACCTCTGCGGCGGCGGTGCCAAGAGCCCCATCTGGAGACAGATTTTTGCCAACGTCCTGAAGATGGAACTCACCGTTCCCGATTCCGAAGAAGGCGCTGGCTATGGTGCTGCAATTCTGGCTATGGTCGCAGCAGGCGAGTACGCAAATGTTCTCGAAGCCTGCGCTGCTATGCCCAGCGGTGGTACCAAATATACGCCCGATCCTGAGATCATGGCCCGTTACGACGAGCGCTATGCTCAGTTCAAGGCAATCTATCCTGCACTGAAACCCATTTTCCCGAAAATGTAAGCTAACAGGAGGAAATCCCATGAAGGTTTATAGTGTTTTTGATCCCGAATTCAAGCCCTATGGCAAAGTTATCACTGGTTTCGACAACGAGTCCATCATGAAGGCTCTGGAAGAGTCCACTCCTCTGCCCGAGGCCGTTGAATATGTCCCCTCTGAGCCCGCTCTGGAGTGCCTGCCCGTCTTCAAGCAGATGCAGGACAATGTCTACGGCGGCATGCCCGTTCAGCTCGGCTGGTGCAATGGTCACAACACCAAGCTCAACTGCTTGGAGTACCATCGCGACAGCGAAATGAACCTCGGCACCGAAGACTTCATTCTTCTGCTTGCCAAGCAGGACAAGATCGTGGACGGCATTCTCGACACCGCTGATGTAGAGGCTTTCCTCTGCCCCAAGGGCGTCATGATCGAAGTTTACGCTACCAGCCTGCACTATGCACCCTGCTCCGCAAAGCCCGGCATGGGCTTCCGCGTCATGGTCGCACTGCCCCGCGGCACCAATGAAGCTGCCCCCGCAATCGTTCCCGCGAACGACGAGGACAAGATGCTCCGCGCCTGCAACAAGTGGCTTCTGGCTCATCCCGAAGCTTCCGAAGCAGCAGACGGTGCACACATTGGCCTGAAGGGCATCAATATTGATCTTGCAAATTAAAAGGGAAACCTTTTAATAAATAGAAAGTTTTAACAAGGAGTGCTAAAAAATGTTTGAAAATATCCCCAATGTAAAACTCGGCATTATTGCAGTCTCCCGTGGCTGCTTCCCCGCAAGCCTGGCTGAGCGCCGTCGTGCAGCTATTGTCAGCGCATATGGCGAAGGCATCTATGAGTGCCCCATCACCGTTACCACCGAAGTTGATGCCTGCAATGCAGTGAAGGACATCAAGGCAGCCGGCGTTGACGCTCTGGTTGTGTTCCTCGGCAACTTTGGCCCCGAAACTCCCGAAACCCTGATCCGCGATTGGTTCGACGGCCCCATCATGTATGTTGGCGCTGCTGAAGGCGACGGCGACCTGTTTGACGGCCGTGGCGACGCATACTGCGGCATGCTGAACTGCAGCTACAACCTGGGCCTGCGCAACAAGGTTGCTTACATCCCCGAAATCCCCGTAGGCACCGCAGCAGAACTGGTTGAGCAGATCAAGGAATTCATCCCCATTGCTACCGCTATCGTTGGCCTGAAGGGCCTGAAGATCATCACCTTCGGTCCCCGTCCCGATGACTTCCTGGCTTGCAATGCTCCCATCAAGGCTCTGTACGACCTGGGCGTAGCTGTTGAAGAAAACAGCGAACTGGACCTCCTGGTTGCTTACAACAAGCACAAGGACGATCCCAGAATCCCCGCCGTCATGGAAGACATGCGCGCAGAACTTGGCGAGACCAAGTATGCTGGCATTCTGCCCCGTCTGGCTCAGTACGAAGTTACCCTGATCGACTGGATGGAAGAGCACAAGGGCACCAGAAAGTATGTTGCTTTCGCTAACAAGTGCTGGCCCGCATTCCAGACCGAGTTCGGCTTCGTTCCCTGCTATGTCAACAGCCGCTTCACCGGCCGTGGCATTCCCATCAGCTGCGAAGTTGACATCTACGGCGCTCTGTCCGAGTACATCGGCATCTGCGTTTCCGGCAAGCCCGTCACCCTGCTGGACATCAACAACACCGTGCCCGCAAAGGCATACGAAGAAGGCATCAAGGGCAACTATGACTATCGCCTCACCGAGACCTTCATGGGCTTCCACTGCGGCAACACCTGCAGCAGCCTGCTGAAGAAGCCCACCATGGGCTATCAGCTCATCATGAAGCGCGACCTCGAACCCGATCGTCCCGAACCCGATATCACCCGCGGCACCATGGAAGGCGACATCATCGCTGGCGACATCACCTTCTTCCGTCTGCAGAGC
Source organism: Faecousia sp. (assembly GCA_045659925.1). GTDB lineage: Bacteria > Bacillota > Clostridia > Oscillospirales > Oscillospiraceae > SVMC01. The sequence goes on from JAZRCV010000165.1 coordinate 2,769, forward strand.
GGCGCTGACACCCAGCTGCATGCTTACATCGCACAGGGCGAAGTCCTGGATGTACCCACCAACAGCTTCGGCTCCATCGGCATCTTTGCTATCCCCGAAATGGATCGCTTCTATCGTCATGTCCTGATCCAGAAGCGTTATCCGCACCACGGCGCTGTTGCATTCGGCAACTACGGCAAGGCTCTGTTCGAAGTCTTCAAGTACATCGGCATTGCTGACATTGCTTACAACCAGCCCGCAAGCCTGCCCTATCCCACTGAGAATCCCTTCAAGTAAGATTCTGGGCATAATCGAATAAATTCATACTTCGTGTCATTCTGAGCGGCAGCGGAGAATCTCAGGATCCTTCACTGCCCTCAGAATGACTTTTTTATTAGGTATCCGGTGAATGCAAAATTCACCGGCGAAAGGAGATATTATGGATAAGTTTTCCTTTGGCGCTCTTTCTGACGGTCGTGAAGTAACGGCATATCGCATTCGCAATGCTTCCGGTTCTGAGGCAGTGGTTCTGGATTATGGCTGCACCCTGCAGTCCCTTCTGATTCCCGATCGTGATGGCAAGCTGGTGGATGTCACCCTTGGCTACGATACCGCTCTGGAATATGAGAAGAACGGCGGCTTCTTTGGCGCAGGCATTGGTCGCTTTGGCAACCGCATTGGTAACGCATCCTTTACCCTGGATGGCAAGACCTATAATCTGGTTCCCAGTGAGGGCAAGAATCAGCTCCACGGCGGCACCAAGGGCTTTGATAAGTGCTTCTTCGATGTGGAAGAAGTTGAGAACGGCCTGGCATTCTCCCGCCTGTCTCCCGATGGCGAGGAAGGCTTCCCCGGCAATCTGCAGGTGCGCATGATCGTCACCCTGTCCGATGACAATGTGCTGACCTTCACCTATGAAGCGGATACCGATGCAGCCACCCCCGTGAATCTGACCAACCACGCCTACTATAATCTGGCAGGTGAAGGCACCATGCTGGATCATGAACTGAAGATCTACGCCTCCAACTTCACCCCTGTAGATGCAGAGAGCATCCCCACCGGTGAGATCGCCCCCGTTGCTGGCACCCCCCTGGACTTTACCGCTGGTAAGCCCGTGGGTCAGGACATCGGCGCAGACATGGATCAGATGAAGCTGGTCAAGGGCTTTGACCACAACTTTGTGCTGGACAGCGCTGAGGAGTGGAAGATTGCAGCAGAGGTTTACTGCGCACGCACCGGCATTGCCATGCAGGTTGCAACAACTGCTCCTGCCATGCAGTTCTACGGCGGCCAGTTCATCGATGCCAAGGTAGGCAAGGGCGGCGCTCCCCTGGGTGCCAACTATGGCCTGTGTCTGGAAACCCAGATCCACCCCGATGCAGTGAATAAGCCCAACTTCCCCAACCCCTTCATTCCTGCTGGTGGCCACTACTACTCCCGCACCACCTATACCTTTACGGTTCGCTAAGCTATGAATACCGTCATTCATGTGATTGAAACGGCGTTGCCGGTGTTCCTGACATTGGGTCTGGGCATCATCTGCCGGAAAAAGAATATTCTGAGCCGGGCCGGTGTAGACGCGCTGAAGTCTGTTGCGGTTAACATAACGCTTCCTGCGGTGATGTTCTCCGCCTTTGCCACGGCTGAGTATTCCCTCAGCAGCATCAGCATCCCGGCGGTCATCTTTGCCCTTTGCTTGCTTGCCATGTTCCTTGGCAGAGTGTTCTGCAAGGTATTCCGTGTGCAGGGCCGTCTGGTGCCCTATCTCGCCACCGGTTTTGAGGCGGGCATGCTGGGCTATGCCCTGTTTGCCCTGCTCTTTGGCAGCGAGCAGAATTCCCAGTTCGCCATTGTGGATCTGGGTCAGGTGCTCTTTGTCTTCACGGTCTATAAGATCTCCCTATCCGGCGCAGGCGGCTGGCGCAGCGCCATGAAGGAAGCCCTCTATTCTCCCACGGTTTGGGCCATTGCTGCGGGTCTTCTGGTGGGCGCTACCGGCGCATTCAAGGCGCTGGAACCCTCCGGTATCAGCGGCATTCTCAGCGCAGCAGCCAGCTTTGTGGCGGCTCCCACCAGTGCCATGATCCTGCTGTCCATCGGCTATGATCTGGTGCCCTCCGAGATCTGCTGGAGCAAAACCGTGATCATCGTGGTCATGCGTGTGGTCATTATGGCCATCGTGCTGGGTCTTGCCCTGGTCATCAATCAGTTTGTACTGGGCGGCGCCATGCATGTTGGCGCACTGGTTCTGCTGATGACGCTTCCGCCTCCCTATGTGCTTCCCGTATTCACGGAAGCAGGGGACGAGAGAGTGCAGATTTCTTCCTCGCTGTCTGTGCTGACCCTGCTGAGCATCGTCATCTTTGCTGTGCTTACCGCAGTGTTCTCCTGATACATATTAGTCCTCCGGAAATGTTCTTCCGGAGGACTTTTTCTCCTTGCGCTATTGACTTTTTCCTGTAATGTTACTATAATCGAAGCATCATCATAACGCATTACAATCAAGTCTTCGGGGAGCCGGACGTATTCCGGCTGAGATTGAGCGGCGAGCGCTCTTACCCGCTAAACCTGATCCGGGTCATGCCGGCGTAGGGAAAGACGCAGTTGCCCTCACACGCATTGCAGTCTTTCGATTGCGATGCGAATTTTTTTGGAGGGATGAATTTTGAAACAAGCAAAACATTATCGTCTTCGGGCCCTGTGTGAAGGCGCCATCATGGTGGCGCTGGCCCAGGTGCTGAGCTATCTCAAGCTCTGGGAGCTGCCCCAGGGTGGCTCCGTCACCATTGGCATGCTGCCCATTTTCCTCTACTGTGCCCGCTGGGGCTTTGGCCCGGGCATGCTGGCGTCCACTGCCTATGCCATTTTGCAGCTGTTCCTGGATGGGGCCTATGCCTGGGGCTGGCAGTCCGTGGTGGGTGACTATCTGCTTGCCTTTGCGGTGCTGGGTCTTGCAGGCATCTGCTCTCGCAGCAAGCTGGCCTTCTTCTACGGCACCATCCTTGGCTGCGCTGCCCGCTTTGGGGTGCATTGGATGGTGGGAGCCACCATCTGGGCAGAATATATGCCTGAAGCCTTCTTCGGCATGCCCATGTCCTCCCCGTGGATCTATTCCGCCCTCTATAACGGCAGCTATATGGCCATCGATATGGCACTGATCCTGATCCTGGGCGTCATCATGTACCGCATGATGGCAAAGCATATGTCCTGTCAGCTTCCGGTAAAGACGGTCGAGTAAGAAGCTAAAAACTCCCCTGCGCCAAGCCCGGCGCAGGGGAGTATTTACGATTAGAGGGGAATTAAACCGGGGGATTTTGCTGCAGATACTTCTCCAGAATCTCCGCAGCGCAGCCCACCAATTCCTTGCAGGGGCGTTTTTTGTAGTAGGCGTCGGTTCTTGCCTCCGGGGTGGGGGCATCGTGCTTCACGGTGAGGCCCAGCAGTTCCCGGCAGACGATGGAGCCGTTCTCCTCAGTAAATTCCTTTGCCATTTCCTGCAGCCGGGCATAGTGGGCGGCTTTTTCGGTGCTGGCTTTCGGGTCATCGTAGCCGTACAGCAGCCCCGCCACAGCGAACATTCCGCTCACTGCACCGCACACCTCCCGCAGCCGTCCCATGCCGCCGCCAAAGGAGGAGGTGAGCAGGGCAAGGGTGTCCTTCTCCATGGGCAAAAGGTCGGCAAATGCCAGTGCCACCGCCTGGGCGCAATTGTAGCCTTCGGCAAAGTATTCCATCGCAATTTCTTTTCTGTTCATGATAACGCCTCCTGTCACTATGTAGCCCCATTATACCACCGAAAAAATGCCCCGTCTACAGCAAAACCCGTGGATCGGGAAGATCCACGGGTAAATCGCTGTATTCGGGGTAAATTATGCCTTGCCGGCGCAGCCCAGAACGTTGACCAGCTTGTGCATGACCATAGCCTTGATGTCAGCACGGGCGGGCTTCAGATACTGTCTGGGATCGAAGTGATCGGGATGCTCAGCCATGTACTTACGGATGACACCGGTCATAGCCAGACGCAGGTCGGAGTCGATGTTGATCTTGCAGACAGCGCTGCGAGCAGCTTCGCGGAGCTGTTCTTCGGGGATGCCGATGGCACCGGGCATAGCGCCGCCGAACTGGTTGATCATTGCAACATAGTCCTGGGGAACGGAGGAAGAGCCGTGCAGAACGATGGGGAAGCCGGGGAGCTTCTTTTCGCATTCAGCGAGAACGTCGAAACGGAGCTGGGGCTTGGTGCCGGGCTTGAACTTGTAAGCGCCGTGGCTGGTG
>JAZRCV010000166.1:0-3860 GCA_045659925.1 Faecousia sp.
CAGAAAGCAGCCATCCGGCCGCTTTCTGGGCAATCTGTTTTTCTTTACTTGATGGTCTTCTGGCCTTCCTTCTTATTCTGTACGCGGCGGAGCCAATCCTTGCCGTCCACAAAACGGGAAACAATGTAGGATACCACATAGTCACCTGCGGAATTGTCCATGGTTGCGGGGGGATCCACCAGTTCGCCCAGTGCAAGGGCAATGGGATAGGCAACCGCCATCTGGTCCGGGAAGAAGATGGTGCACAGCACCAGCTCACCTACACCGCCGCCGCCGGGGATGCCGGACATAGCCACGGAGGAGAACACTGCCACAACGATGGCCAGAACCGCCTTCCAAGTATCAAAGGGCTGGCCGAACATGCCGAAGAGGAAGGCTACCTTGATGATGGCGGACATAGCAGAGCCGTCCATATGCATGGTAGCACCCATGGGAAGCACGATGTTGCTGACATCGGAGGAGATACCGGTCTCTTCTGCCACTTCCATGTTGGTGGGGATGGTGGCAACGGAGGAGCAGGTGCCGAAAGAAACGGCTGCGGGACGCAGCAGATGCTTGAACATCACCTTTGCGCCGCCCTTACCGCCGCCAAAGCGGGCATAGATGGGGAAGAACACAAACATATAGGCGAAGCTCATAACATAGTAAACGACGAGGGTCTTGCTGTAGTCGCCGATCAGGTCAGCACCGTGGGTGGCAACCAGGCAGGCAAAGAAGCCGAAGAAGCCGACGGGAGCATAGTAGCTGACAAGCTTGACCACATTCATAATGGCGGAAGTCAGCTCGGACAGAAGGCCTGCCAGCTTGGTCTTGGGGCCACCGGACATCTGCACGCCGAAACCGAAGAGAATGGCTGCAACGATCAGGGGCAGCATGGCCTTACGGGAAAGAAGCTCCACAAAGTCAGGCTTGGTGAAGAAATTGACGATCATATCGCCAACGCCAAGGGTCTCGCCGATTTCGCCTTCGATCTGCTGGTAGGTACCGGTGACCAGAGGGAATGCGAGGCATACGATGTACATCAGGACTGCGGCAATGGCAGCGGTGACAAGGAAGGTGGCGACGGTAACGCCCATGACCTTACCCGCACGCTTGAGGTTCTTCATGTTGGCAATGGCGGAAGAGATGGAGCAGAATACCATGGGGACAACCACGCAGAACATCAGGTTGATGAACAGCGTGCCAAGGGGTTCCAGCACTGTGGCACCGGGCCAAACAGCACCCACAACGCAGCCGGCAATGATAGCCGTCAGCATTGCAAGGATAAACCAGTAGTTCTTCAAAAATTTCTTCATAATGATCCTCCGTTTTCTCCTTTATTTGATGTCCGTCTGTTCTCTCTTTGCGGACACACTTACAATATAATAATGGTTAGACCAGATCTTCGTCCGTCAGTTCACCTTGGCATACCAGATTGGTGGGGCCGGTGAGATAGAGGTCGGTGATGGTGTCGCCGCTGCGCAGCACATCCATCCACAGGGTGCCGCCGGGCACATCCACCCGCACATTCTTTCCTGAGACCTCTCCCCGCAGGGTCAGCACCGCCGTCACACTTCCGGTACCGGTGCCGCAGGCATAGGTGAAATCCTCCACACCCCGCTCAAAGGTCTTTTCAATTAAGTGATCCGGGCCGATGATCTCATAGAAATTCACATTAGCCCCCTTGGGGAAGGCGGGATGGAAGCGCAATCCCCGTCCCAGCGGCCGAAGGGTTTCAAAGCTCTTATCACCAAGCTGCTCCATCGGCACCACCGCATGGGGAAGGCCGGGATCCCCCAGCTCCACATAGGCACAGGGATAGGTGGTTCCCTCCAACTCCACCGGGTAATCACAGCGAAGTACCGTGGGGTCTGTCAGGCGGATGCGGTAATTGCGCCGGTCGATGCGCTGACCGGTGACGATGCCCGCGGTGGTTTCAATGGTCTGCCGTTCCCCGGCAAGACCAAACTCATAGCCGTAGCGGCAGATGCACCGGGCACCATTGCCGCACATTTCGCCCAGTGAGCCATCGGCATTGAAAAACTGCATCTTAAAATCCGCAGTTCCTTCCGCCTTTGCCACCGCCATCAGGCCATCTGCACCCACGGACAAGTGCCGGTGGCATACGATCTTTGCGATTCGGGAAAGGTCTTCATCGCAATAGCGGCCATCCCGATTGTCGAGAATGATAAAATCATTGCCCGCACCATTCATTTTCACAAACTGCATCTATGCCACCTCATATCATTTAAGGTTATTATATCGTTTCTATTTGCAATGTGGAAGGGATAATGCTGCCAAAAACCTTGCAAAAAATGCGCGCCGTGCAAAGCTTTATTCTTACACGGCGCGCAAGGGTCTCACGGTCAAAATATTACTTTTCAAAGAGCAGATCCATAAGCTGGATGCCTGCTTCCACATAGGGGCCTTTCTCACCGTTTACCTCGGTGTAGCCAAGGCCAAGGCCGGTATCCACACGGCTGTCATAGATCATATAGGGTACCGGATCGCCGTCGTGGCCACGGGTTGCCATCAGGGTCTTATGGTCGGAGAGCATCAGAAGGCGGAATTCCATGCCCTTGTCCTGAAGCCATGTGACCAGAGGCTTTGCCACCAGGTCATCCAGCTGACGGATGGCCAGAAGCTTTTCGTCCAGATGGCCGTTGTGGGTGGCTTCGTCCGGTGCTTCGATGTGCAGGCACAGGAAGCCATCGTCGGTGCTGAGGCAATCAAAGGCTGCCTCCAGCTTACCGGCATAGTTGGTGTCCACCTCGCCGGTGGCGCCTTCCACCGTCACGGGCTTCAGGCCGCACAGGGCGCCGATGCCGTGAACCAGAGGAACTGCGCTGATGACGCTGCCGGTATGGCCGTAGCGGGCCTCAAAATCCGGAAGCTGCACCGCAGTGCCCTCTGCCCAGATCCAGATGCCGTTGGCAGGGAGCTTGCCTGCAGCACGGCGCTCTTCGTTCAGGGGATGGTTCTGCAGCAGTTCGTTTCCCATCACCATGAGCTTACGCAAGGCCATGGCATTTTCGCTGCCATGCATCACCAGAGGGCCAATGACCTCGCCCAGATGGTCATGGGGAGGGGCCGCCAGCATGCCCTCGGTATTTCCGCCCCGCTGCACTGCGATATGGCGGAAGGAGGGGGTGGGCTCGATGCGAAGGCCGCACTGGGCCATGGCAGCGGCAAAGTCGGGCTGCTGACACAGCCAGCGGATGAGTGCCATGGAGGTCTCGCCGTCAATACCGCCGGCACTGTGGGAGGCAATGCGCTTTTCATCGAAGGGCACATCGCTGTCTTCCAGCGCCACCATATTGCAGCGGTAGCTGATCTCACCGGGTTTTACTTCCACGCCGCAGCCAGCCGCTTCCAGGGGGCTTCTGCCGGTGAAGTACACCTTGGGATCACAGCCAAAGATGGACAAAATCGCTGTATCGCTTCCGGGAGGAAGACCCCGGGGTACATTCAGTACAGAGCCAAGCTGAGATTTTGCTGCAAGAGCATCAATAAAGGGTTTTTCCGCCGCTTCCAGCGGGGTACGGTTCTCCAGTTCGGGGACCGGATTATCGGCCATGCCGTCGCCGATGAGAAGGATGTATTTCATAGCGAACCTCTTTTCAGTTCCACTCCGGCTGGGAGATCTTCCGCAGCACATAGTCAAGAATTTCGTCTTTTTCGATCACATCCCGGTGCAGGACTTCCTTTTCCTGCAGGCCGGAAAGGTTCTTGGGTACCGGCACGCCGGTGAGCTCATGAAGCTGTTCCATGATGGCGAACTCGTCGCCCTTTGCTTCCACATCCAGTGCGCTGAGCACTGCCACGGGGAACTTATAGGCAGAGGCGGTGGAGAGCACCACCACGGGGTTCTTGGAATCGGT
>JAZRCV010000167.1:0-3052 GCA_045659925.1 Faecousia sp.
GCGGTGTTGAGCTGGCTGCCTTCCCAACCGTCCATCTTGTCGATCTCTTCCAGGGGGATAAAGGTCAGCATACGGATGCACTTGAGAACGTCAGCGTCATCCACATTGCGCCAGTACTGATAGAAATCAAAGGGAGAGGTCTTATTGGCATCGAGCCAAACGGCACCCTTGGCGGTCTTGCCCATCTTCTTGCCCTCGGAGTTGAGCAGCAGGTTGATGGTCATGGCGTGGGCATCCTTGCCCAGCTTCTTGCGGATCAGTTCGCTGCCTGCCAGCATATTGGACCACTGGTCATTGCCGCCGAACTGCATATTGCAGCCTACAGACTGGAACATATGATACCAGTCATATGCCTGCATCAGCATATAGTTGAATTCCAGGAAGCTCAGGCCCTTTTCCATGCGCTGCTTGTAGCATTCGGCACGGAGCATATTGTTGACGGAGAAGCAGGCGCCGATCTCACGCAGGACTTCCACATAGTTCAGGTCCAGCAGCCAGTCGGCGTTGTTCAGCATGACGGCCTTGCCTTCGCTGAAGTCGATGAACTTGGACATCTGCACCTTGAAGCAGTCGGCATTGTGCTGGATGGTCTCACGGGTCATCATGGAGCGCATGTCGGTACGGCCGGAGGGGTCGCCGATCATAGCGGTGCCGCTGCCGATCAGGGCAATGGGCTTATTGCCGGCTTCCTGCAGGCGCTTCATCAGGCACAGAGCCATGAAATGGCCAACATGCAGAGAGTCTGCAGTGGGGTCAAAGCCGATATAGAATACGGCCTTGCCGTTATTGACCATGGTGCGGATCTCTTCTTCGTTGGTTACCTGGGCAATCAAACCACGGGCAACGAGTTCTTCATAAATCTGCATTGTATATTTACTCCTTGCATAGTTATTTATAAACAAAAACCCTCTGTCCTGATTGGACAGAGGGCGAATGGCAAATTCGCGGTACCACCTCTGAGTCCATCGCAGTTCACACTGCAATGCTCACCCGGTGCAATGCACCGGAACGCTGTAACGGGCGGACCCGACCTACCCTACTGCGGCAAAACCGGTTCAGGCGGCAGCTCAGGAGAGTATTCACAGGGTGTTCCTTACCTCTTTTCACCAGCCAGAGGCTCTCTGAAAGGCACAGTTCTGCTACTGGACTCCATCATCGCTTTGATTTATTCAAAATGCAGCTATATCTTAGCAGAAATACACGGTTAAGTCAATGCCGGAATCCGAAAATTCAGGAAAGGCTCCGTAGCATCTCGGCTGCGCTGCTGCGGGTGGTATCGGTGATGACCTCGCCGCCGATAATGCGGGCCAGTTCATCGATCCGTCCATCCCGATCCAGAGGAGTTACGGTGGTATAGGTTCTTCCATCCCGCTCGGATTTCGCAATCAGCAGATGAAGATCTGCCATGGCGGCAATCTGGGGCAAATGGGTCACGCAAAGCACCTGCTTGCCGGAAGAAACACTCAGGAGCTTGGCGGCGACCTTCTGGGCTGCTCTGCCGGAAACACCTGCGTCCACTTCGTCGAAAATCAAAGTAGGCACAGCGTCCTGCTCCGCCAGCACATTTTTCATGGCAAGCATGATGCGGGCCAGCTCACCGCCGGAGGCTACCTTGCTCATGGGCTTGAGGGCTTCGCCAGCGTTGGCAGACATCAGGAAGGAAACCTGATCGCTACCCGTGGGAGACAGATCGATCTCCTCGAAATTGCAGACAAACTGCACCTTGGGCATATCCAGCTGGGCAAGCTCTGTGCGAATGCGGCCCTCTAATCCCTCTGCCGCTGCCTGACGGCTGCGGCGCAGTTCCAAAGCTGCCTGCTGGGCTTTGGCTTCCAGCTTCTGCAAGCGATTTTTGAGGTCAATGAGAAGATCATCGGAAAACTGAATTTCATCCAGTTCCTTTTTCGATTTTTCAAGATAGGCAAGAATATCGTCACAGGTGCGGCCATATTTCCGCCGCAGGCGATGGATCACATCATAGCGAGCTTCCAGTTCATCCAGCTCTTCCGGGGAAAAGCTGGCAGCATCCTTGAGGTCAATGAGCTCTTCACAAACCTCCTGGGCCATGCAGGAAAGCTCTGTCACCCCGGCGTGGAGCTTTTCAATGCGCTCGTCATACCGGGCGATCTTGCCGAGGGCATACTCTGCCTCAGAGATCATGGCGCTTGCCCCGTCGGTATCATCGTCGCCATAAAGGCAACGCAGGGCATTGAGTAAACCAGTCGTAAATTTTTCTGCATTTTGCAGAAGCTTACGCTTGGCTTCCAGTTCTTCATCCTCACCGCTGCGAAGCTCTGCGGCCTCGATCTCCCGGATCTGGTGGCGCAGCATTTCCGTGCGGCGCAGCTTCTCCCCTTCATCAAGGGAATGCCGCTCGATTTCCCGGCGCACTGCGATTACTTCGCGGTATGCCTGCTGATAGGCGTCCCACTCCCTTTCGTTGTGGGCAAAGAGGTCAAGGTAACGCAGGTGATTTTCTTCGTCAAAAAGCTGTTGGGAATCATGCTGCCCATGAATGTTGATGAGCTGCATGCCAAGCTGGCGCAGGATGCCGACGCTCACAGGTTGCCCGTTCACCCGGCAGGTATTTCTGCCCTCTGCAGTTAGTTCCCGCTGTACCAAAAGCTCTTCATCGTGGGGCACATGGTTTTCCTGAAACCAAGGAAGCGCCGGTACATTGTGGAACACAGCGCTGACAAAGGCCTTCTTTGCCCCGGTACGGATCACATCACGATAGGTGCGCTCGCCTAAAATAGCATTGATAGCATCGATGACAATGGATTTGCCCGCACCGGTTTCACCGGTCAGCACATTAAAGCCGGGAGCGAAGCAGATGTCCGCAGCTTCAATGACAGCAATATTCTCAATATGAAGCATGGACAGCATGGCACTAACTCCCCTTTTATCAGCTCAGAAGCCGCTTGATCTCGGCGCAGAAGGCGCTGGCAGCGGTGGAATCCCGCATCACCAGGAAGGCAGTATCGTCACCTGCCAGAGAGCCCAGCACCACGGGCATATTCATGGAATCGATGGCAGAGCAGGCTGCGGGAGC
>JAZRCV010000168.1:0-1990 GCA_045659925.1 Faecousia sp.
TGCAGCGCAGCGGCCTCACCCTCACCCCCGGTCGGTACCGGGATCTGGAGGGCAAAGGCCTTGGCCCTCACAGGGGCGCAGAGAGCTATACCATCGGGCAGCGCCGCGGGCTGCACCTGAGCTGCGGTGGAAGCGTATATGTGGTGCAAAAAAACGGCACCGATGTCATCATCGGGCCGAACGAAGCACTGTTCTCAAAGCGGGTACAGGTCGGGGATGTGAACTATATCGCCATTGAAAACCTGACAGCCCCGCGGAGAGTGCGGGCTAAGATTCGCTATACTCCCCGCTTTGCAGATGCCACCCTGATCCCCACGGAATACGGCGCGGAGCTTCTTTTCGATGAGCCGCAAAGAGCCGTCACACCGGGTCAGGCTGCCGTATTCTATGAAGATGACTATGTGCTGGGCGGCGGTACCATCCTTGGCGCAAAAGAAGAATAACAAAAGAATCATGTTCAAACCGGGTTGGAGTCCATTTGGATTCCAACCCGGTTTTTATCAATTTATATGATATTCGTTTTTTAGGCTGTACATCATACGCACATACTGTTCTTTACAAGCAGACAGTTCTCCCTTTCTAAGGGCCTCATGGCAGGGCGCAAGATACTCCCGGTACAGGCGGTCATAGACCGCGTTCCGATCCTCGCAGAAGTCAATGCGGCTGACGATACCGGGGGCGCAATCGTAGTATTCCCGGATCAGTGCCTCCCCATCGGGGCAAGACTTGAGATAGCCGTCACGGAAAGAACGGAAATCCTGCAGCATGGCACAATCGTCTGCTTGATTCCGGAATTCGCACACTGCCGTGGTGATAAAGCACCAAGGGCGCTTTTTGAAGCCATTCGCCAAATCCTCATAAGTGGCCAGTTCAAAGGGGGAATCCGGGTGATTTTCCATCCAAAGCTTTCGCAGCTTTTTGCTGAAGCTCAGGCCGATCTCCGGCGCAGATTTGCGAATGGTGGGAACCATGAAGATGGCAATGGTGAATTTCGTCCGCTCAATGATCTCACTGCGGCGGTGACGAAGCTTCCATCCCTTCTGTACCGCAAACCAGCCCTCAATTTTCTGCATCAGTTCATTTGCCGCCTGGGTAAGAAAGGCTTCCCGATCCCCTTCATAGGACAGGGTGCTGCGCTCCAATGCCTCAAAGGGTGCTGCGCACTGGGCATAGTAATCGTCAAAATAGGAGAAAAACTCCGTTTTTGTCACACGGCCCATGGAATCCGGAAAATCCACCGCTGCGTGCAGGGCTTTCTGTGCAAACACCTCATACTCCTGACCGGCATCTGCCGATCTTTGTACTTCGGTGATCAATTCATAACTTGACAGACGAGCGCCGCAATAAAGGCAGGAGAATTCCGTCAGTTCTCCGGGGATTTGCAGGCGCTTGCCGCATTTTGGGCAAAGTCCTTCTCGCATCTGCATCATATAGCCTCCTCATCCGGTTTTTGTTATTTTTTCATACTTTCTCTTGCCTGTCAACCAAATTCTTTCCCGCGCCTGATAATTATAGAAATACCGGAAATACTACCATCAAGAAAAGGAGGAATCCTATGGAGCAGTTTTATTGTACGACCCGGCTGTTTTTCGGACCGGATGCCCTGCAGGCATTGAATAGCGTCAAGGCAGCAAGGGCCATGGTGGTGACGGACCGCTTCTTTTCCGAAAACGGCACGGCAGAGCGCATCGGGAAGATGTTGCCCGGCTGTCAGGTCACCTATTTTGATGGCGTTCTTCCTGACCCGGAGGTTTCTCTGGTGGCAGAAGCCACTGCCCAGCTTGAGAAAAGCGAATCTACTGTGCTGCTGGCGCTGGGCGGCGGTAGTGTGCTGGACTGCGCCAAGGCCATGGCCTATTTTGCAAAAAAGCGTCCCATGCTCATTGCCATCCCCACCACCTCCGGCACAGGCTCTGAGGTCACATCCTTCTCCATCCTGACCCATGGTGGCATAAAGCATCCCCTTGTGGATGACAGCCTGCGGCCCGAT
>JAZRCV010000169.1:0-9453 GCA_045659925.1 Faecousia sp.
TCGAGAGCTGCGGGCAGGTTTTCGCCGTTGTTATGTGCAACGATTTCGTCCTTGATCTGCAGCAGGGTGTCGAACGGGTTGTTCACATAGTATTCGGTGAACTTGTTGGGTGCGTGGGTAACTTCTTCCATGGACCATACGTCGGTACGGATGGGATCGAAGCCGCACATTTCCCAAGCCTGGATGTTGCCTTCCTGAGACAGCTTTGCGAATGCCAGGAATTCCTTAACCAGAGCGGGATCGTCTGCCTGAGAGGTAACGGAGGTGCCGGTACCACCCTGGCCGATGGAGCGCTTCTGACCTGCTTCCCATACGGGCAGAGGTGCAGTTGCGATCTTGCCAGCCAGATCGGGCATGTAGCTGGTGAAGCGGTCCAGATACCACATGGGCATTACGATGGAAGCAACGTTGCCGCCGTTCATCAGGTTGTAGAATTCTTCTGCATGGTGGTAGCTGCCGGGAGCAACAACAGCGATACCTTCGTCGATGAGCTTACGGTTGTATTCGAGAACCTGAGCCATTTCGGGGGTGTCGATGGTGATGTTGCCTTCAGCGTCGGTCATGTCGCTGCCCAGCTCAGCCAGCAGGGGCCACATGTGCCAAATGTCGGTAGCTTCAACGGATGCCCAGTACTTGTCGGGGAAGGCAGCCTTCAGGGTCTTGCCTGCTTCGTAGTACTCATCCCAAGTGGTGATGGCAGTGTAGTCGATGCCAGCCTGTTCGCACAGATCAGCATTGTAGAAGATAGCTGCTGCACCAACATGGAAGCAGATGCCATAGAAGGTTTCGTCCTTGGAGTAGATGTCAACTCTTGCCTTAACGATGTTGTCCAGTTCGGGCTCAACAATGTCGTTCAGGGATTCGAGCTGGATGTCGCCCTTCAGGAAGTTGGCGTACTTACCAATTTCGATGTCAACCAGGTCGGGAGCGCCGACGCCGGACTGCAGAGCGATGAGGAGCTTGTTGTGCATATCGTCAAAGGGATATACAGTAGCGTTGATGGTGATGGGACGATCGGGGTTCTTTTCGTTCCACATTTCAGCCATCTTCTCATAGAACTTCACATGGAGTTCCTGGAAGGTCCAGAATTCGATTTCTGCGGGTTCTGCGGGGGTTTCTTCAACGGGGGCTTCTTCAACTACGGGCTCGTCAACAACGGGTGCGTCGTCAACAACGGGTGCTTCAGGCTGGGCGGGGGTGCAGGCTACGAGGCCAACAACCATTACCAGAGCGAGCAGCAGAGCAATGAGTTTTTTCATTTTTGTTTCCTCCTTTAAAATTTATATATAATCCTGAATGGAATATATATTTCAAATAAATTGTCCCGGAAGCTTCTGCCATATAATAGAACGGCATCGCCTACAGTAACGGAATAATTGTACTATACCATGTTTGTTTTGTCAATCACTTCCTATTTTCAAAGAAATATAAAGCCATTCTTTGTATATATTTTTGTCATTTGTTACAAAACTGTAGTTAATATTTTGTTAACAAATACGCCTTGACTTTTTGCTTTTCTTAATTCCGTCATATAATTTCTACGCAATCCCAATCAAAAAATGCCAGTCAAAAAGATTTCCAGCCCGATGAGGATCAAAATCGCACCGCCAAGGATCGACGCCTTGCCCGCCAGCCGGGTTCCGATGCGTCTGCCAAGGAACAGTCCTGCCAGACAGATGGCAAAAGTCACCACACCGATGATCAGTGCCTCTGCCAGCGCCATCTGCCAGGAATAGTCGGCGATGGTGAATCCCACAGACAATGCATCGATGGAGGTGGCAATCCCCTGTACGATCAGGGCACCGCAGCCTGCCGCCACTTTTTCTTCCTCGGCTTCCTTATAATGCAGGCCTTCCCGCAGCATACTGCCGCCGATGAACAGCAGCAGCATCAGGGCAATCCAGGGAATGAACTTCTGAAAAGCCGAAAATGCCGCAGCAAGGTGATGCACGCAGAACCAGCCAATCAGCGGCATCAGGGTCTGAAAGAGGGCAAAAATTCCCGCAATGCGGCAGGCCCTTGCCTTTCTCATATTCGGCTCATTCATGCCGTTTGCCAAAGAGGCGGAAAAGGCATCCATTGCCAGACCAACGCCAAAGCCAAGGCTATTCAAAAAAAAGAAAATGTTCCAGTCCATACGATCTCCCAATCAATCGGCTGAATCAGCCGTGCTCCATACTTCTGACCACATCCGCCACCTCACTGATGGTGACATAGGCTTTCGGGTCAATGCAGTGTACAATATTTCTCATCTTTGCAATCTGGAAGCGGTTCACCACAAAGTAAATGATCATCTTCTCCGTGTTGGAGTAGCCGCCGGTGGCAGCGATCTTGGTGGTTCCGCATTCAAAGGCCTCACTCAGGGCATCGCTGATCTCGTGGCCCTTTTCTGTGATGATCATGACCTCCTTGGAGCGGTCCAGACCCTCTACAATAAAGTCCACCGTCTTGAGGCCTGCAGCATAAGTCACAATAGAGTAAAGGGGCAGAATCCAGCTGTTCATAACAAAACCGCAAATGATGTACAAAATCACATTATAAATCATGACAAAGGTGCCTACGCTGATGCTCAGCTTCTTTGCAAAGATCACCGCCATAACCTCAACACCGTCAATGGCACCGCCATAGCGCATGGTGAGGCCGCTGCCTGTGCCGGACACAATGCCGCCGAACAGGGCGCACAGCAGAAGATCGCTGCCCGCCAGAGGCGAAGCCATGGACACATCAATGGGCAGCACATCTGTAATGAGCCATGCGCCGAGGGAGTACACCGCTACCGTAAAAATAGAATACACGGTAAAGGCCGCCCCCTGTTTTCTCAAACCAAAAAGAAACAGCGGCACATTGAGGATCAAAAGGAATAACGATAGGCTCATGTATTCCGGAGTGATCTGAGAAAGCAGAATCGATGTGCCGGAAATACCGCTGTCATACAGCTCCACCGGGGCCAGAAACACCGTAACGCCAAAGGCATTGACGCAGCCCGCGATCAATAGCACAATAAAATTCTGCCACCGCAGTGTTTTTAAATCATTTATCATCCTCTTTACCGTCAGCTTCATGGCAGAGCTCCTTCCAATATATTGCGGTGCTTGTCCGCTCTTACATTATTATAATATAGTATATAACAGCATACAAAAAATTTGTGAACAATTCAACCATTTTTCCTCCTGCTTCCATCTTTTTTGGGAACAGGGGATGTACAACGCGGAAATTTATGCTAAACTATATAATATACTATCCACCACTGACGGAGGTGCCGCAATGAAACGCTATCTTTCCTTCCTGCTTTGCATGGCTATGCTCCTGTGCCTTCTCCCGGCAATGTCCGCCGCCGCTGACGATCTGCAGGTCATCTCCGGTGTCCGCCTCACCCTGCCGGGCGATCTGTTTGATGGATCCGGCAAGCTTCTTCCCACCGGAAGCGTCACCGATCTGAATCCCGTTTCCGAGACACCGGATGTTCTGGCGGAATCTGTCACCTGGTTCTGCAACGGGGTTCCCGTGGAGATTTCGGATTCCGCCCTGCAGTCTTTTGCCAGCTATCGCGTCTTTGTGCGTCTGCAGGCAGAAGGAGAACACTGTTTCACCGCCGATACCCAGGTGGAGATTCTGGATACCATCCAGCCCCTGCAGGGCATTTCCCCCGATGGCAAAGCAGCCTATGTGCTCTCCCCCGGCATCATGACTGGCTGCAATCATTCCTCCACAGAACTTCAGTCCGATGTCAGCGGCCACTGGATGGAATGTCCCCATTGTTACCACAGCTTCGATCTGTCCGACCACCGCTGGGATGACGGCGAGGCAAGCGATGAAGAAATTATCTATACCTGCACCGTGTGCGGCACAGACAAAACCGAAGCCGCGGGCAAGCGGCTTCTGCACAAAGCTTCTCTCCATGCTGCTCCCCCAGTATTGAACGAAAGCATTCCCGAGCCTACCCTTGAAAATGACGATGAATTCCGCATCGTGCGCTATCAGTGGTTCAAGGGCGGCACAAGGGACGAACATAAGGTAAATGCGGGCGACACCTTCTCCGAAGGCAAGTACTATCTGAGCATTACCGTCCGCATCAAAAACCCGGGTCAGGACTATATCGGCAGCAACAGCTACATCAGCACCGCAGGTGCCTGGAAGGAAACCTCCTGCACCGTGGATGCCGACGCAGGCGCCATCACCTCCATCTTCTCCGTCCCGGTATATCCCACCACCACCGCCAATGTCACCCTTCCCACCGTGAGCGCAGGCGCAGACATTGCCGACGCCCTGAAAGCCTGTCAGGTCACCAGTCCCAAAGTATCTCCCAGCCTTACCTCTGTGATGGTATACGAAAACGGTGAATATGTGGGGCTTTATGCGAAGACCAGCCTTGGTTTCTCCACTTGGATCGGAGAGGATGCTGCATTCCAGCCCGGAAAGGTCTATACCCTCATTGGCACCGCATCCTTTGACGACTGCTATACCGATTCGGCCCACATTTTCGTGGAAAATCCCGACATCTGCGAGGCTCTGGACACTGAGGGCGGCGCAGAAGCCCTTGGCTTCCGGGCCACCTACCTCTGCCCCAAAGAGTCTGATATTACTTCCGTCGTGGTCAGCGGCGTCAAAAATCCGGTAGCCGATACTGCCCCCGCCGAAATAAAGCTCGACTGCGAAGCGCCCACCCTCTATGACGCGAAAATCTCCGCATGGTATGATAATGAAAAAGAGGTTTCCATCTTTGAAGAAGGCCGCACCTATCAGGCCATCATTGCCGTCACCCCGAAGCAGAATGTCGATGGCTTGAATCAGGACAGCGCTCCCCTTCTGCCGGTGATCGTCAATGGTCAGCTTGCAGAGTTTGTTGCAGCCGGAGATCATGGCAGCTTCCTTTACCGTGCCGATTTCCTGTGCGACCCCAACCCCAACCCCCATTCCCATACCTATGAGGAAGTCATTACGGCACCCACCTGCGAAAAGGGCGGCTACACCACCTACACCTGCAACTGCGGTGACAGCTACCGGGACAGCGAAACCGCTGCCCTGGGTCACGCCTGGGACGAAGGAAGAACCACCATTCCTCCCACCGAATACGAAGCAGGTGAAATGACCTATACCTGTACCCGCTGCGATGAAACCCAGACCAAGGAGCTGCCAAAGCTTGACCACAAGCATAGCTATCAGAGCGTTGTAACCGATCCCACCTGCGAAGAGGGCGGCTACACCACCTACACCTGCGAATGCGGTGACAGCTATCAGGACAGCGAAACCGAAGCCCTGGGCCATGACTACAGCGAAGGGCTGTGCACCCGCTGCGGCAAAGAGGATCCCAATGCGCCCTGCTCCGGCGGAGAAGGCTGCCCGGGTCACAGCTTTGCAGATATGCCTCCTGTCGCCAACTGGGCCCACGACGGAATTGACTACTGCGTAGACAACGGCCTGATGAACGGCATCGGCGGCAACAAGTTCAACCCCAGTGGCACCCTGACCCGCGCCGAACTGGTCACCATCCTCTACCGTGTGGAAGGCACTCCCAAGGCAGAGTACAAGGGCACCTTCAAAGATGTTGCGGAAGGTCAGTGGTACACCGATGCCATTGAATGGGCCGCAGCCAACAAAATTGTCAACGGCGTTGGCAACGGCACCAACTTCGACCCCTCCGGCCTCATCAGCCGAGAGCAGATCGCCACCATCCTCTACCGCTATTCCAACAGTCCCACCGTGGAAGGCGACCTGACAGCATTCCCCGATCATACCACCATCAGCAGCTATGCCGCCACCGCTATGATCTGGGCAAATCAGAACGGCATCATCAACGGCACTTCTTCAAACGGTGTTGCCTTGCTTGCACCCAAGGCCAGCGCAACCCGTGAGCAGATCGCCTCCATCATGATGCGTTACCTTACCGACGAATAAGCCAAAGCAGCAGACCTGCCCTCCCGGAATCCCCTGGAGGGCAGGTTGTCTCGTCATTAACTCTTGGTCATTTTGGCATAAATTCCCCCGCCAATGCCTCGGTTTCTGTGGTTGTGAAAGAGACAAATTCATGCTATACTATATGCCGTATCTCGTTTTGGGAGGAATGAACTATGCACGAGCTGATTGCATCGCTTCAAAAAGCCATATCCTTTGACAGCTCCACAAAAGAAGGCGCGGTTGCCTGCCTGCACTGGGTGCTTGACCTGGCGCAGAGCATGGGCTTCACCACCGGCAACATGGATGATATGGTGGGCTGGGCAGAATACGGCGAGGGTGAAGAGCTCGTGTGCGTACTGGGCCATCTGGATGTGGTTCCCGCGGGCAATGGCTGGACGAAGAACCCCTTTGGGGGCGAAATTGAAAACGGCCGTCTGTACGGACGGGGCACCACCGATGACAAGGGGCCGATGATTGCCGCCCTGTATGCCCTGAAAGAAATCAAAGACCGTGGCATTCCCCTGAAGCGGCGCATCCGCCTGCTCTTCGGCACAGAAGAAGAAACCGGCTGCGAGGATATGAAATACTATGTAGAGCACGGCGGCGAATTGCCCACCCTGGGCTTCACCCCCGATGGAGAATTCCCCCTGATCCATGGAGAAAAAGGCCTTTTAATCGAAAGCTACCGCTGCAGCTTTGCCCCGGGACAGATGAAAGCCCTCTGGGGCGGCACCGCCGCCAATATGGTGCCGGATTCTGCCTGCGCGGTATTGGAAGACGGCACAAAAATTGAATGCAAGGGAAAATCCTGCCATGGTGCAGAACCCTGGAATGGGGAAAATGCCATCGGTAAGCTCCTTGCCAAGCTCAATGCCCTCCCTCTCGCCGGGCAGCTCAAAACTGCGGTTAGCTTTCTCCACAGCCGCATCGGCATGGAGACGGACGGCACTTCCCTGGGTATCGCCATGGAGGATGCACCCTCCGGTCGGCTGAGCTTCAATCTGGGTATGCTTCGGGGAGACGAAACCTCCATGACCGTGACGGTCAACTACCGCTATCCCGTGACCAAACACTATGACGACTGCGTACCTCAGGTGCAGGCAGCCTTTGCCCAGGCAGGCTTCGAGCTGATAAATTCCTCCCATGACGAAAAGCTGTTCCTCCCCGAGGATCACCCCCTTGTGGAAAAGCTGATTGGCGTGTACAATGGCTACACCGGCGAAACTGCCCACCCCATCTGTATCGGCGGCGGCACCTATGCCAAATCCATGCCCAATATCGTGGCTTTTGGCCCCATCTTCCCCGGGGACGAGGTGACGGAGCATGAGCCAGATGAATACATTGCCCTTGACCGCCTTGCCCAGAATTTTGATATGATCCGCCTTGCCATGCTTGCACTGGCAGAGTGATTTTATGTTATGTAAACCAAAGGAGAGCGCCATGGACATTCACGGCCTGCAAAAACTGACCCTGCTGGACTATCCCGACAAGATGGCCTGCACCGTCTTTCTGGGCGGCTGCGATTTCCGTTGCCCCTACTGCCACAACTGGGAACTGGTGGATGGCAGCTATCCCCCCACCATGGAAGAGCAGGAATTTTTTGCCTTCCTCAAGAAGCGGCAGGGCCTTTTAGACGGCGTGTGCGTCACCGGCGGTGAGCCGCTTTTGCGAAAAGAATTGCCGGAATTTCTCCGAAAAATCCGGGATCTGGGCTACCTCATTAAATTGGACACCAATGGCAGCCACCCGGAGCGGCTGCGGCAGATTTTGGAAGAGGGTCTTGCGGACTATGTGGCCATGGACATCAAAAATAGCCCACAGCGCTATGGCGAAACCATCGGGCGTCCGGAGTTCGACATCACCCCCATTTGCGAAAGCGTCCGGCTGCTGATGGAAGGCGCGGTGGACTATGAATTCCGCACCACTGTGGTCAACGAACTGCACGACGAAGAAGATTTTCGTGCCATTGCCGGGTGGCTCAGGGGCGCAAAGCGCTGCTTCCTGCAGCCCTTTACCGACCGGGATACCGTACCCGTAGCAGGACTCTCTGCGCCCCCTGACGAGGCGCTGAACCGCTATGCCGACATTCTGCGTGAAGCCGTTCCCGACACCACGATCCGTGGTATTTGACGAAAGCTGATATACTATATCCTGCCCTGTCGAATCCTGTTCGGCAGGGCAGACACTATATCTTGTGTTCTTGAAAAAATATTTATCACTATATATTGACATCCATTTCCCCCTGTGCTATATTATGGGGGCATTGCACATTCCAGCGGAAAGCCGCTGTGTAATAACAACGACTTAAAGACAGGAGAATGATTATGTATCAGGTAACTAAGCGCGATGGCTCTATGGCCGGCTTTGAGATCAGCAAGATCAGCGCCGCCATCACCAAGGCCTTTGAAGCGCAGCAGAAGCAATACCACCCCACCATCATCGACCTTTTGGCCCTTCGTGTCACCGCCGACTTTGAAACCAAGGTTAAGGACGGCTATATTGCCGTGGAAGATATTCAGGACAGCGTAGAAAAGGTGCTGTCCGAGGCAGGCTATGCCGATGTGGCAAAGGCCTACATCCTCTACCGTAAGCAGCGGGAAAAGATCCGCAATGTCAACTCCACCCTGCTCAACTACAAGGACATCGTTGACAACTATCTGAAGATCAACGACTGGCGTGTCAAGGAGAACTCCACCGTTACCTATTCCGTAGGCGGTCTGATCCTCTCCAACTCCGGCGCCATCACCGCCAACTACTGGCTCAGCGAGGTCTATGACCGTGATATCGCCGATGCCCACCGCAACGCAGAGATCCACCTCCACGACCTGTCCATGCTCACCGGCTACTGCGCCGGCTGGAGCCTGAAGCAGCTCATTCAGGAGGGTCTGGGCGGCGTCACCGGCAAGATCACCTCCTCCCCCGCTGGCCACCTCTCCACCCTGTGCAACCAGATGGTCAACTTCCTGGGCATCATGCAGAACGAGTGGGCAGGCGCACAGGCCTTCTCCTCCTTCGACACCTATCTGGCTCCCTTCGTTAAGGTTGATAACCTCACCCAGAAGGAAGTCAAGCAGTGCGTGCAGTCCTTTGTCTACGGCGTGAACACCCCCTCCCGTTGGGGCACCCAGGCACCCTTCTCCAACATCACTCTGGACTGGACCGTTCCCCGTGATCTGGCCAACCTGCCCGCCATCGTAGGCGGCAAGGCGATGGACTTCACCTATGGCGATTGCCAGTAGGAAATGGACATGGTCAACAAGGCATTCATCGAGATCATGATCGAGGGCGATGCCAACGGCCGTGGCTTCCAGTACCCCATCCCCACCTACTCCATCACCCGGGACTTCGACTGGGGCGAGAGCGAAAACAACAAGCTCCTGTTTGAGATGACCGCCAAGTACGGTACCCCCTACTTCTCCAACTATATCAACTCCGATATGGAACCCTCCGACGTCCGCTCCATGTGCTGCCGTCTGCGTCTGGACCTACGCGAGCTGCGCAAGAAGTCCGGCGGCTTCTTCGGCTAAGTCGGATCGTAGCCATGTCGTTCTGTGAGCC
>JAZRCV010000170.1:0-9912 GCA_045659925.1 Faecousia sp.
AAAACGTCAGCCGCCTCCCCATAGGAAGCGGCTGAAGTTATATATGTGTTATTGCATGTCCATAAAACCGGCAGCAGGCTGGATGATACCGCATTCTATGCAGCTTCGCTCCATCAGTCCTGTGGATTTATTCACCCTCCATTCGCCCCAGTTGTGATCTGTAACAGGCGAAGTGGGCTCCTTGGTTTCTACATCGCAATCCTTACAAGTATAGTGGATATAACCCTCATGGGCACAGGTTGCCGCCACTGAAACAATCAGGAAGCGATGTCTTTTGGCCGGCTCTACCTGGATATAATGCATTTTATTGCATTCGCTGCATTGCTCTACACGAAATCCCGGTAAAACACAGCTCGCCTGCGTTGTATGCAGATATGTATAGCGATGTCCATCCCGAAGGCAAGCGCCTTTGACAGGCTCTCGTACCGCAAGCATTTCTGCCCGAGTTACCGCAAGCTTTGTGCTGCTGCCATTGCCGGAGGGATCGGATACAGTGACTGTAATGTAAAATTGTTCTGTATCCGCATATGCACCATCGGCGGTAAAATCAAGGCTCCAGGTTTCTCCCGAGAGACTGCCGTATCCCGCCCATAGTGCTTTGCTGTTTTCCTGAATGCCGATTTCTACACGACAATCGGAAACTCGTATATTGTCAGACGCCTCCACCTCAACCCGAAACATATCAGAACGCAGGCACTGGGTGTGGGCATCCTTGATCACCGGCGGCTGGATATCCAGATTCTTGGGAACAGGAGGCGGTGCATAGGTGACGCTGCCGCCATTGCCGGACGGCAAGACAAGATCATCCCAGTCAATACTGCTGCAATAGCCGTAAACCCAATTGCGGCGGCTGTGATAATTGCCAGTCACCTGCAAGAGGTTGTTATGAAGCTCCTCCAGTGAATCAATGCTCGTTTTCCCAAGGCGATTCTTGATCTTGGTCAGGAGATTGCCTGCACCGCCGGGGCCATACTGGTTTTCCAGATCGCAGTAATAGACCATTGCCTGTGCCGTTCGGACACCTGCAGTTCTGCCATGGGAAATATAGGTGCTGATGTCCTTTTTTGCAAGGGCATCTTGAATATTGCGGGAAACATCGGTATCCAGCAGGGCGCTGAAACAGGTACCCTCATATTGATTCAGGGTGCGGTAATTCCATGCACCGCTGTAAGCGCTAGTCACCTCATAATACAAGCTCTCGCCTAAAAGACGCTGGGCCGCAGCCGGATCGGCTGCCACCACATCTTTCATAAGCTCCAGCGCTCTTTGACCATGCCACTGCAGCTTGCCGATGGACAGAGCACCATTGTCGTTGCGGTTGACAGAGTCGTAGGTACCTTCATTATAATTGAAGACCACCAATACCGCGTTAATGATATCATTGTCTGTCACAGTGCCTGCCTGAACCTCATTTGTTATGTAGGTGAACACGCCAATGCATAAGGCAAAGGCAAGCAGGATGGACAGTATTCGTTTCTTCATATGATTCCTCCGGTGTAAGTATTCAATCAGTGATAACCGGTCAGCTATGATATCCCGTTACTCCATTGGCCTGCATCCAGGACAGCTTTGCTTCCATCAATCGATCCAGTGCTTCATTTCGCCCCCGACCCATCTTTTCAAACTCCTGCTGCATGTTATACAGGTCATTATATGTCAGGTAGGGATAATCGTCTTTTCCAAACACACCACCATCCATGTAGCAGTAGTGCAGATTTCCATTCTCCATGATCCAGCCTTCACAGGTATCCTCGATGCCAAGCAGCATACGATCCGCCATTTCCTCCAGCTCGGGACGATCCAGCAACGTCGCAAAGCGATAAAGGATCAGCATTTCCGCAAGCTGATGATTGAGAGAGCAATGCACCGGCTGGGTGGCATCATTATAGTCCCAAACCAGATAACCGCCATTTTCCGTTTCATAGTGGTGCTGCTCAGCAAAATCAAGGTAGAAGTCAAAATAGCGGGAAACTACCTGTTGAAAACCGCCTGTTCTACTTATGAAATGTTCATAGATCAGCAGTAAATCGGAATTAAAGCGGGTATCATAAAAACCGGGCCCAATTCCATAATCCGCCTGCAGCCAAGTGCTGCCGGACATCGTCGGGAAATACCCTTCTTCATTTTGCTGGAGGGCAATGGTGTCAAGAATCGCAACACTCAGATCCGCGGCGCAACGGGAAGACTCCGCCTGCCATTCCATACTTTTGGCAAAATAGGCCGCAACACAGCGGTACAGACAGCCATTGCCCGTCGGGACATAAGTATCAGCGGCCGGAAAATAGTAGCCATCATAGCACCAGCGGCCATCACCATTATGACAATAGGAAGACCACAGCTTCATCACATTCTCATCCGCAGTATTCAAAAGCTGCTCATCGCCGGAGGAACGCACAATGGAATAATCACAAATCGTTCCAGCTTGCAGGAAGCTGCCATAAATGCGAAGTCTCCAATGCCCACCTTCTTTGGTTACAGACAGGTATCCTTTGCTGCCATTCTCCCGCAAGCTGTTATTTTCCAGCACTTGGTAACCAATCGGAACATAGATAAAGTAATCCTGTGCCTCACCGTCGATATAGACGCAGGTCGTACCCAGCTCCATTTCGGCAAGGGGTGCAGATTTCCAGAAGCTTGTTTCAAAATCATAGTACCATATGGTGCCTTCCCGGCTGTTAAGAATGTCACTGTGAACCATGTGATACGCAGAGTCCTTCTCCCCTGCCGACATTCTTCCAAATACCACCCGGTCACCATTGGAAAGATTATAGATTCGCTCCAGGCGTGTCAAGCCGCCGAGGATAGAATTGCTTTGCTCTTCCCTCACCGCCATGCCATCGAACAACCGCTCAGACAGGAGTTTCGCCTGCCAGAAGCCCCGCTGTATGGGACGAATCGCGAAAATGCCCACAGCCAGCAGTGCCAATATTAAAATCAGGATCAAAAGAACCGAGAATTTTTTCCTCATGATGCTACACCTTTCAAAAACACCCGACTGTAAAAATCTATGACACAGACGATTTTTTGTTTTATTCTATCGAATTAGCACATTTTTGTCAATCTTCATACCATAATTTAAACAAAAACCAGCGCCAAACCAAGAAGGTTTGCGCTGATTTTACACATTATTCATAATTCCGCTTTTACGAATGCGGCACACCAACAGTACGGAAAGAACAAGTTTCATGGCATCCGGCAGCAAAAAAGGCAGGACGCAGGTAAGAAGAATTGTCTTCACCCCACCATTTGCATACAAAAGGGAATACCAAAGCGTACCAAACCCATAGCAAGCCAACATTCCAACAGCCATTCCCGCCGTCAAAACCCAGCGGAATTTTGTTCTTTGCGCTGCCCAACCAGAAGCGAAGGCACACAGGAGAAAACCCACGAGATACCCACCGGTTGGACCAAGCAATGCCTGTACACCGCCCCGAAATCCAGAAAACACAGGCGCTCCAATCGCTCCAAGAAGAAGATACACCGCCACGGAAGCGCAGCCCAGCCTCTCGCCAAGGAGGGCCGCCACGGTCAGTACCGCCATACTCTGCAAGGTAAAGGGCACCGGGGTGGGGATTGCGATCCAAGCACACAGGGTCAGCGCCGCTGCGCCCAAAGCAATTCTTGCAAGATTTTTCGTTTTTGTCATAGATCCCCCTCCCTTCCGGAACTATGATAACGGCAAAACCACACTTCGTCAACCAGTATTTCAAACCGGGTTGACAAAAAGATGCTGCCGCAAGAAATAGCAGCAGCATCATATTTTATTCGCAGGCAGCTTTCAACACACTTACTGCCTTCTGAAGCAGATCCATAGGGATATTCAAAGGCGGCAGCAGACGGACACGATCCTTTGCTGTCAGCACCAGAACCCCCTGTTCCCGGCATGCGGCTACCACTTCGCCCGCAGGCTTCACAGTCTTAATGCCGATCATCAGGCCCATGCCCCGGATGTCCTCAACGCCGGGCGCATCGGTAAAGGCATCGAAGATATATTGGGATTTTTCCTCTACCTGACGAAGAAGCTCGTCATCAAGGCGGCTGATGATATTCACAGCACCGGCGCAGGCCACTGGATTTCCACCAAAGGTGGAGCCATGATCGCCGGGATTCAGTACATCGCACACCTTTTCGCCCATCATGCAGCAGCCCAGGGGCAGACCACCACCAAGACCCTTGGCCGTGGTGACCACATCGGGCTGCACACCCAGCTTCATATAGCCATAGAGTGCACCGGAACGACCGTTGCCGATCTGTACTTCATCTGCCATCAGAATGATATCTTCCTTTGCAGCCAGTTCCGCAAGGCCCTGGGCAAATTCCTTGTCAAGGGGCAGCACACCGCCTTCACCCTGCACCGCCTCAAAGAGAATGCCGGCTACCTTATACTGAGAAACCAATGCCTTTACGCTGTCCAGATCGTTGGCCTTTGCGTGGACAAAACCCGGCGTCAGAGGCTGGAACAGCTCATGATAATGCTCCTGTCCGGTGGCAGCCAGGGTGGTGAGGGTGCGGCCATGGAAGCTGTTCTCCAAAGTAATAATCGTGGAGTATTCCGGGCCTTTCTTCTCCATCGCATACTTTCTGGCAACTTTAATGGCGCATTCATTAGCCTCCGCACCGGAGTTGCCAAAGAATACCTTCTTCATGCCGGTGCGCTCACAGAGCATCTGGGCAAGTTCTGCGCAGGGCTTGGTATAATAGAGGTTGGAGGTATGCTGGAATTTGTGAAGCTGGGCTTCCACAGCTTTGGTCCATTCCTCGTCACAGGCACCAAAGGTGTTTACCGCAATACCGGTACCCATGTCGATGTAGGTTTTTCCCTCATCGTCTGTCAGGAAGGCGCCGTGACCGCTTACGATCTCAACAGGAAAACGGCCATAGGTATGGGCCACATATTTGGCATCAAGTTCCTTCGTTTTCATCGTAATCATCTCCTACCACCATGGTGCCCGCACCTTCATCCGTGAGCATTTCAATGAGGATCGAGTGGGGTACCCGGCCATCCATAATAAATACTTTCTTTACGCCGCTCATCACTGCGTCCACACAGCAATCCACCTTCGGCACCATGCCGCCGGAAATGACACCTTCCCGGAAGAGCTGGGCTGCTTCGCTGATGGTCACACGGGAGATCAGGGTTTCCGGATCGTCCCGATCCCGCAGAATGCCACAGATGTCCGTCATGGAAATGAGGCTCTCCGCCTTGAGGCCAGCCGCAATTCGTGCGGCCGCAGTATCCGCATTGATGTTATAGGCGTTGCCTACGCTGTCGCAGCCCACGGTGGAGATCACAGGAATATAGCCCTTCTCCAAAAGGTCAATGATCGGCTCCACATTCACGCCGGTGACACGGCCCACATAGCCAAGGCGCTCGTCCTTTGCCACAGCGTCGATCATATGTCCGTCAATGCCGGAAATGCCCATGGCCTTGCCGCCATTCATTTCCAGAAGATTCACAAGGGTCTTGTTCACCTTGCCCGTCAGCACCATCTGCACAATGTCCATGCTCTCCTTGTCGGTAACGCGCAGGCCGTCAACGAATTCCGTCTCCTTCCCCACCCGCTTGAGCATCTGGCTGATCTCCGGGCCGCCGCCATGCACCAGAACGACCTTAACGCCGATCAGATGCAGAAGCACAATATCTTCCATGACCTGCGCTTTCAGCTGCTCGTCGATCATGGCATTGCCGCCGTATTTC
This sequence comes from Faecousia sp., assembly GCA_045659925.1. Classification (GTDB taxonomy): domain Bacteria; phylum Bacillota; class Clostridia; order Oscillospirales; family Oscillospiraceae; genus SVMC01. The sequence goes on from JAZRCV010000170.1 coordinate 5,699, forward strand.
ACTACGACGATCTTATTATAATATTTTTTTATGTAGGGCAGCGCTTGGGTCAGAACCACCGCGCGCTGCGCATTGCTTAATTTCAGTTCCATAACTTACCTCAGGTACGATAATCGCCGTTGATCTTCACATAATCATAGGTCAGGTCGCAGCCCCAAGCAGTGGCAGCAGCCTCGCCATCATTGAGTTCCACAAGAATATCGATCTCCGGCTCCAGAAGGATTTCCTTCGCCAGTTCTTCAGAGAACTCCACGCCCGCGCCCATGCGGCACACTTCTATGGTGCCCTTGGCTGACCGGAACGCCACATCTACCTTCGCCACATTAACCGCCGCACCACTGTAGCCGATGGCACACAGCACCCGGCCCCAGTTTGCGTCCGCGCCAAACATAGCTGCCTTGGTGAGAGAAGAGCAGATGACACTCTTTGCCACCAATTTTGCCAGAGACTCCGTCATAGCGCCGGTGACCTTGCACTGCAAAAGCTTCGTGGCACCCTCGCCGTCACCGGCAATCATGCGGCACAGATGCACTGTTACAGTATTGAGGGCCTGCATAAACACGGCAAAATCTTCATTCTCGCAGGTGATTTCTTCGTTTCCCGCCAAACCGTTGGCCATGATGGATACCATATCATTGGTGGAAGTATCGCCATCCACACTCACCATGTTGAAGGAGTTCTGCACATCCGTTGCCAGCGCCCGATGGAGCATCTGGGAAGAGATGGCAGCGTCCGTGGTGATGAACACCAGCATGGTGGCAAGATTCGGATGGATCATGCCGGAACCCTTGGCGATACCGCCGAGACGGCAGGTCTTTCCGCCAAGCTCGAATTCCACGGCAATCTCCTTGGGACAGGTATCGGTGGTGAGAATGGCCTGCGCCGCATCCGCCTCACCTTCCACACTCAACCCCTGTGCCAGAGGTGCCAGACCTTCCGCAATGGGCTCCAGAGGCAGAGGCTGACCGATGACACCGGTGGAAGCCACAATAACATCGGAAGGAGAAATATTCAGCACCTGAGCGGTCAGTTCGCTCATTTTCTCTGCAACCTCGATGCCATTGGCATTGCAGGTATTGGCATTGCCGCTGTTGCAAATCACAGCCTGGGCTTTGCCATTGATCAGATGGGATTTGGTAACGGTCAGGGGCGCACCCTTTACAAGATTCGTGGTATAAACTGCCGCCGCATTTGCAGGGACAGCACTATAGATCATTGCAAGATCCTTTTTGCTTTTATTGGCACGCACACCGCAGTGGATGCCGTTGGCAGTAAAGCCCTGTGCAGCACAGACGCTGCCGGAAATCAGTTTCATCTCGTATCCTCCAATCAGGTTTCCAGTCCTGTGGCCGGGTCGAGGCCAAGCACTAAATTCATGCATTCAATGGCGGCACCGGAAGCGCCCTTGCCAAGATTATCATATCGTGCGGTCAGAAGAAGCCGCTCGTCATTGCCGGTGACAAAAATCGTCATGGTATCCTTACCGGAGAAGGCACAGGCACTGAGCATTCCATCCTCATCGGGACTGTCGCTGCACTGCACCAGCATTCCCTGATACCAACTGCGGTAAAATGCCTGCAGTTCAGAAAGGCTTGCCTTTCGCTTCATCTGAGAGGCAAACAGAGGCACCGTGACCTCCATACCACTATAGAAATCCGCCACAATGGGACAGAAAATGGGTTCATTCGCAAGATCCGTCACCGCCTTCATTTCCCGCAGGTGCTTATGCTGCTGAGTAAGGCCATACTGGCGGGGGGCATCATAGAGGGCGGGTCTTCCCTCTACCTGATAATCGGCGATCATTTTTTTGCCGCCGCCGCTGTAGCCCGTGAGGCTGTGGCAGGTAAGCATGGCATCCGCATCCAGATAACCCGCTGCCATCAGGGGATATACCAGCGCGATAAAGCCGCTGGCATGGCATCCGGGCACCGCAATGCGCTTGGATGCGCGGATCTTTTCGGCATAGCTTTCTGAAAGCTCCGGGAAGCCATAGGCCCATTGGGGATTGGTACGGTGAGCGGTAGAGGTATCCAGCAGTACCACATCAGGATTGGTCACCATGGCGGCTGCCTCCATGGCAGCAGCATCCGGCAGGCACAAAAAGGCCAGATCACAGCTGTTCAGGGCTTCAGCTCGCTTTTCGGGATCCTTTCGCACCGCATCCGGGAGCGTCACAAGCTGAAGCTCCGGTCGGGTGGAAAGACGGTCATAGATCCGCAGACCCGTAGTTCCCGCGCTTCCGTCGATAAAAACAGTTTTCATCCCAATCGCCTCATTCCTTCGTGATTTGATCCGTAGACAGATCATATCTGACCACAGATATATGAATGAATATTGTATTCATGTATGCTATACTTTACTCCATATATAAGCAAAAAGCAAGTATAATTATTCACCGTGGCATGGATTTGTTGAATATTAACGGAGGGATATAAAAATATATACTTATTTTGTGAATTTTGCATGTTGCATATTTATGCATTATGTGTTAATATTATGCCACTGAAACGAAACAACACGGAGGGACCCATTATGAAGAAGAGCTATAAGAAAATCGTTCTCGCCTATTCCGGCGGTCTGGATACTTCTATTATCATTCCCTGGCTGAAGGAAAACTACGATAACCCCGAAATCATTGCTGTAGCAGGCAATGTTGGCCAGATGGATGAACTGGAAGGTCTGGAAGCCAAGGCCATCAAGACCGGCGCTTCCAAGTTCTATGCAGCAGACCTGTGCGAAGAGATGGTCAATGACATCATCATCCCCTCCATGCAGGCTGGCGCAGTTTACGAAGAATACCTGCTGGGCACCGCATTTGCCCGCCCCATCATTGCCAAGGCACTGGTAGACATCGCCAAGGCCGAAGGTGCCGAGGCCATCTGCCATGGCTGCACCGGCAAGGGCAATGACCAGGTTCGTTTCGAGCTGGCCATCCGCTATTTCGCTCCGGATATGCCCATCATCGCTCCCTGGAGAGAATGGGACATCAAGTCCAGAGAAGAAGAAATCGAGTATGCAGAAGCACATAATGTTCCTCTGAAGATCAACCGCGAGACCAACTATTCCAAGGATAAGAATATGTGGCATCTGAGCCACGAAGGTCTTGATCTGGAAGATCCCTGGAACGAGCCTCAGTACGAAAAGCCCGGCTTCCTGGAAATGTGCGTTTCCCCCATGCAGGCACCGGACGAACCCACCTATGTCACCATCGACTTTGAAAAGGGTGTTCCCACCGCTGTCGACGGCGTGGCAATGACCCCCACCGAAATCATCTGGAAGCTCAACGAAGTGGGCGGCAAGAACGGCATCGGCCTTCTCGACATCATTGAAAACCGTCTCGTCGGCATGAAGTGCCGCGGCGTTTATGAGACTCCCGGCGGCCTCATCCTCTACAAGGCCCACGAAGCACTGGAAACCATGTGCCTCGACAAGATGACTGCCCACAAGAAGCAGGAAATCGCCATCAGCTTCGCAGAGCTCCTGTACAACGGTCTGTGGTACAGCCCCCTGCGTGAAGCCCTGTCCGCCTTCGTGACCGCCACCCAGAAGAATGTCACCGGTACCGTACGCCTGAAGCTCTATAAGGGCAACATCATCAAGGCCGGTATCAAGTCCCCCTATTCCCTCTACTCCGAAGCCATCTGCACCTTCGGCGAAAGTGACTACGACCAGTCCGACGCCACCGGCTTCATCAACCTGTGGGGTCTTCCCACCAAGGTTCAGGCCATGCTGGATCAGGGCCTGCTGGAGAAGTAAGACAATCAAATAAGCAAGCCGGGAGATTCCCGGCTTGCTTTGCATAAGAAAAGATCAGGAGAGTACCATATGAAACTTTGGTCCGGACGGTTTCAGAAGGAAACCGATGCCCTCGTCAATGACTTTAATTCCTCCATCAGCTTTGACGCAAGAATGTATGAGGAGGATATCACCGGCTCCATCGCCCATGCCACCATGCTGGGTGAATGCGGCATCATTTCCATTGCGGATATGAACGCCATTGTCACCGGCCTGCAGGAGCTGCTTGCCGACATCAAGGCAGGCAAAGTGGAATTCAGCGCCGACAACGAAGATATCCACATGAATGTGGAGACCCTGCTGACCCAGCGCATTGGTGACGCAGGCAAGCGGCTGCACACCGCACGCAGCCGCAACGATCAGGTTGCGGTGGATCTTCGCCTGTACCTCCGCAAAGAAATTGCGGAAATCAAGGAGCA
>JAZRCV010000171.1:0-22262 GCA_045659925.1 Faecousia sp.
TCACCATCGCGCCGATGGAAAAAGCGTCTTGCGTTTCTTCTATGGCATCAAGGCCAAGGTCGCAGAGATCAATGGCAGTATCGATACTGCCCCGCTGCATCCGCAGCCAGAGCATCCCGCCTACCACACGGTTGCGCTTGCTCTGATTGAGGCGGTAAGCCTCCTCCAAACTTTTGGCCCTGACATAATTTCGAATTGTAATCATTTCAATGCTCCTTTACAGCCGCATTTTTACGAATATACTATAGCAGTTATCTATCCGTTTGCAAAGAGGAAATCGGTATTTTCAGGGGAAAAGAGTCGGATTCATGGTGCAGGAAAGTATTTCCCTATACTGCGTTTTTCTGATTGCTTTTTCATTTGGAATGGATTATAATAAACCACAATCCGGGTTTAGCGAAGTTTGGTATCGCGCTTGGTTTGGGACCAAGAGACCGTGGGTTCAAGTCCCGCAACCCGGACCAGAAAAAAGCACTTGCTGATGCAAGTGCTTTTTTCAATGAAATTTGCCCTTGCGGGCAAGTGAAATAGATTCGCTATGAAATATTTGCTACGCAAATGTGAAATATTCGCTGACGCGAATGTGGGCAAATTTTATTTCACATTGCGATGAAGGCGCAATATTTCACAATTCACGAAGTGAATTATTTCACATTTGCCCTAAGGCAAATATTTCACTTTCATGTTGATATCCGACGATTATCCCTGAGATTCGATCCACTGGGCGATACACTCCTTCGCTTCGGACGCACCGTGGGTCTCTTCGTGAAGGAGGTCGTGTCTTGCGCCGGGGTATAGTTTCATCATCACATGTTGTATCCCTGATTTTTGCATGCGCTGATAAATTGCCTGCACGCCTTTTCCGGCATTGCCAACGGGATCATCCTGCCCGGAAATCAGCAGAATCGGCATGCTTTTATCCCAGTTATCATATTCCGTGGCACTTCCGGTACGCTTCATGGAAGCCAGAAGATCCCGGAATAGGCCTGCGGAAATGTCCTTGCGGACTAAGCTGTCGGCCAGATACTTGTCCAATTCCGCTCTGTCTGCGCAGAGCCAGTCGGCGGCGGTTCGATTGGGCTTGAACTTCTGATTATAGGCGCCGAAGGAAAGCTGACGCACCAGATCGGTGGTGCTGTCAAATCCGGCTTTTTTGATTTGTCCATTCACAATGCCCATCATCATAGAAAGCAGCCACACGGGCTGATGTCCGGTGCCCATAATGATTGCACCTGCAACCCCGGCGGGGTACTTGCTCAGATATTCCCGCAGCAGAAAGGAGCCCAAAGAGAAGCCCAGCATGTAATGGGGAGCGCCGGAAAAACGCTGCTCCAAAAGGGCAAAATACAGATGCATATCCTCGATAGAAGCAGCCCAACCGCCCTCACCAAAGGAGGCCACATCCGCATTGCCGGGATTCTTGCCATGCCCCCGCAGATCAAAACCCGCCACCGCAATGCCCCGGGGCAGCAGAGATTCAGCAAAGGCTTCGAATCTCCCCATATGCTCCGTCATGCCATGGGCAACCTGCAAGACCGCCTTCACTTCCCCATCCGGCAGCCAAATCACCGCGGGCAGCTTAGTTCCGTGATAACCTGTAAATTCAAAATACTCTGTCTTCATGACGAAACTCCTTGTTTTTTGCGTTTATTCTATCACATCAAATCTTGGGTTGGAAGTATTTTACATGCAAATGCCATAATTTATTAAAAACTTTTCCGTTTTCGGAATTTTGCTTTACAAAGATATCATTTTTATAGCAAATAGGGATCGTTCTCTTGGTAATTTAGATTTTTAATTTCTGTTCGTCGCAAAACAAAAGATGGTTGTTTTTCATTTAATGAGCAATATTGATATCAAAATAAACGCAGAATCTTTTTCGTGCATTTATCATCCTTTTATGCTATAATATAAAAGTCGGACCAAGCACCGGCGATTATGACAGAAATGAGGACGCATCATGTTTTGTGAATTTTGTGGAAGACCCGTTTCGGATTATGCCAAGTACTGCCGCCACTGTGGCGCTACTTTGGAGTATTATAAGACCGAGCAGGAAGGCCGCTCTCCCATTGAACTGCCTGTGGATTCCGATGAGGATATCTGGGAAGCATGATCGAGATTCAGGAAAAAGTATGGACCTTTCCCAATGCAGCCAATCCCGTCTATCAGGTGATGCACGCCATGGAGGAGACTGCCAAGCTGCACACCATCTCTTTAAAGCTCACCCAACCGGAACTGCATGAGCGCTACGGCGTGGTTTGGATGATCGTTAGGGCTTGGATGCATTTTCATGAGGTTCCCGATTTGTCAAAGCCCATGACCATTCGCACCTGGCACAGAGGCCTCAGCCGCACCGTGATCCACCGAGATTTTGATCTGATACAGGATGGGCGTCTGATTGGTGAAGCGGTTCAGTCCTGGGTACTGGTAGACAGTATCCGCCGCCGTCTGTTCCGCATGGATCGGGTGGAAGAGCTGGTGCACACGGCAAAGCCGGAGGTGACAAAGTCTCTTCGTCCCGCAAAGCTGATCCCGCCGGATGATCTGATGGAGGTATCCCCCATCTGCGCAGGGGATGATGCGGTGGACGCCAACGGGCATATTAACAATGCAGCCTATGTTTCACTGTCGCTGCAGACCCTGCCCACTCCCCTCGCCCATGTGAAGACGCTGGAGCTTTGCTATCACCGGGAATGCTTTGCTGGGCAAAATCTTCCCAGAATGCTTCAGCAGGATGAGAACGGCGCTTATGTGCGCCTCTTTACCCCCGATGGCGAAGCAGCCTTTGACTGCGCCATCAAAGCTTTTACATAACACTTGTGCCGGATCGTTCTGATCCGGCACAGTTTTTTATTCATAAATCTTCTCCCGCCACGCCTCAATCAGCCGCTCCAGGCTCCATGCCGCATTGGCAGGACTGGAAGAGGGCAGGCAGATGGCAGGAATCCCGGTGACAGGCCGGATGTACCGCTCATACAGACGGTAAGAGGTATTGCCGTTGCAGAAGATGCGCTTCACCCTGCTCTCCTGCAGGATTTGGCTAAGATCATTCGGCACCACATCCCGGATCGAACTATCCGAGGAACCCACGATCTCACAGGAGGCGATCACATCCCACAAGGCAAAGCCATTGTCCAAAACAAGGCTTGTCTTCTCCTCCACCGTTTTGGGCACTTCCCGCCCACACAGGGCCGCCAGAACTTTCCAGAATCGGTTTTGGGGGTGGCCATAGAAAAAGCGGGCTTCTCTGGACTTGACGGATGGGAACGAGCCCAAAATCAGATTCTCAGAGTCCGGGCCATAAAGGGGCGGAATGGGATGCTCAACCGCCATGGCTTTCTTTCAATGCGCGGCACAGTGCCTCAACGCCTTCCACGGTCGTTGCCCAGGAGGTGACAAAGCGGTAAACCTCGTTCTCATCGTCCCAGTATCCGGAAAATTCAAAAGCAAAGTTCTCTCGAAGTTCCTTGGCAACCTTGATGGGCAGAATGGCAAAGACCTGATTGGTGGGAGAGGTGACGAACAGACGATAGCCTGCATCCACAATACCCTGAGACAGGCGGTTTGCCATCTCATTGGCATGGCGTGCTGCCTTGAGCCACAGATCATCACGAAGCATTGCATCAAACTGCACACCCAGCAGACGGCCCTTGGCCAGCATGCCGCCGTTCTGCTTGATCATATTGCGGAAGAAAGGCTGCAGCACAGGATTTACGATCACCAGCGCCTCACCAAACAGCAGGCCATTTTTCGTGCCGCCGATATAGAATGCGTCACAGAGCTTCGGCAGATCTTCACAGGTAAGATCGCACGCATCGCAGGTCAAGCCAGTGCCAAGGCGGGCACCATCCATATACAAATAGAGGGACAGTTCCTGACAAGTCTCATAAACAGCGGTCAATTCTGCCTTGGTATATACCGTGCCCAGTTCCGTGGCCTGAGACAGATATACCATACGGGGCATCACCATATGCTCATCCACACCAAGCTGATGATCCCGCACCGCCTTGCGGATGATCTCCGGGGTCAGCTTGCCATCGGGTGCGGGAAGTGCATAGACTTTGTGGCCCCTTGCCTCCACTGCGCCCGTCTCATGCACATAGATGTGGGCAGTATCCGCTGCAATCACTGCCTCCCACGGACGCAGGAATGCGGAAATGGCCGTAAAGTTCGTCTGGGTGCCGCCCACAAGGAAGTGGACTGCCGCATCGGGGCAGTCAAAGCGGGCGCGGATTCTGTCCGCTGCCATAGCGCAGTAGGGGTCAAGGCCGTAGCCGGGGGTGGATTCCATATTGGTTTTCGTAAGAGCCTCTAAAACTTCAGGGAGGCAGCCCTCGGAATAGTCATTGAGAAAGTAATACATTTTGTTTCCTCGTTTCTTTTGTTTGCATTTATTATAATGCATTCTGTGGAGATGTCAAAGGGATTGCGTGGGCGCATCCACTTTTTTTCGCCGCAAAACCCCATAAAACCACCGGATATCTTCCCTTATAAAGGCCCGGCACAGGGCAAGCAGCGCAAAAAACAGAGGGAGGAAGCACCATGGGAAGGGCCTTGCCATCACAATGCTTGCTCCAAAGCAGGCAAGCAGCTTAACGCAGAACAAGGCCGGAAGTCGAAAACCGCTGACCGTCAGAAGTCTTGCCATGCTGAGGATGAAATTCAAAAAATGGGTCACGGTAAAGCTGATATAATACCCCAGAATTCCAAAGCGAGGCAGGAGTAAAAACAGGCCCAGAACATCCAGCGCAGAGGTCAGGGTATTGTAGCGCACCGTATGTACCTGCTGTCCCAATCCTTTCAGAATCCCATCGGTAATGGAATCCAGGTACAGCACCGCCACAAGGGGTGCAAACACCGCGATATAATATCCTGCCTGTTGGCTGCGGTAGAGGCTTGTACCAAGCTGTTCCGCAAACAGATGCAAGATTCCCGCGCAGGTGCAGGCAAACAGCGCCCCCAAACGAAAGCAGTGATCCGTCAAAGCACGGATGCGCTCTTCTCTGCCCCGGATCTTGCTTTGTGACAACTCTGGGATCAGTAGGTCGATCAGCGCCGCCAAAAAAGCTGTGGGGAACATGATAACCGGGAACACCATGCCATGAATCGTGCCATAGGAAGCCATGGAGGCATCCACAGAACCGCCATGGCGCTCCAAGCCCTTTGGAATAAGCATCTGCTCCGTGGTGGAAAGGCCGGAGCGCACATAATCACCGATTGCCAGCGGAACACACAGCTTGAGCATCCGGTGCAGAACCGGAAGTTCTTCTTCTCCATCCCTCGGCTTTGGCAGTGCGCGAAGACACATAACCCCCATTGCCAGCAGCGATAGCACCCCAGATGCGCAGCTGCCCAGCACAATGGCGCAACAGGACTTCGCCAGATCCTGCCCTGCCCAAAACTGCAGCAAAAGCACCGTCAAACCAATATAGACAGCCCTTTCCCCTATTTCCACCCATACAAGCTGCTGCAAGCGTCCAGAGGCGGTAAAATAGCCCGTCATGATGCTGCACAGGCAATTAATGGGCAAAAAAGTGCCGAGAATCCGTAAACTCACCGCTGCCCGGACATCCCCGATCCAGTGTTTGGATAGGGCATTCGCACCAAAAAACAAAGCAAGTCCTGCCGCCATGCTCATGACAAGTCCATAGCGCATGCAGGCCGAGAGTACCCGACGCAGCCCCTGCAATCGCCGCAGGCCAATTTCCTCGGCACATAAATACATAGCTGTAATTCTGATGCCGGAAACACCGATGGTCAAAGCCATCGCCGCCACACTCAGAATCAGCTGCAAAAGCCCCAAACCCGCCGCACCAATGGTGCGGGACAGATAGATCTGAAACAGCATGGACACCCCCTGCAGCAGCAGGTTCACCCCGGACAGTAGAAGGGTGCCATAAAAAATCGTAGGTTTACCTCGCAAGTTACCACCGCCTTCCCTCTATCCTATGACAGCAAGGCATCATTTAGGATAGGAGGACAATGGCGATTTATCGGAACAGACCGTCATGGCAGTCCTCACGGGATGCCTGCAAGGCAAATGATTATGCCGCAATGCTCAAAAGAACATTGCGGCTTCGCTATGAAAAATATTCATTTTTACGGCCATCCAATGGTTAGATCAAAATCCTCAAATTCAAAATCAACATGGGGCGCATCGTACATTGCAAATGCCTGATCGTAGCAGCAGCCCAGTATGAGATCCAGATCGTCCTCCGTTAGCTTGCTTTCTGCTGAAAACTCACGGCCAAAATACTCGATCTTCATTTTAGCTTTTGAAATGATCAGCTTTACATTCTTGTCCCAGATTTCCAATGTTTTGTATCTGTCAATGCGCAATCCCGCAAACCGTCCCAATATTTGAAGGGCATCGTCCTTAGGAAAAGAAACACTCGCACAACGATAATCTTCTAATGTCAGTTCTTCCATTTTAGCAGATATACAAATGCTCATTTTCGTCCTTTCGCTTACATAGCCGTTTGTGTTGATTGATGTACCTGTTTGAGTCTAACATAGAGTACGATCGAAGCTACAACATCCGCGCAGAAGACAAGCTGCAATAAGACCATCCATATGGAATGACTCCATGTTGTCAGCTTTTGTCTGACCGCAAGGATCACCGCCGTCACATTCAGCAGACCGGTCAAAACAAGTGTGAAGAAGTCCAATATCATCAGCGCAACAGCAAATGGAATGGTCATTAAAGAGATTATAAGGAGCGCACCCAGCACAAAAATACCAATATAGGCCGGAATTTGAACCAGTTTCACAACCATGGCAGTCTTTGCAACAAACAAAGCATCATATTCACCGTTCACCGCAATAACGGAAAAGATGATTACAAAAATTGCGGACAGCACAGCAAAAAGGAATAACAGCAACAAAACCATGAGTCCGTTATTCCCAAACACCGTCTGCATGATTTCCCCAAGAAACGCACTTTTCGATGAAAAAAAGATAAAACTCAGTAAACCAATCGCAGCATACTGCAGAATCGCCGCAGGAAAAACAAGCCAAAGATTTTTCTTCATAGCATTTACTCCATGTGGCCAATTAAGATTTCCTCTTCATCTTTGTATATAACGCAGTGAAGAATAACGGATTTACATTTTGATATTGTTAATACTACATCTCACAAATCAAACTGTCAAGTCACACACAAAAACTCGCCGCCCGATTGATCGGGTGACGAGTTCTGTCATTGCAGTATTGTTTGTTGTTAGCTGGTTCTTCTATGGTCTTGATCTGAATCAGATCATGCTCTTTTCCCAGCTTGCGGGGGCTTCGAAGCCCATCATCTTCACCACGGTGGGAGCAACATTGGCAAGGCCGTAGTTACCTTCGAGGATGGTGTAGGTCTGATCGGGATCGTAGATGATGAAGGGTACGGGGTTGAGGGAATGGGCGGTACGCACAGCGGTCTTGCCCTTCTTGGTCTCGGTCATCTGGTCGGCATTGCCGTGGTCAGCGGTGATCAGCAAGGTGTAGCCGTACTTGTCGCAGGCTTCCTTGATCTTGGCCAGGCCATTGTCCACGCACTCCATGGCGGTGATGACAGCTTCCATCACGCCGGTATGACCAACCATATCGCCGTTGGGGAAGTTGCAGCGCAGGAACTGGAACTTGCCGGAGGCAATGGCGTCCACCATACGCTCGGTGATCTCTGCAGACTTCATTGCGGGAGCCTGTTCAAAGGGGATGACATGGGAGGGGATCTCTTCGTAGACTTCCAGAGTCTCGTCCACCATGCCGGAACGGTTGCCGTTCCAGAAATAGGTGACATGGCCGTACTTCTGGGTCTCGGACAGGGCATACTCATGGATGCCGTTGGCGCACATGACCTCGGTGAGGGTATCACGGATCACGGGAGGCTCTACCAGATAGTTTTCGGGAATGTTCAGGTCGCCATCGTACTGCAGCATGCCGGCAAACATGACGCCGGTGTAATCGCCGCGGTCGAAGTGCTCAAAGTCCTTGCGGTCGAAGGCCAGGGAGATTTCCTGAGCGCGGTCGCCGCGGAAGTTGAACAGAACTACGCTGTCGCCATTTGCGATCTTAGCAACGGGTTCGCCGTCACGGGCAATGACGAATGCGGGCAGATCCTGGTCGATGCAGCCGGTCTCGGCGCGATAGGTCTCGATGGCTTCCTTGGCAGAGGCAAACAGACGGCCTTCGCCACGGACATGGGTGTTCCAGCCACGCTCAACCATGGCCCAGTTGGCCTGATAGCGGTCCATAGTGACCTGCATTCTGCCGCCGCCGGAGGCAATGGCATAGTCGAAGCCGGGCTCATTGAGGGAAGCCAGAACGGTTTCCAGCTGCTCTACATATTCCAGAGCGGAGGTTGCGGGAACATCACGGCCGTCCAGCAGGATGTGGCAGTATACACGACGGATGCCTTCAGCCTTAGCCTGCTTCAGCAGAGCGATCAGGTGGGCAATGTTGGAATGCACGTTGCCGTCGGACAGCAGGCCCAGGAAATGGAATGCCTTGCCATCTTCCTTTGCATTGGCAGCCAGTGCCTTCCATGCCTTGGACTGATAAATGACGCCGGTCTCAATGGATTCGCCAACGAGCTTTGCGCCCTGGGAATAGACCTGACCGCAGCCAAGGGCATTGTGACCAACTTCGGAGTTGCCCATATCTTCATCGGAGGGCAGACCAACAGCGGTGCCATGGGCCTTCAGATAGGTATGGGGGCAGGTTGCCAGCAGATGATCCAGAGTGGGGGTATTGGCTACCTTTACAGCATCGCCCTGGCCGCCGTCACCAAGGCCAACGCCGTCCATAATTACTAATACGACCGGTTTTTTCATAAGTTTATATCCTCCAATCCATTGGATAAAAATCTAACAATTATTTTACAACATTTTATCCAAGACTACAATCGTTATTTTACTTTTTGATGTCAAATTATCGGGAAGTTTTTCGCTCAAATCAGTTGAAAATGTCCGTCTCCTGGGTGAAGAGGGCACGGATGCGCTGCAAAAGAGGCTGATACTCCGGCATCTGCGCCGCATCAGGCCGGGACAGGAACCGCTCTGCCGCCTGCTGTGCCTCGCAGAGAGTAGGAATATCCACGCTCAGGTTCGCCGCCTTAAAGGCGGGCAAGCCATGCTGGCGGCGTCCAAATACATCGCCGGGGCCTCGCATGGCAAGATCCTCCTCCGCGATTTTGAAGCCATCGTTGGTAGCGCAAAGGGCCTTGAGCCTTGCCAGCGTCTCCGGGCTTTTATTGGAGGAGAACAGCACGCAGTAGGATTTCGCCTGTCCTCTACCCACTCTGCCCCGCAGCTGATGAAGCTGGGAAAGGCCAAAGCGGTCGGCGTTTTCAATGACGATCAGGGTGGCATTGGGCACATCCATGCCCACCTCCACCACAGTGGTGGCCACCAAGATATCGCTCTCGCCCTTAGAGAACGCACCCATGACAGTTTCCTTTTCAGCGCCCGACATTTTGCCGTGCAGCAGTGCCACCCGAAGATCGGGGAATACGGCAGTTTGCAGAGTTTCTGCCCAGACCTGAGCGGATTTGAGGCTTTCCAGTTCGCTTTCCTCCACAGCGGGGCAGATGATATAGCACTGGTGCCCTGCCTCCGTCTGCTTGCGGATGAAGGCGTTGATTCGTGAGCGCATCCCCTCTCCCACAAGGAAGGTATCCACACTTTGTCTTCCCGGGGGCATCTCATCCACAATGGATACATCCAGATCGCCGTAAAGGATTAGTGCAAGGGTTCGAGGGATCGGAGTGGCCGCCATGACGAGCAGATGGGGGTGGTCACCCTTGCGGGAAAGCTCTGCCCGCTGGGCAACGCCGAAGCGGTGCTGCTCATCCGCCACCACCAGACCAAGGGAATGGAATTTTGTGGTTTCCGACAGCAGTGCATGAGTGCCCACCACAAGCTGCGCCTGTCCGGATTCCAATTCAGCGAGCACTCTGCGCCGCTCTGCCGCCTTCATAGAGCCGGTCAGGAGCACCGTATGAATGCCAAAGGGGGCGAAGAGCTTCTGAAGGGATCGATAATGCTGCTCCGCTAAAATCTCCGTGGGGGCCATCATGGCGCTTTGCAGGCCATTCTTTGCAGCTAAGTAGATAGCGGCGGCAGCTACCATGGTCTTGCCGCTGCCCACATCCCCCTGAACGAGCCTTGCCATGGGGGCTGACTTTTGTAGATCCTTGCAGATATCACCAATGGCCCGCTGCTGTGTCCCGGTCAGAGCAAAGGGCAGGGCATCATAAAAGGGCTGCAAATCTATCTGCCCCATAGGCTTGCGGGTATGGGAGCTGCTTCGGTGACGAAGTAAGCTCAAGCCAACGGAAAAAATGAAGAATTCTTCAAAGATCAGCCGCCGCCTTGCCATCTCCAATGCCGCAAAATCTACAGGATTATGAATGGCATCATAGGCGGTCTGCACATCGCAGAGGTCATATTTCTCCCGCTCTGATGCCGGGATCACCTCCGGTAGACTCCCCCGGCAAGCCTCCAGCGCCTGGGTGACGGATTTGGTGAGCAGCTTGTTGGAAACGCCAGCCGTCAGACTGTAGATGGGCATAATGCGGCGAGTAACCACACCGGGCGCATCCACCCGCTCTACCACAGGATTGGTCATCTGATAGCCCAGATAATCCCCGCTGACAGTACCGTAAAAGACATAGCTTTCACCGTAGATCAGAGTATCTTTCATATAGCTCTGGTTGAAAAACACCAGATTCAAGGTTGCCGTTTCGTCCGCTACACGAACCTTCACAAGATCCAGTCCCTTGCGGATATGGTTCAGCCTCGGAGAAGAGACAACCATCGCCTCAAAGCAGGCAGGCTGATCCACCTCAAGCTCTGAAATATACACCATTTTACTGCGATCTTCATAGGCCCGGGGAAAATAGGCAACAAGATCGTAGAGCGTATCAATCCCAAGGGCGTGAAGCTGCTTCGCTCTGGCTTCGCCCACACCTTTGAGGTAACGCACGGATTCAAAAAGGGACGCCATGGCTCATCCTCCTTTCTGAAATAAGGCTTGCAATAATCATAGCCTACAAAACCGGTAAAATCAAGGTTGCTTTTCCTGCGTCTTATGGTAAGATAGAAGCAAGAACACAGCAAAAGGAGGCAAACATATGCCCCGATTCTTTCTTCCCCCGGAAGATATTGATCCCCGCTTTATCACCCTGACCGGAGAAGCTGCCCAGCATGCAAAGGTGCTGCGGCTCAAACCCGGCGAAGAGGTGACGGTTTGCGACGGAAACGGCATGGATTATGCCTGCACCGTTTCCGATGTATCCGGCGGTCAATTCAGCCTTGTGGTACATACCGCCCAGCCCTCTCAATCTGAGCCGAAGGTTCGCGCTTCCATCTATATGGCCTTCCCAAAATCCGATAAATTAGAGCATGTGATCCAAAAGGCCACAGAGCTTGGCGTCTATGAGATCGTTGCCTTCCCCAGCAGCCGGTGCGTATCAAAACCGGATGCAAAAAGCCTTACAAAGAAGCTGGACCGCTGGCAGAAGATTGCTGCCTCCGCTGCCGAGCAGTCTGGTCGCGGTGCGATCCCAAAGGTCATCGCCGTGGACAGCTACCGCGCTGCCATAGAGCGGGCATGTCAGGCAGATTTGGCTGTGAATTTCTATGAGAATGAGCAGGGCTTCACCTTCCATGATGCCATTGGTGACGCAGCTTTTCAGACGGTATCTATGATGACCGGCCCGGAGGGTGGCTTCTCCCGGGAAGAGATCGAGCAGGCTTCTCAGGCCGGTATGAAGATCTGCACCCTGGGCAGCCGCATCCTTCGCTGCGAGACCGCACCCCTGTGCGCCCTGTCCGCCCTCATGTATGCCTGCGGCGAATTCTAAATCGTAATACATAAACCCCTGCTGCTTTACTAAGGTGTCGCTAAGTACACTTGGGCAAAGCAGCAGGAGTTTTATATTTCATAACGCCGCTGCTGCAGGCATATACTCCTGCAGCAAGGTTTTGGTACAAAGATGCGCTATCGCATCAATCATCCTCGGTGAGGGTGCTAAGTTCTTTTGCGCAGTTGCTGCAGACATACTTGCCCCGAAAGGTCGCCACAACACTGTTGCCACAGAAAACACAGCTCGCCTCATGCTTTTGCAAAATAATCCGATCATTATCCACATAGATTTCCAATTCATCCCGCTCTGCGATATCAAGATTGCGCCGCAGTTCAATGGGAAGAACGATTCGTCCCAATTCATCTACCTTGCGGATGATACCAGTTGCCTTCATATACATCACTCTTTCTTATATTTTACTAAGAGTATACGGATTTTTCTTCAAATGTCAATGCTTTTACGAAAAGGAAAGAAAAAATTAAGAATTAACCCAAGGAGGTAGGGCTATGGTATTGTCATGGCTGGTTTTTTCTCTGTTTTTGATATCGGTGATCTCCGGGATCCTTCAGGGCAGCATGGGGGCGGTCAGCACAGCTATGCTGGATGGTGCATCAAACGCCATCACCCTGGGGCTGTCTCTGGCGGGGCCCATTAGCTTATGGAGCGCGCTGCAGTGCACAATGGAGCGATCCGGCATCTCAAACAATGTGGCAAGGGCCTTCTCTCCCCTGCTGCGGCGTCTATTCCCCCAAAGTGCCAAAGATCCCATTGCCTGCAGCGCCATCAGCCAGAATATCAGCGCCAATCTGCTGGGACTGGGGAACGCAGCCACCCCCATGGGGATTCGGGCTGTGCAGCGGATGCAGCAGCTCAGCGGCAGTTACATCGCATCCAACGAAATGTGCCGCCTGATCGTGATGAACACCGCCTCCATACAACTCATCCCCACCACCGTTGCTGCTGCCCGGGCTAGTCTCGGCGCAGCAAATCCCTATGCCATTCTGCCCGCCGTCTGGGTCAGTTCCATTCTCTCCGTCACCGTAGGCTTGCTTGCAGCAAAATGTATGGAGCGGTGGAGCAAATGACTGCATACCTTGTTCCGGCTTTATTCCTTCTGGTGTTCGGCATTGCGTTGAAGCGCAAGCTTGCCCTATATGACGCATTGACAGATGGTGCGTTGGAAGGGCTGAAGCTGATGGTAAGAATCATTCCGGCGCTGGTGGTCCTGCTCAGTGCTGTCGCCATGCTGCGCTCATCCGGCGCTTTGGATGCTGCTTCCCGCTTTCTTGCTCCAGTGTTCCGTGCGGTGGGAATCCCACCGGAAACTGCGCCGCTGATGCTGGTAAGACCCATGTCCGGCAGTGCAGCCCTTGCCGTGGGCATTGACCTGATGAAGACCTATGGCCCGGATTCCCGTATCGGTTTAACAGCTGCCATCATGCTTGGCTCCACAGAAACCACCTTCTACACCATCTCCGTGTATTTTGGCGCAGCAAAGGTGCGGGGAACCCGCCACGCCATTCCAGCTGCCCTGATGGCGGATGCTGCCGGTTTTCTCTCGGCTGCTCTTGCAGCACAGTTGTTTTTTCCAAACGCATAATTTTCTGCTATACAGAATTGGATTTTTCTGTTATGATAGGATAAATATTATGTGCGTAATGCAAAGGAGAACCAGCTATGCTCAAGTTAGTCGATCTGATTTCCCAGGAGGTCAGCCTCGCTTTCCGTAACGCAGGCTATGACGAAAGCTACGGCAAAGTCACCGTGTCCAACCGTCCGGATCTGTGCGAATACCAGTGCAACGGCAGCCTGCCTGCCGCCAAGGTTTATCATAAAGCCCCCATCGCCATTGCTGAAGAAGTGGCTGCCCTGCTGAAGGACAGCGGCTCCTTCGAGACCGTAGAGGCCTGCCGTCCCGGCTTTATCAATCTGCGGGTATCGGGCAAGTATCTTGCCGATTATATGGAAAAGATGCGCACCAGCGAGCGCTTTGGTCTGGAATTGGCCGAACCGCAGACCATCGTGGTGGACTACGGCGGACCGAACGTTGCAAAGCCTCTGCACGTTGGTCATCTTCGCTCCGCCATCATCGGCGAGAGCATCAAGCGGATCTTCCGCTATTTCGGCAACAATGCCATTGGCGACATCCATATGGGTGACTGGGGCCTGCAGATGGGTCTGATCATCGCAGAGCTGCGGGAGCGCCATCCCGAGCTTCCCTACTTTGATGACAGTTTCACCGGCGAATATCCCGCCGAAGCACCCTTCACCATTACAGATCTGGAAGAGATCTACCCCGCTGCCTCTGCCAAGAGCAAGGTGGATGAGGAATTTGCCGTAAAGGCACACGATGCCACCCGCCTGCTGCAGGAAGGCAACCGTGGTTATCGTGCTCTGTGGGATCACATCATGGTCCTGTCTGTAGCAGACCTGAAGCGCAACTACAGCCGCCTGAATGTCTCCTTCGAGGCATGGCTGGGCGAAAGCGACGCACAGCCCTACATTCCCCCCATGCTGGAGATCATGCGCTCCAAGGGTCTTGCCCAGGAATCCGACGGCGCTCTGGTGGTGGATGTTTCCGATCCCGCCGATACCAAGGAGATTCCCCCCTGCATCCTGCTCAAGTCCGATGGCGCTACCCTTTACGCCACCACGGATCTTGCCACCATGCTGCAGAGAATGCAGGACTACAAGCCTGAGCGTATGTTCTATATCACGGATAAGCGCCAGAGCCTCCACTTTGAGCAGGTCTTCCGTGCTGCCCCCAAGGGTGAGATCGTACCCGCTGATGTTCGTCTTGACCATCTGGGCTTTGGCACTATGAATGGCAAGGACGGTAAGCCCTTCAAGACCCGCGATGGCGGCGTCATGCGTCTGGAAAATCTGATTGCAGAGATCACCGATTTTGTTGCCAAGAAGATTGCTGACAACCAGATCGTAGACCCCGACAAGATGGAGGAAACTGCCCGCCAGATCGCCATGGCAGCCCTGAAATACGGCGATCTCAGCAACCAGCCCACCAAGGACTATATCTTTGATATTGACCGCTTTGCTGCCTTTGAAGGCAACACCGGCCCCTATATTCTCTATACCATCGTCCGCATCAAGTCCATTCTGGCAAGATACGGCGCATGGGAGCAGCTTCCCATCCGTGAGCCGCAAAATGCGGAAGAAAAAGCAATGATGCTTGTCATCTCCCGCTTTGCCGACGCTCTCAGCATGGCTTACCGGGATGCAGCCCCCAACCTCATCTGCGCCTATATTTACGAGCTTGCAGGCGCTGTGAATAAGTTCTATCACGAAGTCAGAATCCTGACGGAAGAGGACGCAGAAAAGCAGGCAGGCTACATCGCCTCCATCGCTCTTGCAAAATCCGTTCTAGAAACCTGCATTGATATTCTCGGCTTTGAGGCCCCGGAAAAAATGTAAATTCTATACCAAACGCCCCGGAAACCACGGTTTCCGGGGCATCATTTTATCCTTTTCGATCCATTTCAATGATCTTTTTCAGTGCTTCCACCGCCACATGGACGGCAGCGGAGGTATCCTCGCTCATATCCTGATCCAGTCCTGCCAGTTCTCTCTCCTGATTCCAGATCACATGGAAGCAGCTGCCGCATCGGCAGCCCAGTGCCGCCGCCACCACAAAGAGGGCTGCGGACTCCATTTCAGAAGCCAGAACACCCAATCGCTTCCAAGCTTCCCATTTCTGCAAAAGTTCATAGGATACCGGCATTTTTCCGGGGCTGTGCTGACCATAAAATGCGTCCTTACACTGCACCACACCCACATGGGTGCGAAGACCAAGGGCCTTGGCAGCGTCTCTCAGTGCCAGTGTGAGATCAAGATCCGCAACTGCGGGAAATTCAATGGGGGCATACTCCATGGAGGTATGTTCATAGCGGATGGCGCCGGTGGCTACCACGATATCGCCGGATTTTACATCCAAGGCAATGCCGCCGCAGGTACCCACCCGGAGGAAGGTATCGGCGCCGATGTTATGAAGCTCTTCCATGGCAATGGAAGCGGAGGGTCCGCCGATGCCGGTGGAGCAGACGGAAACTTTTTCCCCCAGAAGATATCCGGTATAGATATTGAATTCCCGGTTTTGGGCAACATGTTTGGCGTCATCAAACAGCGCTGCAATGGCCTCGCATCGTCCCGGATCACCGGGCAGGATCACATAGCGCCCCACATCTCCGGGTACACAATGGATATGAAATTGCTTTTCCAATTCCTGCATCACAATTCCTCCTTTTTCTTTCATTATAATCCCGTCTCGGCAAATTGCAACGGGTTTATTCCACCTTCATTGCCCGCATGGCATTACAGATGGCAAGCACCGAAACGCCAACATCCGCAAACACCGCCAGCCACATGGTGGCAATTCCAAAAGCTGCAAGGAGCAGAACCGCCAGCTTTACGCCAAGGGCAAAGGCAATGTTCTGCCGGGCAAGGCGCACCGTCTTCCGGGAGATGCGGATGGCACAAGGCAGCTTCACCAGATCATCATTGAGAATCACCACATCCGCCGCCTCCACCGCTGCATCAGATCCCACACCGCCCATAGCAATGCCCACATCTGCCAGGGTAAGTACCGGGGCATCGTTGACACCATCTCCGGTATAAAGTACACTGCCGCGCTTCCGCTGCGATAGCAAGCTTTCCATCAACTCTACCTTATCCTGAGGCAGCAGACTGTGATGCACTTCATGCAGCTCCACTGCCTCCGCTACTTTATGTGCGGCAGCAGCATGGTCTCCGGTCAGTAATACGGTTTTCTTTATTCCGAGCACCTTTAACTGAGCAAGTGCAAAGGCTGCATTCTCCTTTGGAGCATCCTCGATAAATATCGTACCGGCATATATGCCGCCCACCGCCACATGCACGCGGGTTCCCGCCGCATGAGTCTCCGGAACTGTAATTCCTTCCCTCTGCAGCAGTCGTGTGCTGCCTGCCAGTACCCGGCGATCATCCACCCATGCAATCACGCCAAATCCCGGTTCCTCCTGCTCTACGGTTGCCTGATTCGGAACTTCCTTTGCCGCATCACAAATCGCCTTCGCAATGGGATGGCGGGACATAGACTCTGCCCCGGCAGCATAATACAACAACTCAATCCGGGATAATCCGGCTTCCTGAATTTGCGAAACCTGAAAGGCCCCTTTTGTCAAAGTGCCTGTTTTATCAAAGGCTGCAATCTCAGCCAAAGCAAGCTGCTCCATCACTGCGCCGCCCTTCAGGATGATTCCCTGCCGGGAAGCAGCGCCCATACCGCCAAAATAGCTCAGGGGCACAGAAATCACAAGGGCACAGGGACAGGAAATCACCAAAAAGGACAATGCCGCTGCAATCCAGCGATGCCAGTTGCCATCAAACAGCGACGGAATCACCCCGAGCAGCAAAGCACTCACCACAACGACCGGAGTGTAGATCCGGGCAAAGCGTGAAATCATACGCTCTGTTGGTGCCTTCTTTTCTGCGGCATTCTCCACAAGCTCCAGTATTTTGGCCACGGTAGAATGCTCATAGGTGCTTTCTGCCTGAATTTTTAAAACACCTGAGAGATTGATACACCCGGACAGCACCCGGTCTCCCTGTGTCACAGATAAGGGCAGACTTTCCCCGGTGATCTGTGCTGTGTTCAGGCTGCCGCTGCCCTCCAACACAATACCATCCACCGCAATGCGCTCACCCGGCTTCACCAAAAGAATATCACCGGGTGCAATATCCTCCGGTTCAACTTCTTCTACTGCATCCCCCCGGCAAACAAAGGCCGTGTCAGGACGCAGCTCCATCAGTGATGCAATAGAACGGCGGGATCGCTCCACGGCGCAGCTTTCAAACAGCTCACCGATCTGAAAAAAGAGCATCACAGCTGCGCCCTCGGGGTATTCTCCCAAAAGGAAGGCACCCACTGTGGCAATGGTCATCAGAAAATGTTCACCAAACACACTGCCTCGCACAACCGTCCTTGCTGCTCTGCGCACCACCGACCAACCTGTAACCGCCCAGGCCAAAAGCATCAGGAGCAACCGATAGCTCCCAGTGCAAAACAGACCCGCAACATATAAAACAGCGGCAACCAGGATGCGGAAAAGCATCTTTTTTTGCTTTTTTGTCATTTTAAAAGAACCTCACAATCCGGCTCTACCTTTTTCACCAATCGCACGATTTTCCGCATTACCTCATCCCGGCAGGTTTCGTCTGCAAGCTCCACCGTCATTTTCTGACTGAGAAAGCTGACACTCACTGCCGTGACCTCCGGAAGCTGCGAAATAGACCGTTCCATTTTGGCAGCGCAGTTGGCACATTCCAGATCCTGCATCTTATAAGTCTTTTTCATATTTATTCCTCCTCCAAGTGTTCCACTGCCATATTGATGATCGTTTTTACATGGTCATCCGCCAAACGATACACCATGTTCTTTCCTTCTCTGCGGCTGCCCACCAGATCCACCTGCTTTAAAAGCCGGAGCTGATGGGAAATGGCGGACTGGCTCATCCCCACAACCTCACAGATTTCGGTCACATTACGCTCTTCTTCAAACAAAGCGCATAAAATTTTGATCCGGGTGGAATCGCCAAATACCCGGAAGAGTTCTGCCATTTCAAACAATCTGTCTTCGTTCATTCTCATTAGC
The DNA here is from genome assembly GCA_045659925.1 of Faecousia sp. GTDB lineage: Bacteria > Bacillota > Clostridia > Oscillospirales > Oscillospiraceae > SVMC01. Next base: position 18,495 of record JAZRCV010000171.1, read on the forward strand.
CCGCAACCTTTCTATGCTTGATTGTTCATATGAGCATTCTTTCATATATAGGATACTACATTTTTTCAAAATGTCAAGTAACATTTGCTGTTCCATTCGATTTCACAAAGCGTCCAATACACAAATTCTGCCTCTGCCACATAAAAAACCGCTGCAAGGCAGAACCTTGCAGCGGAATGTTACAAAATATGATGAGGCTTAGTCGTCCTCTTCTTCGTCGAGATCGAATTCCAGATTCTCGCCGCAGTTGGGGCAAGGAACGGAACCGGCATCGAGCATATCTTCGTCGATGTTGATGATCTCGCCGCAGGCGGGGCACTCTACTTCGTAGATGACATCGTCATCGTTGAAATCGAAGTCATAGTCGTCCTCGTCGTCGTCTTCATCGTCATCATCGTCGTCATCTTCCTCATCCAGAAGGAAGTCCTCCATGGCATCAAGGGTCTCCTCGATCTCGTCGAGCTCATCAGAAACGGCGATTGCGTTTTCCTCAAGATCAGCAATGGATTCAGCGATTTCTGCAATGGTATCCACCAGTGCGGCGATCATTTTTCCTTCATTGGTCTCCGTGGAGAGCTGCATTCCTTCCATCAGGCCCTTCAGATAGGCGGATTTCTCAGAAAGTGTCATAAAAGTTTCCTCCTTACTTGGATGTAAAATGTATTGCGTTAAGACTTTGCACGGCCCAGATATTCACCGGTACGGGTGTCAACCTGGATCTTTTCTCCTTCGTCAATGAACAGAGGGATCTTAATCTCAGCGCCGGTTTCGAGGGTAGCGGGCTTCAGGGTGTTGGTAGCGGTGTTGCCGGGAACAGCGGGGTCAGACTTGCTGACGATCAGTTCAACAAAGTTCGGGCATTCTACACCGAATACATTGCCCTTATGGGACAGGATGGTGCAGATTTCGTTCTCCTTGATGAACTTAAAGGCATCGGGAAGGATGTCCTTGCTCAGGGGGATCATGTCGTAGGTTTCCTGATCCATGAAGTAATACAGGTCGCCATCATTGTAGCTGTATTCCATCTTCTTGCGTTCGATGAAAGCTTCTTCAAACTTAGCAGTGGGGTTGAAGGAAGTTTCGGTGACGCCGCCGGTGATGATGTTTCTCATCTTGGTGCGGACAAATGCTGCACCCTTGCCGGGCTTAACATGCTGGAACTCAACGACCTGGAAGATCTTGCCGTCCATTTCAAAGGTCTTACCGTTTCTGAAATCGCCTGCAGTAATAGTTGCCATATTTATTGCCTCCAATACAAAATTGACTATCGGTCAAAGTTTTTTCTTATTTTACTACATTTGCCACAATATTTCAAGTATTTTCACAAAATAATCAAATCCTTTGGGCTGTGGGTCAAATTCTCACAGCCATCCGGGGTAACAACCACCACATCTTCGATGCGAACCCCGAATTCTCCCGGTAAATAGATGCCCGGTTCTGCAGAAATCACCGCCCCAGCAGGTATGGGATCAGGGTTTGAGGGGCTGCAGTTGGGGCTTTCATGAATTTCAAGGCCAAGGCTGTGACCATAGCCATGCCCAAAATAAGCACCGAAACCTGCATCTGCGATGATATTTCGGGCAGTGCCATCGATTTCCGCTCCGGTTCTGCCTGCGCAGGTTTTGGAAATGGCCGCCTTTTGGGCCTCCAGGACAATATCATATACCTTACGCATTTTTTCCGTTGCGTAACCAAAGGCCACAGTACGGGTCATATCCGAGCAGTAGCCCTGCAGCTTCACCCCAAAATCCATGGTGATAAAATCGCCGGGCGTAATTTTTCTGCTTCCTGCCACACCGTGGGGCATGGAGGTATTGGGGCCGGATACCACGATAGGCGGAAAGCTCAATCCCTCCGCGCCAGCCCGGTAGAGCCGATAAACGAGCTCTGCCTCCAGTTCCTTTTCTGTCATTCCCTCCCGGATCACAGGTAGAATCTCAGAAAAGACCTGGTCTGCCATTTTCTGGGCATCGCGCATAATTTCGATTTCCCAGGGTTCCTTCACCTGTCGCAGGTCATTGATCCTGCGCTGACAGGGCACAAGGGATGCTGTGAGCTTGTCCTCCAGTCGCTGAAATGCGCCGTAGGTCAGGTCTTCTTCCTCCACGCCGATGCGCTGAAGACCTTCCTGTGCAATCACTGCCTGAATCCGGGCCGTATAGCTGTGCTCCCGGTTCACTTCCTGCACCGTCATACCGGGAAGCTGATTCACGGCCGACTCAATATAGCGGCTATCTGTAAAATAAAGGCAACTCTGGGAGGAAATGAGACACATTCCCTCTGCAATCTGCGCTCCGGTGGCATACTGGCGGTTTGCCTCGCCGGTCAAAAGGATGGCATCCACCTCGTCAGAAAGCAATGCCTGTAGTTTTTCCAGATTGCCCATGCTCATACCCTCCGTCCCAGGGCAAGCCAGATAAAGGGCAGCTCTGCCACATGGCGCAGCTTCAGCCAGATGTTATGGTTATCAATGGCAGGAATCAGGATCGAACAGACCCCAGCACCGTTTGCGCCAAGAACATCTGTATAGATTTGATCTCCCACCAGCGCTGCTGCCTCAGGCGCCATCTGATACCGGTCAAGACATTCCCGGATGCCACGGGTGAAGGGTTTATTTGCCCTTGTAATGCAGTCGATACCGTTTTTTCTGCAAAATTCCACCACTCGGCCATGGCGACTGTTGGAAACCACACAGATCTGCAGCGCAGAAGCCTTGGCTTCTTCCAGCCATTGATGCATCTTCTTTGTGGGTTCATTCACGGTATAAGGCACAATGGTATTATCAAAATCCAGCATCAAGAGCCGGATGCCGTCGTCATAAAGCTGCGCGGGAGATACGGCCGTCAGTGACGGATAAATCCGGCGGGGCAAAAAGGATAAGGGCATAAGAAAACGCCTCCATGCATAGAAATGTACAAGATGCTACTATTATACAAAATGGGAGGCCGTTTGTCCATGTCTTTGCCGGTGTATTTTGTGCAGCCTTCGGGACTGCCCCGCCCTGTGGATAAATGCTGTTTGAGCGGCTGGTATGCCGCAAAGGATGGCTCCCTCATTGCACCACCGGAACCGGAAGCTGCTGAAGTTTTGGTCTTTGACGACCGAAACTCCCTGCCCCAATCATTTCTGCCCATCGTAGAAGAAATTCTGAAAGAAAAAAGCAAAATCCATGCAGAATTGGTCCTTCTTGATTTTGAACGAGCACCCACGCCCACTTCCCTCTCCTTTGTGAAAAACCTATCGGCACAATGCTCCGTTGCCGCACCGGAACCCTACTGTGTCCATTGCGCAGCGGAGCCTATCTTCTGCTATTGTCCCGCAAAGGAAACATTTGATGCATTCTGTCAGCGCATTGCCCATCCCAATGCATGGCTGGAACTTCGCCCAGTGGATGATATCATATGCTATCCCATGCCCTGTGCGCCGTCTTCAGAACCCACGCAGGATTTTTTCTCAGAAATTCTCCAGTGCCATTACAAAGCATCCAGCTTATCCAATGGCTTAACACTGCAGCTTTATGATACGCCGGAAAGCTTTTTAGGCCGGATACAGGCCCTTTCTCCCCGTCTAAAGGCCGCTGTTGGTCTTACCCACGAACTGCAGCCTTTGGGGATCGGCAGCAGGGTAAAAACGTCAGCCGCCTCCCCATAGGAAGCGGCTGAAGTTATATATGTGTTATTGCATGTCCATAAAACCGGCAGCAGGCTGGATGATACCGCATTCTATGCAGCTTCGCTCCATCAGTCCTGTGGATTTATTCACCCTCCA
>JAZRCV010000172.1:0-3444 GCA_045659925.1 Faecousia sp.
ATGTTGCGTTTTTATCGCAGGTTTCGGCGAATTCGCAACATTTACACGGCGGGAGCAAGCCCCCACCCTACGATGCTGCATCAGGATAGAGTTCATCCAGGGTGCCGAAGGTATAGCCCATTTCCTCCCAGCGGGTGAGCAACTCATCGAGGATCTCGGCATTGGTTTTCGAGGTGCTGTGCAGCAGCACCACCGCCCCATCATGCAGCCGGGGGATGAGCTTGGAGAAGGCCTCCTCCGCCGTAGGTTGGGCGTCGTTCTGCCAGTCCATATAAGCCAGGGACCAGAACACCGTCCGGTAGCCCAATTCCTTTGCCTGCCGCAGGTTTTCTTCGGAATAGACCCCCTGGGGTGGGCGGTAATACTTCTTCATCGGTGTGCCGATGATTTCTTCATACAGCGCTTCCAGAGACTCCAGCTCCTTTTTAAATTCCTCTGGGTCGGAAATGCGGGACATGTCATAATGGTGATAGGTGTGGTTGCCCACCATGTGATCCTCGCTGACCATCCGCTGCACCAATTCCGGATTCTGCTCCAGATAATGCCCCACAAGGAAAAAGGCCGCCGGAACATTATGCTTCTGCAGGGCGTCCAAAATCTGGGCAGTGCAGCCGTTTTCATAGCCCGCATCAAAGGTCAGATAAATGCGCTTTTTTCCCTCTTCTCCCAGATACACCGCATCATAGCGCTCCAACGCTTCTTTTGTGGTGTCGATCATGGGAGGGCAACCCTCTTCGGGAAAGCTCAGCCCCCAGGAGCCGGTGGGAATGGTCTGGGCTGCGATGCTCCGGGCACACAGGAGCATCAGCACCAGCGATGTGACTGCCGACCCCCACATCAAAATACGCCCTGCTCTTTTCTTCATAGCATGCCTCCTGCGCGGCTCCCTCAGGGAGCCGTTTTGTACTATCCTATGCCATGCAAAATGAGATTATACGCCAAAAAACCGACTCCCCTTATCATGGGAGTCGGTTTTCGACGATCAAATGATCATACCGTTTCATACATGCGGCTTGTTTTTTTGCCCCTGCTTTGCCCGCGGTGGGCATTTTTCCGCTGATCTACCCATTCACCCCGGGCAATGGTGAGGGTTCCCAGGAAAAATGACCGGAAATGTACGGAATTTCTCGGCAGCGCCTTGGCATCCCGTTCCAGAAAAGCGCATTCATCCAGCCGGATGCCATCAAAGCTGCGGCTGAATTTGCGTCCCACGCCCAATGCCTCGGCATAGAGCAGCGCCCTGTAATAATACTGGGGATCCGCCTGCAAAAGCTGCTCTGCATCCTCCGGGCGGAGCTTGCGCAGGTAACGCCGCCAGCCCAGAAGCTCTGCCAGAAGCTCGGTGCCACTGCGGCGGCGTCTCGGCCCAAAGAGAAGGGCGATCTCCGTCAGCACCGACAGCAGCAGGGCAAGCAGCAGCGAGGCGCCGTAGCCCGTGACATTCCATGCAATTACCATCAGCGCAATGCACAGCAGCAGGCCCAGCACAGGCCCCTTCCGTCTGCGCATGGGCAGTCTTTTCAGGGCATACTGCAGGGCAGCGCCCCAGCAGACGCCTGCCAGCGCAACCAGCGCCAAAAACAAAATGCGAAGATACATGCTGGGCAGCACCCGGTCTGCAAAATACAGCGCAGCAACGCCACAGAACAGCACCGCCGCACCCCGCAGCAGGCTGGGGCGACCCGATTTCTTATCATAAAGGCGGCTCTGCCAATAGCTTCTTGCTCCCTGAATCAGGGTTTTCCGGGCGGAAAGCCAGATTCTTGCGCCGCAGACCACCTCGGTCCGCTTGGCAAAGAGCTTGGCAAAGGCCTCCTGCTCATAGGGGTGGCGTTCATTGCCCATGGGCATCTGATGGATCAGCACCACCTTCCGGCCCCGCTGGCGAACCACCCGCAGATAGCCGTTGGCCGCCCAGTCCATTGCCATCAGGGCAAGATCCGGGGTCTGGCCGGTGATCAGGGTTGCCGCAGTGCCCGGTTCCACTCCCATGGGGGGTCTCGGCTGGGAAGAAACCCCGGGCAGGGGATAGCGCAGCGCCTTCCACCAGTAGCCCAGCATCAGGAGAGCCAGCAGGATCATGAGGATCTGATCCACCAGAAGGGTTCTTCCCGCCACATTGTGCATGGTAAAGTAACCCATGGGGGTGTCGATCTTCAGATCCAGGGTTTCCCCTGCCAGCAGGGTGTCGGTGGTAGAGGCGGTGAGAAGGCCGGACTCAGATACCCGAATGTCCAGATAGTTGTCAATGCCGTCGGCATAGTAGCCGCTGACAAATTCCGGAATGGCCTCAAAGGGGGCGGGCATCTGCACCTTCACGGTGAGCTTTTCAATATCCGCCGTCTTGATCCCGCCCAGCAGTCGGATGCCAAACTGCTGCACATCCCCGTCAGACTGCACGGTGTTGCGCACCGTATAGCTCAGGCGCAGATCCATGGAGGAGGGCAGGCCGTTTTCTCCGGTGATATACAGGATCTTCTGGCCGTTATCCCGCTCAATCCGGCTGGAATAGCCCTCCACCCGGATGCTGGAAACATCCGGCCCAAGGGCGATGGCAAAACGGCTCGCAGGATTGTCCAGCTCTGCCCGAAGGGAGATATCCACCAGTGCAGTGCCGTTCTCGTCCACATTCAGGGAAACCTCCATGGTTTCCACATGGGCCTCGGCAGCAGCGGATACTGGAAGACTCAAAAGTAGCAAACAAGCCAGAATGAGGGCAAAAATTCTCACTTTTTTCATGAAGGCTTCACCTCTTTCGCATAGTTCTCCATAATAATCACAGTGTATCACAAAAAACACCCACTGTCAAAATGTTTCAAGACAGTGGGTGTGCCATATTTTAGTTTACTTTACTTTGGATGTTTCGTTATTCCTCAAACAGATAGGTTTCCCCGCCGATTTTCAGACCACGGTATTCCCGGATATCTACGAACTCTACCACATAACTGTCAATATTCCAAACGCCGAACACGCAGGCGGTGGTGTCAGAAGACTCGTCATATTCGGCCCGCCAGCCGACGACCGCATCATCGGTCGTGCCATCGGCGCGGATCAGCTTGATTTTTCCGATGTCGCGTAATTCTCTCCAAACTGGATCTGTATTTTCGATTTCAATGAGAGGTGCTTCAAATACAAAGCCAAGGTCGGAAACCCGGACATTCTGATAAGTGGCATTGGCTGCATCCTCCGGATGCAGGGTATACTGGGGGACGATGTAGGGCGCAATGTCCAGCTTTAGGCTCATATCCCGGTAGCAAATGTAGATCTTGTCCACCTCGCTCATGCTGTGGTTGTCCTTGAACATACAGTGTACAGGGATGGTCAGATCCGTAACCGGCAGAAGGGAGCGGTTCTCTGTGCCCGGTTCCTTCAAATACGCAAAGCTGATTTCGGTGCCATAGAAAGTGATAAACTTTCCTTCCTTGGTCTTGGCATAGATGATAA
>JAZRCV010000173.1:0-11396 GCA_045659925.1 Faecousia sp.
CGGGAGCTGATCCGTCTGGAAACCTCGCTGAAAGCGGCAGGAGATCTGCCCAAGCTGTGCTTTCTCCACTATCCCCCCAGATACCGGGGCTATACCTGCCCGGAAATTTTGGAACTTCTGAAGCAGTATCGGGTGGGTGCCTGCTATTACGGGCATCTTCACAGCGAAAGCCATAAGCTCGCGGTGGAGGGTGCTATCGACGGTACCCATTTCCAGCTTGTGGCGGCGGATTATGTCGGTTTTGAGCCGGTAAAGGTTCTGGAATAATTTTTTAGAAATATTTGTAAAAAAGGTGGAAATTCTGTCCATTATCTGATAGAATAGGACGGATTCATTTATAAGGTTAATAACGGTCTTATTGATCGCACCATATGTAGGAGGAACAGATATGAAAATTCTCAACACCACCAAGGAAAGCTCCAAGGCAGTCGTAGAGCTGGAGCTCAGCAACGCTACCATCGAAGGCGGCAAGGCAGTTGCCTATAACAAGGCAAAGAAGGACATCATGCTCCCCGGCTTCCGCAAGGGCCGTGCACCCAGAAAGATGGTTGAAGCCATGTACGGCGCAGATGTATTTCTGGAAGATGCGATCAATGAAGTTTTCCCCAAGATTTTTGATTGCCTGACCGAAAGCGGCCTGAAGGTCGTTGGCATGCCCTCCATCACCAAGATGGACAAGGCTGAAGAAGGCGCACTGGTTCTGACCATGGACGTCCCCACCTATCCCGAAGTTACCCTGGGCCAGTACAAGGGTCTGGAAGTTCCCAAGGCAGAGGCTGAGGTTTCCGAAGACGAGATCGACCAGGAAATCGGCCGCATGGCACAGGATGTTTCCCGCATGGAGAGCGTGGAGCGCGAAGCCCGCGAGGGTGACGTAGCCAACATCGACTTTGAAGGCTTCATGGATGGCATCGCCTTCGAAGGCGGCAAGGGCGAAGCCTTTGATCTCAAGCTGGGCAGCGGCCAGTTCATCCCCGGCTTTGAGGAACAGGTTGTTGGCATGAACATCGGCGAAGAGCGCGACATCGATGTCACCTTCCCCGAGAACTATAAGGAAGACATGGCTGGCAAGCCCGCCGTATTCCACATCAAGCTCAATGCTGTTAAGGAAGAAATCCGTCCCGAGCTGGACGATGAGTTCGTAAAGGACGTTTCCGAATTCGAAACCATGGACGAGCTGCGTGCCGATATCCGTGAGCGCTTCACCAAGGAAAAGAGCGAATCCATCGCTTCCTCCTTCAAGTCCGCTGCTCTGGAAATGGCAGTTGCCAACATGACTGCCGACATCCCCGACTGCATGGTGGATGAAGAGCTGGATTATCAGATGCGCCAGACCGCATATCAGCTGCAGATGAGCGGCATGACCATGGAACAGTACACCCAGATCTTCGGCGGCGAAGCTCAGATGCGCGCTGCCATGCGTCCCAATGCTCTGCGTCAGGTTCAGGTGCAGGTCATGCTGGCAAAGATCGCTGAAGTGGAAGCCATCGAAGTCACTGAAGAAGAAATCGAAGCTGAATACGAGCGCATGGCTGGCGTCTATGGCATGGAAGTTGCCGAGATCAAGGAGCGCATGGGCGCAGAAGATGTCAAGACCGACGTTCTGGCCCGCAAGGCTGGCAATCTGATCGCCGACAGCGCTGTTGCAGTGGCTCCCAAGGCAGCAGAGGAAGCTGCAGCCGAATAATCGTACAAAAGTACGGCTCTGCCGAAAAATACAGCAAAAGGAAGTCCGTAGGTCTTCCTTTTGTATGTTTTCAAGGAAATTGCGCCACCGATGTTGGTGCGGCGGCAGCGGTGCCCAGAGATTGGAAGTATTTTCCGCCTCTGTGCATAATTTCCTCTGATTTCGGTTAGAATATTACACCAACGAAAGGAGATTCCGTTATGAGTTTAGTTCCCTATGTTGTTGAGCAGACCAGCCGCGGCGAACGCAGCTACGATATTTTTTCCCGTCTGCTGAATGACCGAATTATTTTCCTCTCCGAGGATGTCAACGATGTCACCGCCTCTCTGGTGGTGGCCCAGATGCTCTATCTGGAAGCTCAGGACCCGGATAAGGATATCCAGTTTTACATCAACAGCCCCGGCGGCAGTGTCACCGCGGGTCTTGCGATCTATGATACCATGCAGTATATCAAGTGCGATGTTTCCACCATCTGCATCGGCCTTGCCGCTTCCATGGGCGCATTCCTGCTGTCCAGCGGCACCAAGGGCAAGCGCATTGCCCTGCCCAACGCAGAGGTCATGATCCATCAGCCCTCCGGCGGTGCCCAGGGTCAGGCAACGGACATTGAGATCCATGCCGAGCACATCATCGCCATGAAGAAGCGCCTCACCCAGATCCTTGCGGACAATACCGGCAAGGACTTTGAGACGGTGCGCCGTGACTGCGAGCGCGATAACTTTATGACCGCAGAGCAGGCAAAGGAATACGGCCTGGTTGACAAGGTCATCTATCACAGATAACACAGAAGGAGTGGACAGTTTTGGCAAAAAATGACGATCGCAGTGTACGCTGCTCGTTCTGCGGAAAGCGCCCGGAGCAGGTGCGCCGCATCATGTCCGGCCCCAACAATGTTTATATCTGCAATGAGTGTGTAGAGCTGTGTACCACCCTTCTGCGGGAGGACATGTATGAAATGGAGCCCTCCGAGCTGACGCAGCCCGATAAGCTGCCCACGCCCAAGTAGATCAAGCAGTATATGGACGGCTATATCATCGGCCAGACGGAGGCAAAGATCGCCCTGTCTGTGGCGGTGTATAACCACTACAAGCGTATTTACTTCGGTGACGACGCCGATGTGGAACTGCAGAAGAGCAACATTCTGCTCATCGGCCCCACCGGCTCCGGTAAGACCCTCTTTGCCCAGACCTTGGCAAAGATCCTCGATGTGCCCTTCGCCATCGCCGATGCCACCACCCTGACCGAAGCTGGCTATGTGGGTGAGGATGTGGAGAATATCCTCCTGCGGCTTCTGCAGGCAGCGGATTTTGATGTGGAGCTGGCAGAGCGGGGCATCATTTACATCGATGAAATGGATAAGATCGCCCGCAAGAGCGAAAATACCTCCATCACCCGTGATGTCTCCGGCGAAGGTGTGCAGCAGGCCCTTCTGAAGATTCTGGAAGGCACCGTTGCCAATGTGCCGCCCCAGGGTGGCCGCAAGCATCCCCAGCAGGAGTTCATCCAGATCGACACCTCCAAGATCCTGTTCATCTGCGGCGGTGCTTTTGACGGCCTCGACAAGATCATTGAGGCCAGAACCGACCGCAGCGCCATCGGCTTCGGCAGCGATATTGAAAGCAAGCGGGAGCGGGATGTGGGTAAGCTGTTCCGTCAGGTGCAGCCCCATGACCTTCTGAAGTTCGGCATCATTCCCGAACTGGTGGGCCGTCTGCCGGTCATTACCAGCCTGGAGAGCCTCAAGAAGGAAGACCTGGTGCGGATCCTCACCGAACCCAAGAACGCCCTTTGCAGACAGTACAAAAAAATGCTGGAGTATGACAATGTGGCGCTGGAGTTTGAGCCTGCCGCCCTGGAAGCAGTTGCCCAGAAGGCCATCGACCGTCAGATCGGTGCCAGAGGTCTTCGCGCAGTGCTGGAAACCCTGATGATCCCGGTGATGTATGAGATCCCTTCCGATCCCAGCATCCACCGCGTGGTTATGACAGAAAACAGCGTAATGAACGGCGACGCTCCCCGCATTGAAAGAGGCGAAACGCCCCGGGCATTGAAAGCCCCCGGCGCATAAAACTTCCAGGATTGCAGAAAATAAGTATACCATACATGGGAGAAATCCTGTGATTATTAACAAAAGGGCGGGACATCCCGCCCTTTTGTTGCCATGTTCCGCCACTTGCGGTAACAGAGTTTTTGTGGTATTCTATTACAAAATTCATTGAAAGGAGAGCGCCCATGAATGAAATGTTTGTTTCCGAACGGCTGCCGGTTCTTCCCCTTCGCGGCCTGACGGTATTTCCCCATATGCTGATGCACTTTGATGTGGGCCGGGAGAAGTCCGTGGCTGCAGTGCATAAGGCCATGAGCATGGATCAGCGGATGTTCCTGGTGACCCAGCGGGATATTCTTGTGGATGATCCCGGTAAACGGGACCTGTACGACATGGGCACCATCGTCCGTATCAAGCAGATTCTCAAAATGCCCGGAGACACCATGCGAGTGCTAGTGGAGGGCATCGAACGGGCAGAGCTTCAGGAACTGGAAGCGGGAGAGCAGTGCCTCTTTGGTCGCGTACAGACCGTAATGGAGCCTGAGGTGAACGGCATGGAAAACCGCATCGAAGCTCTGCGCCGCCAGAGCTTCCAGCTTTACGACGAGCTGTTGCTGCTGACCCAGAAGCCCCCTCAGGAAAATCTGATCGCCCTGTTCACCAGCGGCGATCCCGGCGCCCTTGCTGACCACATCGGTCAGAATGCCACCTTCGGCTATGCCGAGAAGATGAAGGTACTCAAGACCCTGCATCCTGTGAAGCGTCTGGAAATCGCCAATCGTCTGCTGGCTCATGAGCTGCAGATCCTCCGCATCGAAGACGACCTGAACGAAAAGGTGCAGGATGCTATCAATAAGGGTCAGCGGGACTATTATCTGCGGGAGCAGATGAAGGTCATCCGCAGCGAGCTTGGCGACGACGAAGAAGAGGAGTTTGCCGCCTATGAGCGGAAGATCCGCGCCCTGAAGCTGCCGGAAGAATCCGAAGAAAAGCTCCTGAAGGAAGTGGCAAGGCTTGAAAAGCAGCCCTCCGGTTCTTCCGAGGCGGCACTGATCCGCAATTATCTCGATACCTGTCTGGCTCTTCCCTGGAACAAGGCCACCAAAGAGACGGTGGACATTGAAAAGGCACGAAAGATTCTGGATGCCGACCATTTTGGCCTTGAGAAGGTGAAGGAGCGCATTCTGGAATTCCTGGCAGTCAAGAAGTTGAAGCCGGATTATGCCGGACAGATCATCTGTCTGGTTGGCCCTCCGGGTGTGGGTAAGACCTCCGTGGCCTTCTCCATTGCCCGCTGCCTGAACCGCAAGCTCAGCCGCATCGCCCTGGGTGGCGTTCATGACGAGGCGGATATCCGCGGCCATCGTAAGACCTATATCGGCGCTATGCCGGGCCGCATTATGGCGGGTATCCAGCAGGCGGGTACGAAGAATCCCCTGCTTTTGCTGGACGAGATCGACAAAATGGGCTCTGATTACCGGGGCGACCCCTCCGCAGCCCTTCTGGAAGTGCTGGATGCGGAGCAGAATGCCACCTTCCGGGATCATTATCTGGAACTGCCCTTTGATCTTTCCCAGTGCATGTTTATCACCACTGCCAACACCCTGGATACCATCCCCAGAGCGCTGCTTGACCGCATGGAGGTCATTGAGCTTGGCTCCTATACGGATGAAGAAAAGCTGATGATCGCAAAGCAGCATCTGCTGCCCAAGCAGCTCAAGCGCCATGGCGTGAAGCGCACCCAGCTTCGCATGACGGATGAGGCCATCCGTGAGACCATCGTTTGCTACACCCGGGAATCCGGCGTGAGAAACTTAGAACGGGAACTGGGCAAGGTGTGCCGCAAGGCTGCCATGCAGCTGGCTGAGGAGGAAGAACTCAAGCGATTGAGTGTTTCCGGAAAGAACATCGAAGAATTCTTAGGTCCGAGAAAGTTCCTGCCGGATAAGCTGCCCGCCTGTGACAGCATTGGTCTGGTGACAGGTCTGGCCTGGACCTCTGTGGGCGGTGAAACCCTGGAGGTAGAGGTCAATGTGATGGAGGGCAGCGGCAAACTGGAGCTGACCGGCAACCTTGGCGATGTGATGAAGGAATCCGCCCAGGCTGCTATGAGCTATATCCGCTCTAAAGCAGAGCAGCTTCACATTGCCCCTGATTTCTATAAAACCAAAGACATTCATGTGCATTTCCCCGAGGGTGCAGTGCCCAAGGACGGCCCCTCTGCTGGTATCACCGTGTGTACAGCTATGGTATCTGCCCTGACCGGGCTTCCGGTGCGCCGGGATATTGCCATGACGGGTGAAATTTCCATTCGGGGCCGGGTGCTGCCCATTGGCGGCCTGCGGGAGAAGACCATGGCGGCTCTGCGCCACGGCATTCACACCGTCATCATCCCCAAGGACAACGAGAAGGATCTGGCGGAAATCGACCAGACGGTAAGAAAAGCGCTGAATTTTATCCCGGTGGAGCATGTGGACAGTGTGCTGCAGACGGCATTGGAGCTGCGGCTGAATGACGCAAGAGAAGTGACCCCGGCGAACACGGACTGCCTTTCCATTGCCATCAAGGAGGCGCCCAAGAAGCCCCAGCGCGGCATCAGACAGTGAGGTGGACCATGAATCTTCACAATGTACAGTTTATTCTGTCGGCGGCAAGACCTGCCGATTTCAAGCGGGACGGCCTGCCTCAGATCGTATTTTCCGGCAAGTCCAATGTGGGTAAGAGCTCGGTGATCAACCGCATTTTGCAGCGGAAAAACTTCGCCAGAGTGGGCGAATCCCCGGGAAAAACCGTGCACATCAACTATTTTCTCATCGATGAGAAGGCATATCTTGTGGACCTTCCGGGCTACGGCTATGCCAAGGTGCCCAAGAGCGAAAAAGAGCGCTGGGCCAAGCTGATGGAGCGCTATTTTGCTGAGGAAGGTCTCATTACCCTTGGCATTATGATCGTGGATGCCCGCCACAAGCCCACGGAGAATGATATCATCATGGCCAACTGGTTCAAGGCCTCCGGCTGCCGCTTCCTTGTGGTGGCCAACAAGCTGGATAAGCTCAAGAAGAGCGAGATCGAACCAAACATGGCCCTGATCCGTCAGACCCTTGACCTTCCGGAGGAAGTCATGGTGCTTCCCTTCTCCGCAGAAAAGGGAGAAGGCCGGGAGCAGCTGGTGGCGCAGATTCTGTCCGCCTGTGAATAAATCCTTAAAATTCCGGCATTACAATTGGGTATGCCGGAATTTTTGCGTCAAAATTGGCACAATTCCATGAGTTTATGGTTTTTTCCTTGTCAAGCAGGGAAGAATTTGGTATAATACTTTAATAAAATGGAGGAGGTGTCCCATGAGCTTTACGCAGTGGCTGCAGCAGCTGGATTTTTCCCCGGTGCTGGAGTTGGGCATCTCTGCCCTTGCGGCGCTGATCTGCATCTGCGTCCATGAAAGTGCCCATGGTCTGGTTGCCCTGTGGATGGGCGACCCCACGGCAAAGCGCATGGGCCGCATTACCCTCAACCCCCTGCGCCATGTGGACATTATAGGCCTTATTATGCTGGCGGTGGCCCATGTGGGCTGGGCAAAGCCTGTGCCTGTGGACGCAAGGAATTTCCGCAGTCCCAAGGCGGGCATGGTCATCACCTCTCTGGCAGGCCCTGCCTCCAATCTGCTGCTGGCCCTTGTGATGGGCTTTTTCAGCGCTGTGACCGAGTTTGTTTACGCTGTCACCGGCGGCAGTGACGTGCTTTACTATGTGTTTATGTTTTTCTACTATACCACCGTCATCAGCTGCGGTCTGGCGGTGTTCAATCTGATCCCCATTTCGCCGCTGGATGGTTCCAAGGTGCTGTTTGCTTTTCTGCCCCGGAACCTCTATTTCAAGCTGATGCGCTATGAGCGATATGGCATGATTTTGCTGATCGTGCTGGTGTGGCTGGGCGTGATGGACGGTATGCTTACCACTGCGGTGGAGGCAGTGAGTGATTTTGTGATGCAGTTGGTTTGGCCTGCTGCCACGGCACTTGTGGGATTATTTGTTTAGGAGCAGGAGCAACGGATGAACGAACCTCGTTATCACCTCAGCGGTGTGGTACACACAAAGGAAGAGCTTTTGGAGGACTTTGAGGGCCCTCTGGATGTGATCTTGCTGCTGCTGGGAAAGAATAAAATAGAAATTTCCGATATCTCCATTACCTCTATTTTAGAGCAGTATCTTGCTTATCTTGACGAGATGCAGAAAATGGATATGGAGATCGCCTCAGAATTTATCATCATGGCAAGCCACCTGATGCAGATCAAGACCAAAATGCTTCTGAGCTATTCAGAGCGCTCTCAGGCAGAGTCTGAAATGGCAGAACTGGTGGAATCCCTCCGGATGCGTCAGCGGGCAGGGGAGAAGGAAAAGCTGCGCAGCGCCATGCAGGAGCTGGAGCAGCGAAATGAGATCGGCACCTGCCTCTTTGTCAAGCTGCCGGAGCCTTTCGTGCCGGATGGTACCTACCGCTATCAGCATGCTCCCCAGGATCTCATCCGGGCCATTCAGGCCATGTCGGAGCGTACGGAGCGGCGGATGCCGCCGCCAGTTTCTGCTTTCGTGGGCGTGGTAGGGCAGGCTCCCTATTCCGTCTCCAAGAAGGCAGCCCAACTGCTGCGAAAGCTCGTGATTGAGGGCTGCAGCCGCCTGAAGGCGCTGTTTACCGGCTGCGCCAGCCGCAGCGAGGTGGTGGCCACCTTCCTTGCGGTGCTGGATCTGTGCCGCTCCCGCTGCCTGTCCCTTGTGGATGCGGAGCAGGATATGACGGTGCAGTTTGAAAAGCTGCCGGAAGAGGAAAATAACTCGGAATTTGATGAAATGTAGGCAAAGGAGTGCCAAAATGGAATTATCCGAACTGCAGCGGGCGATTGAAGCCATTTTGTTTGCCGCCGGTGAGCCGGTGAGCATCGAGCGAATGGCCATTGCCACTGCGTCAGACTATAAAGATGTGGAAAATGCTGCCAAGGCATTGACCGATGAATATGCCTTTTCCCGCCGGGGCATCCGGCTGGTTCGTCTGGAGGACAGCTATCAGATGTGCTCCAGCCCGGAGCAGGCCCAGTATGTGACAACGGCGCTGGAAACCAGAAAACCCCCGAAGCTGTCCGCCTCTCAGCTGGAGGCGCTGACGGTGATCGCCTATTATCAGCCCACCACCAAAGCCTTTGTGGAGCAGATCCGCGGGGTGGACAGCAGCTACTGCGTGGGTGCGCTTCTGAACAAGAAGCTCATTGAAGAGTGCGGACGGCTCAATGTGCCGGGAAGACCCTTCCTGTACCGCACCACCCCGGACTTCCTGCGAACCTTTGGTCTGCGCTCTCTGGAGGAACTGCCGGAGATCGACCGTGCCCAGATGGAGAGCCTTGGTGAGCCTCAGCTACCTGAGCAGCAGGAGATGCAGCTATGAAAACCCTTGCCATCGTTCTGGGGGCATTGCTTCTTTTGGGCTTCCTGCCGGTGGGTGCCTATGCTCGCTATGACCGGCTTGGCCCTTACTGCGTCCTGATCCTTGGGCCGGTGCGGCTTCAGCTGCTGCCGAAAAAGGAGAAGAAAAAGCCAAAAGATAAGGAAAAACTTCCCAAAGAAAAGAAAACGCGGGAAAAGCAGCACATCGGCGGCCTGATCCGTGACTTCTATCCCTTTGTGAAGCTGGGATTTGAACTGCTTCGCTGCTTTTTCCGCAAGCTCCGGGTCAAAGTGCTGACCCTTCATGTGGGTTTTGGCGGAGCAGGAGATCCTGCAAATGCTGCCATCAACTATGGCAGAGCCTGGGCGGCCATCGGCAGCCTGATGCCCCAGCTTCGGCGTTTCCTTCGCATCAAGAAGGAAAATGTGTCCGCTTCCTGTGATTTCACCAGCGGTGAAATGACGGTGTTTGCAGAGTGCAAAGCAGTGTTTTTCCTGGGTGATCTCGTCGCCATGGCAATTCGATACGGCCTGCGGGCGCTGAAGCTGCTGCTGGCCATGAAAAAGCGTAAGCAAACGCTTCGACAAAACGAACAAAATCCTTCAGATAAGGCGGTGCAGACAAATGAACCATCCTCTTCCTGACATGATGAGCGGAACCATGAGCAAGATCCGGGAAATGATCGGGGCCAATGCCATCGTGGGCGATCCCATCACCACTCCGGAGGGCGTGACCATCATCCCCGTTTCCAAGGTGAGCTTCGGCTTTGCCGGGGGCGGCAGCGATTTTATGCCCAAGTCCGGCTCTGCAGCAGATGTGCCCTTCGGCGGCGGCACCGGCGCCGGGGTCAACATCACTCCCATTGCATTCCTGGTTTGCAAGGGGGAAAATGTGCGCCTGATGCCCATTGCAGCCCCTGCCAGCGGTACACTGGATCGTTTGGTGGAGCAGGCTCCGGAGTTGATCGACAAGGTCATGGCCATCATTGATGATAAGAAGAAGGCTGCCCAGGAAAAGAAAGCAGCCCAGGAGGAAGCCTTAGGGGCTGAATAGTTTTTTTCTCACAGCGCAGACTAACTGCGGTGATGAATTTGAGAAGAATATTTCGTATGGCGGCAGCGACTCTGGCTGCAGCCCTCCTTTTGTGCGGGCAGGCGTCGGCATTGTCTGCAAAGCATGCCATTGTCATGGATGCGGCAACGGGAAAGGTGCTGTATGCCCAGGGGGCAAAGGAACGCTGTCTGATTGCCAGTACCACGAAAATTATGACAGGCCTGATCATCTGCGAGGAGTGCGACTTGTCGCAGATGGTTTGTGTTCCGCCGGAGGCGGCGGGCATTGAAGGCTCCAGCATCTACCTCAAGGCAGGAGAGCGAATTCTAATGGAGGATTTGCTCTATGGCATGATGCTCCAGTCCGGCAATGATGCAGCGGCAGCCCTTGCCATTGCCCACAGCGGCAGCATGGAGGCCTTTGCCCAAAGGATGAACGAACGGTCGCAGGAGCTTGGTCTGCATGATACCCATTTTGCCAACCCCCATGGGCTGGACGCGGAGGAAAACTATTCCACAGCGGCGGATCTGGCTCGTTTAGGGGCAGCAGCTATGGAGAATGAGACCTTCGCCCGGGTGGTATCCACCCGACAGCATCGCTTCGGTGAGCGGGTGGTGATCAACCACAATAAACTCCTCTGGCGTTATGAGGGAGCAGAAGGGATCAAGACCGGATTTACCAAGAAGGCGGGACGCATTTTAGTGTCCAGCGCCATGCGGCAGGGAAGACGGCTCATCTGCGTGACCATCAACGCCCCGGATGACTGGAATGACCATGCCTCCCTGCTGGATGAAGGCTTTTCCCACTTTGAACCCCGCCTTTTGTGCCGGAAGGGACAGGTTTTTGGTGCATTTGCAGCACAAGGCGGCTCAAATGTTATGCCTGCGGCAGCATCTCAGGATTTAGAAGTACTGCTGCTTCCGGAGGAGCAGATTGATGCGGTGCAGGTACACTGTGATGGAACTGGTGGATATGCCGCATTTTTCGCGGATGGACGGCAGGTTGGATTGTGCCCATTGCAGGGCATTGAGACAGGAGAGAATCATGGAAGAACGCATCCAGAAGATCATCGCTTCCCGGGGACTGATGTCCCGAAGGAAGGCGGAGGAACTGATTCGTGACGGACGGGTGCGGGTCAACGGCAACACCGCCCAGTTGGGCGAGCGCGCAGACCCG
>JAZRCV010000174.1:0-2156 GCA_045659925.1 Faecousia sp.
TGGCTACGCCGCTGACGGCGGGACTGCCCTGGCTGCGCGACTGGAAGGTGACAATCTGGGCACGGGAACACTCCATCAGAGGGCTGAACTTGCCATTTCCGGTGCCGGTGGTGATATTGTTCTCTACCGCCCAGAGGACAGCGTCATAGTAATAAGCATCTGTGGGAATGTCAGTAAAACTCATTTCCGTGGCACTGGGTTCGGGAGAACCTGCCGCACGCCACAGGAAAGTGACCACCTGAGAACGGGTGCAGTTCATCATGGGGCTGAATTTTCCGCCACCGGTGCCGGTGGTGATATTTTTCTCCACTGCCCAGAGGACTGCATCATAATAATAGGCATCCGCAGGCACATCCGAGAACGGGCTTGCTGCCATAGCCGTGGGCATCATGCCCAACAGCATCACAAATGCAAGCAAAAAGGAAATGAGTCGTTTCATTTCAGTTGCCTCCTTTTTTCAAAGAATGTCTTCAGCTTTTTTGTAAGCTTTATTTGCATCACGGCTCAATAATCCCAACGGGATAGGATTCTACCGTCTTGCCATTTTTGTCCGTGATCACACAGCGCAGGGTCATATCCTTATTGTCCTCCGTTACCTTCATCCGGTAAGAAGTTTTGCAGCCGTCAAGGGTATAGGAGAAAAGATCCACCCAGGTACCCGCTTCGACACTCCAATCATACTCCTCATTGGTGATGCAGCGCTGCCAGGTAACAGTGTAGGGTCCGTCACCGCCGCCGACCTGCACATCGAATGTCGCATACTCACCCAGCGTTGCAGTTTGGTTCATGGGATTTCTTGTGAAATAGGGATGTTCCGGGCTGATAATGCGTACATCGGCGCTGTGGCAGGGAGAGTTATTATAGTGCATGGCCCATCTGCGTCCCGCGCCGCCAACATAAGTCGCAAGACCGGTTCCGCGGAACTGGGTCTGCTGCTGCAGCATCCATTCCTCCACTCTGATCTTGATCGTTCTGGTATCGCCGTCATTCTCATAGCCTACGACCCAATCTTTATCGCCGGTGCCTTCAAAATCATAATAATAACTGGGATACAGCCACGGATCCGAGTAGCTCCAGGTTTCTTCCTTCGCGTACTTGGAGTCGCACTTCATGGTAAACTCCACGATATCGCCAACATTCGCGACCACACTTTCAGGGTTCTCATACACGATGCCCCGTTTGGGTTCGTCCTTCAGACCATCATAAATTCTGCCGGTATCGCTGAGCAGCTGATCGCCGTTGGCATCCGTGATCAAACAGCGAACGTACCAGTAGCTGAAGAAATAATCCTGCGTAAAGGTCAGGGAATTGGTATTTGTAGGACCTTCCACATAATTCATGGCCGCCGCATAATCTTCAAGGGGTTTGGTGCCAAAGAACCACTGATAGGAGTAGGGTTCTCTGCCGCCTTCTGCTTCAACAGTGAAGGTAAACTTGGCATCCACCTCCGTCACCACAAACTTGCCGGGTTGCTTCGTGATATGGAGCTTGGGTCTCAGCATGGCTGCGGAGCTGCTGTAGGAGTCACCGTTGGCATCGGTGACCTTGCAGTAAAATTCATAGTTATTATCCAGGAAATACTGGGTAGGATCGACTCGCAGTGCCGGAGTATAAATACCGCTGACCGCATCACTGTCGTATACACATCTGACCCATTCATCCTGGGTTTTATTGATCCAGTACCACTGATAAGTATAGGGTTCCTTGCCGCCGGCAGGCTTGACCCAGAAGGTCACATCATCGCCCAGACCGGCAAATGCATGGTCCGTATCCACCTCTAAGTGCAGCACATCGCCTGCATTGATCCGAACAGGCTCTGTTTCGATCGTTTTGCCGCTGGCATCTGTCACAACACAGCGGTCCTCATAGCAGAAGTTATATTCCGGCTTATCAAACCACATGGTCAGCTTCAGATCTTCTGCATTGACGCCGCTTTGATAAATGCCCGCATTCTCGCTGACCGGCTGCCATTTGTCATCCTTATCATCGATCTTGCGGTACTGCCAGGTGTAGCTATAGGGTTTCTTGCCACCGGCGGCCTTTGCCGTAAGGCTGACATCTTCACCCACCAGAGCAGTTACGCTTTCAGGTGCCTCATAGAAGGAAAATTCATCCACATAGGTAACATTTACCGACTTGGAATATACAGTGCTGCC
>JAZRCV010000175.1:0-13879 GCA_045659925.1 Faecousia sp.
GAAATATTGGTATGATTGACTCAAGTTAAGAAAGGAGATTTTATCCATGAAAAAACGATTGATTGCTCTGCTTCTGGCACTGGTAATGATTGTCGGCATGGCACCTGCTGTTTCCGCTGCAGTGGAATACTCTGGTTCCTGCGGTCTTGATCTGAGCTGGACGCTGGATCCTGTCGCCGGCGTACTGCGTATCACCGGTACCGGACCCATGGTGGATTACAGCCAGAATTATGAACCCTGGCACAATTTTAATGACAAGTATACCAAAGTCATCGTGGAAGAGGGCTGCACCCATATCGGTAGCTGGGCCTTTGGCTTCAGCGAAAATCTGCAGTCCGTCAGCCTGCCCAACTCTGTAAAGAGCATTGGCTCCAATGCTTTTTCCTGGAATGACAAGCTGATCTCTTGCCCTCTGCCCGATTATCTGGAGGTTATTGGCGAGAGAGCCTTCCATGCCTGCAGAAGAATGCAGGGCCTTGATCTGCCTGCTACTCTGACCGCGATTGGAGCGAGTGCATTTAGTGGCTGCGATGCTATCACCGTTGCCAATATTCCCGGCGGTGTTAAGAACCTGCCCTACGGCGTATTCATGGAGTGTGATAAATTAAGCACGGTCACCTTGGGAGAAGGTGTGGAGTCTACGGATCAGAGTGTGTTTGAGGAAACTGCTGTGGTTCGCATCACCTTGCCCAACAGCTTCCTTTCTCTGGGCCGAGAGACCTTCAGAAACTGCGACAAGCTGCTGTCTGTTACCATGCTGGGCTGCAAGGTGGTCGGAGAGTGGGCTTTTGCGGAATGCGATAGCCTGCGCAAGGTGACCTTGGCACCCAATACGGAAGAGTTTGGTATGCATACCTTCTATCACTGCGATGCCCTCACCCACTTCCGTTTCCCGGCTGCTGTGACCTATATTCCCTACGGTACCCTGGGTTATTGCCCCAATGTAAAGCAGGTTGTCATTGAAAACCCCAACTGCGAGATCAATGATTACGCAAGCCTTGGCCAGATGGGCGTGTGCAACATTTATGGCTACTCCGGCTCCACTGCTCAGACCTATGCGCTGGCCAAGGGTTATGGCTTCAAGCCCATCGGCACTGAGGAATTGGAACCCAGCATCTTTACTGATGTGGATAACACCGCCTACTATGGCGCTGCTGTAGACTGGGCAGTCAACAACGGCATCACCACTGGTGTTTCTGATATCGCCTTTGCACCCAACATGGTTTGCAGCCGTGGTCAGGTGGTTACCTTCCTGTGGCGCTGCGCAGGCAGCCCCGAGCCGACACGGACGACAAGTCAGTTCACTGATGTAGATCCCGGCGCATATTACTACAAGGCCATGCTTTGGGCACTGGAAGAGGGCATTACCACCGGTACCTCTGCCACCACCTTCAAGCCCAATATGGACTGCACCAGAGCGCAGGTTGTTACCTTCCTGTACCGTGCAGCGGGTGCTCCGGATGTATCCGGCAAGCCTGACTTTGTGGATGTTCCCGCAGGTATTTATTATGAAGACGGCGTTGCCTGGGCAGTGGAAAACAATATTACCCTCGGCACCGGTGGCGGAAAATTCTCCCCCGATGTCAACTGCACCAGAGGTCAGATCGTTACCTTCCTGCATCGCGCCTTTGACTGATTAGGCAATTCAATATATAAATTGGCAGCCTCCTTGATTGGGGGCTGCCAAATTTTTTTGTTTAATTGTTATCCAGATGTACGTTCAGGTGGGGGTATGTCATGGAAAGCCCCGCATTATCAAATTCTGTCCGAACATTTTCTGTCACCTGGAAATATACATCCCAGTAGTCTTCCGTCAGAGTCCAGACTCTGAGGACATAGGAAATGCTGCTTTCCTCGTATTCCTTCACATAGGTTTCCGGCGCGGGATCAGACAAGACACCGGGTACCTGTGTGGCACGGAGCAAAGCGGCGCGTACATCTGCGGTGGTGCAGTCATAGGAGGCGGAGAAGCTCAGATCCACCCGGCGTTTACCCTCTGCAGTGTAGTTGATGATCTTGGAGGATGCCACATCGCTGTTGGGGAGAAAAATCCCCTTGTTGTCAACGGTGGTCAGCCGAGTGTAGATCATGCCGATCTCCGCTACCGTACCATCGGTGTCGGCGATCTCCACATAGTCTCCCACTTGGAAGGGGTGGGCGGTGAGGATCTGAATGCCGCCTGCAATGTTAGCGAGGGTTCCCTGTACTGCCAGAGAAATGGCAAGGGAGACAACACTCAGAATTGCCACCAGAGAAGATACATTGAGGCCCAGCGTGCTTGCTACGATGAGTCCAACGATCACATAAAGCAGAATGTGAAACAGTGAGCGCAGAAAGCCGTGAAGGCTTTTTTCTACCTTGGATCGGTTCAGAACCCGGTCAAACAGCTTGCAAAGCAGCTTTGCAATGATGAGCCCTGCAACCAGAACCAGCAATGCGGGCAGGAGCTTTTCAATGGAGAGGGTGGAGAAGGTGGTTTTCAGGGCGTTTACATCCAGTTCGGGCAACTGTGTCAGCATCAGCTTTCCTCCTCGTTGGTTTCTTCTTGATTGTTATTCTTAGCTGCCCGGATAAATGCCATCAGTTCATCGCCGGTGATGGTTTCCTTCTGCAGCAGGTACAGGGCGATTTCATCCAGAAGTTCACGATTTTCCTTCAGGATGCGGGTTGCGTCCTGATAGCAGCTGTTCAAAATGCTGCGGATTTCTTCATCTGCCTGGGCAGCGGTGGAGTCGGCGCAGTCCACATAGCTGCGGCCTTCCAGATACTCACTGCCTGCCTGCGACAGAGCCATCAGGCCGAAACGGTCACTCATGCCGTAGAGCATGACCATCTTCCGTGCGGTATCCGTTGCCCGCTGGATGTCATTGGCAGCGCCGGTGGTCTGAGCGCCGAACACAAGCTGCTCTGCTGCGCGGCCGCCCAGAAGAACCCGAAGATCTACAAGAAGTTCCGCCTTGGAGTTGAGGAACTTTTCTTCTTCCGGGGTCTGCATGGTATAGCCAAGGGCACCGGAGGTGTGGGGGACAATGGTGATCTTGGAAACGGGCTGAGCATGCTGCTGCAGTGCTGCCACCAGAGCATGACCCACTTCATGATAGGACACAATGCGCTTTTCAATATCGGTGAGCACAGTGCCCTTCTTTTCTGTGCCGGCAATAACCACCTCAAAAGAGGTGAGAAGATCCTGCTGGTTTACAGATTGTCTGCCCAGGCGCACTGCCCGGAGGGCTGCTTCATTGACAAGGTTGGCAAGGTCAGCGCCAACAGCGCCTGCGGTGGCCTTGGCGATTTTGTGAAGATCCACATCCTCTGCCAGACGGATGTTGCGGGTGTGGACTCTAAGGGTCTGATAGCGGCCATTGAGGTTGGGACGGTCTACAATGATGCGGCGGTCAAAACGGCCTGCGCGAAGCAGGGCTTTGTCCAGAATTTCCGGTCGGTTGGTAGCAGCGAGAATGACGACACCCTTGGAGGAGTCAAAACCATCAATTTCAGCCAGAAGCTGGTTGAGGGTCTGCTCCCGTTCGTCGTTGCCGCCGAATTTGGAGTCACGGGTTCTGCCGATGGCATCGATCTCGTCAATGAAAATGATGGCGGGAGCCACCTTGGTGGCCTGCTGGAACAGATCACGCACACGGCTGGCACCCACGCCCACGAACATTTCCACAAAGTCCGAGCCGGAGATGGAGAAGAAGGGTACATTGGCTTCGCCTGCCACGGCCTTAGCTAGCAGTGTTTTGCCGGTGCCGGGGGAGCCTACCAGAAGTGCACCCTTGGGGAGCTTTGCGCCGATGGCAGCGTATTTTTGGGGGTAATGGAGGAAATCAATGATCTCCACCAGGGATTCCTTGGCTTCATCCTGACCAGCCACATCCGCAAAGGTAACGCCGGTCTGCTTTTCCATGTAGACCTTGGCCTTGCTCTGGCCAAAGCCGCCCATACCGCCCATGTGCTTGCTCATACTGCGGCTGAGATAAGAGAACAGGACGAAAATCAGGAAAAGGGGCAGTACCCAGGAGAGCAGGATGTTGATGATAGGGGACATCTCCTCAATGACCTCTTCGGAGACGATCACATCCTTTTCCCGCAAGGAGCTTACCAGTTCCGTCACATCCATATTTTTAATGATGCCGGTATAGTAGGTGATGCGGGTGGATTCGCTTTTCTCGGCTTCTTCCCGGGTGATGATCAGAATGCGATCCGTGGTAAACTGGATCTCGTGTACCTTGTCCTCTTCTGCCATGGTAAGGAATTCAGTATAGGGGATTTCCTTCGTTCTGGCAGAGATGATGGAAGAGTAGACGGTGTTGATCAGCAGGGTCAGCACCAGCGCCAGAATGATGGAGGGCAGATACTTTTGCAGGGGAGAACGGTTGTCGTTATCCGGCTTCTTGTTTTGATTCTGGTTGGAATTAGGATTCAAGTTATGAACCTCCTTTGCGTGGAAGCTGTATGATATCAGCAAATAATTAATTTATTTTGTTCATAGTAGCATGAATTGCGCGATTTCGCAACGAGAGGGAAGAAAACTGGCTGTAAATTTTCTGTTAACGCAACTTCGTTGTTGTATAGCTGGAAAATTTTTGCTATAATCATAAAAAATTATAAAATTGGGGTAGTATGAGCTGAATTTATATCACTCGCTTAGTATTGCCCACCGGATGGAGTAGTAACCATGACACAAAACAGTGAATTCAAACGAAGAAACCGCGAACCCCTGCCGGAAGGCATGATTGAAGGCCGCAATGCCCTGACAGAAGCCCTGCGGGCAGGACGTCCCATTGATAAGATTTATGTTGCCTCCGGTGAGACAAATCGTTCGCTGAACCATTTGATCTCCCAGGCAAAGCAGGCAGGCGCCGTTGTGGTGCAGACCGAGCGGGCCAAGCTGGATCTGATGAGTCCCACCGGTGCCCATCAGGGCGTGATCGCTTCTGTGGCAGCCCACGGTTATGCAACCCTGGACGATATTTTTGCCCGGGCGGAAGAGCAGGGACAGGCTCCCCTGATCGTCCTGTGCGATGAGCTGTCCGATCCCCACAATCTGGGTGCCATCATCCGCAGCGCCGAATGTGCCGGTGCCCACGGCGTCATCATCCCGAAGCGCCGCAGCGTTGGTCTGACCGCAGTGGTGTCCAAGACCTCTGCCGGTGCGTTGGAGTATATGCCTGTTGTGCGGGTGAGCAATATGACCCAGGTCATTCGTCAGCTCAAGGAGCGAGGCGTTTGGGTGCTGGGCACGGCTGCTGACGGCAATACCACCTTGTACAAGGCTGATCTGAAGGGCCCTGCTGCCATTGTCATTGGCAATGAGGGCGAGGGCATGAGCCGCCTTGTGCGGGAGCATTGTGATTATCTTGTCAGCATTCCCATGCGGGGCCAGATTTCCTCTTTGAATGCATCTGCTGCTGCCGCCATTTTGCTCTATGAAGCGGTGCGTCAGAGAAGTATTGATTAAATTGATTAAAAATGGAAGGGTGAGAAATCATGCGTGATTATGTGCCCGATGAAGAGTTTACTTTAGAGGATATTCTCCGGGAATTCGGCTCAGGGCCTGATACGCCACCGCCGGCACCGGTGCTCCCTGGTATGCCGGAGGCTTTTCCGGAGCTTCCCGAAGTGCCGGAACCCATTCATATTACACTGAAGCCGGAAGATGTGCCATCTGCGGACATAGCTGATGCACAGCATGCGGAAAAGCGCCGCAAATCCCAGCATACCCGAAAGAGTGCTTCCCATTCTGCGCAAGTTGCAGAGGATCCATATGAGGATGACTTCGATTCTCTGGAAGGTGACTTGGAGGAATATTCCTTCTCCGCGAAGCCTGCACGCCGGGGGGAGAAGGCACACACTAAGCACACAGAGCAGCTTCCCAAAGCACCGGATAAGGTGCGAAGCGCCCAAAGCATTGTGCGCGATGTGGAAGCCCGGGAAAAGAGTCTGGATATGCGGATGCGGATCTGCCTTGTGGTAACAGTGGTGAATCTGCTGCTGGCGGTTTATCGTGGTCTGGATCTTCACTGGATCCGGGGCTTTGAAAATGTTGCTGCACTGGGTGTGATCTCGCTGCTGCTTTTGCTAAGTGCGGTTGGCGTGGCCTATGATGTGATTTTTAAGGGGCTGCGGCAGCTTGGCGGCTCTCACTACGGCGCGGAGGCATTCCTGCCGTTTTTGAGTGTTGCCGGTATCGCAGAGGCGGTATTTGCGGTTATTGCGGGCAGAATGCCCTTCTGTGCTCTGGTTTGCGTGAATTTACTGTGCGCACTCTGGTCGCAGCAGTGTCAGGCGGATAGTCTGCGCTCTGCAGCCATTGTGCTGGAAAATGCATCCACACTGCACGGCGTGAGAAGAATTGATAAGGCGTGGCAGGGCCGCTCTGCAGCAGCCCGCGGGGAAGCAGACCGGGACTTTTTTGAGAAGATGCTGGAGGCAGATGGCCCCCACAAGGGTGTGCTTCGTATTTATGTGCCCATTGCTTTGGCTGCTTCGCTGCTGCTTGCCGGGCTTGGTGCCCTTCTGGGTCAGGTCAATTTCCTGTGGCTCTGGACAGCGCTGCTTCTGGCGGCTGCCCCGATCAGCTGCTTCTTGTGCTACGCATTGCCCAGTGGTCTGCTGGCCCAGCAGCTTGCTCAGAAAAATGCCGCTCTGTGCGGCTGGTATGGTGCCCGGGTGCTGAGCCGGTGTGAGGCGCTGTTCCTCAGAAACGGCGAGTTGTTCCCGGAGGGCAGCCTGAAGCTCAGCGGCGTAAAGGTATTTGGCAGCTATCAGAGCACGCAGATTATGAATTATGCTGCGGCAGTTCTGCATGGAGCAGGCTGTGATGCTGCTTCGGTGCTGTCGATGCCGGGAGATCCGCTGCCGATGCTCAGCGGCCTTCGTGCCTATGATGAGGGCGGCTATAGCGGCGAGATCGGCACGGATACTGTGCTGGTGGGTACGCTGGGCTTCCTGAAGCGGATGGGTGTGCACCGTGAAAGCGGCGCCAGAGTTCGGCAAGCCCTCTATGTTGCCATCAACGGTGAGCTTGCGGGATTGATCGCCCTTCGTTATGAGGCATCCGGCGGCGTTCATCGTGCGCTGAAAGCCCTTTCCGGTTATGGTGCGCCGACTCCGGTTATCACCGGCGGCGATGTGCTGATTACAGCGGCAATGCTTCGGGCAAAGTTCCGGCTTCCTCTGGATCGTCTGGTGTGTCCGCCCCTGCGTGAACGGCTGCACTGCGCCGGGATCACGGCCGGGGGAGAGGATCTGCAGGGCGCTGTGGTAGCCAAGGGCGGCCTGGAGCCGATCAGCGTAGTGTGCATGGGCGCAAGCGCTCTTGTGACGGCGGTGCGTACGGCTCTGGTGCTCAGCGTACTGGCAGGTGTGGTAGGCATGATTGTGATCTTCCTGCTGGCAACCTCGGATGGCATGGCACTGGTTACCTGCGCAAAGCTCTTTGGCTTTGGCCTGATTTGGGCGATTGCCTTCCTGATCGCGGCCTTCAGTGTGCTGAAAAAGTAAGATTTTTTTCCAAGCAACAAACAGATTGGCAGCTTGCCGGAAAATTGATCCGGCAAGCTGCAATTTTTTGCGATTTTTTAGAATTTTTGAATTGCATTATGTTGTTCTTTCGTATATAATATAGCTTGGTCTGTGAAAATATCGCGGCTTGCGTGTTTTATTAAGAGTTGATATGGGAATCCGTTCCCATGAAAGGAGAAACAATTATATGTATACTGCCAACGACATTCGTAACGTCTGCCTGCTTGGTCACGGCGGCGACGGCAAATCCGCTCTGTGCGAAAGCATGCTGTTTACCACCAAGGCCATCACCCGTCTTGGCAAGCGTGCTGACGGCACCACCGTTTCTGACTTCGACGAAGAAGAAAAGAAGCGCCAGTATTCCATTAAGACTTCTGTCATCCCCGTGGAATACAAGAAGAGCAAGCTGAACGTGCTCGACAACCCCGGCTACTTCGACTTCGCCGGTGAAGTTGTTCAGTCTCTGCGCGTTGTAGACAGCGGCATCATCTGCCTGAGTGCCAAGTCCGGCATCGCTGTCGGCACCGAAAAGGGCTGGAAGGCTCTGGCCGATGCTGAACTGCCCGCTATGTTCTATGTCTCCAAGCTGGACGAAGAGCATGCGAATTTCTTTGGCACGCTGGAATCCCTGCGTGAGACCTTCGGCGCAACCGTCATTCCCTTCACCTTCCCCATCCTGAAGGGCGAAGAGGCTATCGGTATCGTTGACCTCGTTGCAAAGAAGGCATACGATGTTGCCGGCAAGGAAATTGCCCTGCCCGCCGACGCCGAAGAAAAGATCGAAGAATACATGATGGAACTCAACGAGCAGGTTGCTGAGACCAACGAAGAGCTGATGGAAAAGTTCTTCATGGAAGAGCCCTTCACCGAAGAAGAACTGCTCTGCGGCATCAAGGACGGCCTGAAGCAGAGAGCCATTACCCCCGTATTCTGCGGCTGCGCCATGAACGGCCTGGGCACCACCGCCCTCATTGAAAACATCATCAAGTTTGCCCCCAACCCCCTGGAAGGCAAGCCCATGATCGCTGTAGACGAAGACGGCAACGAATCCGAGTATGCCATCGACGCTGCAGGCACCCCCGTTGCATTCGTATTCAACACCGCTGCTGACCAGTACGGCAAGAACTCCTACTTCAAGGTCATCTCCGGTGATATCGAAGATACCCTCTCCGTTGTCAACGGCCGCACCGGCGACAACGAAAAGCTGGGCAACATGTTCTTCCCCAAGGGCAAGGAAAACATCAAGACCTCCAAGATCTGCTGCGGCGACATCGGCGTATTCACCAAGCTCGCCTCCGTCAAAACTGGCGACAGCATCGGCCTGGCAGGCAAGGTTGTCAACTTCAAGCCCATGGAATATGCAGAACCCTGCTACAGAATGGCTATCTACGCCAAGAACAAGGGTCAGGAAGATAAGGTTGCTTCCGGCCTCGTAAAGCTGAACGAAGAAGACGCTTCCTTCACCTTCGGCAACGATCCCGAAACCAAGGAAATGATCATCGCCGGCGTTTGCGACATCCAGCTGAGCGTTATCATTGCAAAGCTACTGAGCAAGTACAAGGTAGAAGCAGTTCTGCAGCCCGCTAAGATCGCATACCGCGAAACCGTTAAGAAGAAGGCCGAAGTTCATGGCCGTCATAAGAAGCAGTCCGGTGGCCATGGCCAGTTCGGTGACGTTTATATCCGCTTCGAGCCCCAGACCGAGAGTGAAGACATGATCTTCGCTGACGAGACCGTCGGCGGCTGCGTTCCCAAGAACTTCATCCCCTCCGTTGAAAAGGGCCTGCGTAACTGCATCGGCAAGGGCGTTCTGGCCGGTTATCCCGTGGTGTTCCTGAAGGCTACCCTGTACTTCGGTTCCTCCCACCCGGTTGACTCCTCCGATATGGCATTCCAGACCGCTGCCGGCATCGCCTACAAGGAAGGCCTGCCCACCGCAGCTCCCACCCTGCTGGAGCCCATCGCTGAGCTGAAGGTCATGATCCCCGACAGCAACATGGGCGACATCATCGGCGACCTGAACAAGCGTCGTGGCCGCGTCATGGGTATGAACCCCGATCCCAAGAACACCGGCTGGCAGATTGTTGAAGCCGAAGTTCCCATGGGCGAAATGAGCTCCTACTCCATCGACCTCCGCTCCATGACCCAGGGCCGTGGTGCTTACACCATGAAGTTCGTCCGCTACGAAGAAGTTCCTCAGATGAATCAGGCCAAGATCATCGAAGACGCCAAGAAGGAAGACGACGAATAATATCCCAAGTAAATATGATCGCTGCCCGATTCCCCGGGCAGCGATTTTTTATAGCCGTTCTTGACCGAATGATCCACAAAAGTTACGATAATATGAACATGAAAAGTAAAGACAGAGAGATATAGAAACAACAATAGTCTTAATACAGTAACTTGCTTGCGTTATGATATCTATGGCAAATAAGGCGTATCAATAGTTTGGCTGAGGTAACTCTTTCTAATGAGCTTAATAGATGTTTTCTATAGCTTTAATTTTATACTATTTGTAAGGATACACAAGGCAGAATAATAGAATAACCATATAAACATTGAAAAAAATGTCTTATTATGCTATAGTTTATAAAATAATACGAATAAAAGGGACGGTGAATTAAAAGTGAAACTTCCGCATATATGTATTATTATGAACAAGATATCTGATTTGTCCGAAAATGCTGCTTTGAAATTACCAAATGGCATCGTAGAACTGCGTAAACATGTCAATATGCTGATTATCGATGACAATGACTTTATGTATGAGTCCTATTTGAAGGCTAATGGGTACCAGATACATCATAAAACCGATATCGACACAATTAAAGATGTTGAGCCATATGATATTATCCTTTGTGATATTGCTGGCATAGGTAAAAAACTTGGATATTCTAAGGAGGGGGCTTTCATCATTAGAGAAATCCATGCCAATTATCCGAACAAGCGAATAATTGCATATACCTCTTACACATATGATCCTGATTATAACAAATTTTTCTCTATGGCTGATTTCGTTGCGCCAAAAGATTTTGGTATCGATGACTGGATTGGTGCACTGGATGATCAAGTAAGAAAATCTATTGATCCTGTCAATCAATGGAAGAAGATTCGAGATTATTTAATAGAGAATGATGTGTCAACCTTAACGATTGCCAAAATTGAAGATAAATTTGTTGCAGCAGTTAATAGCAGAGATTTCGATAAACTAAGAAGCTATGTGGAGGGCAAGGATTCTAAGCTAACCTCTATAATAACAGATTTTTTGTCGTCCCTTTGTGCGAAACTAATTCTCGGAAGCATAGGAGGAATGTGATATGTCGTTGCTTCCGTATATCGATTCTGCGGGCGAAATCGTTGATGGAGCGTATTTTCACCTTCTTCCATTTTGTAAGAAAAATTGTTCTACAGGAAAGTGTAAAGAGTATTATGAAAAACTTAAAGGTGTTGATGCTGGAGGCTATTGCTGCCCGTATGGCTTATCCTCATTTGTTTATGCATCACCGGAAGGTAAAATCATATTTACTGGTTTAAGGATAAAGGGTGTCTACGACAAAAAGAAGTCAAGGATAGCGGCATCACAGGAATATGTATATAATCCGGTTATCGATGAAAGTGCGTGTAGTTCAATTGCCCATGAAATTTCGATTTCGCTGTGGGAAAAACGTGACCTTGAGGCTAGGCTTGAAGCTATTAGGGATCTGTTACATGAAACCCGTTCATTAAATGGTCAGATTAAAAACTCCATAGATTTGTTGTGGGAAACAACTTTCGATGAAAACAGCATAGACTACGATACCATGGTCGAAACATTAAAAAATGCGCATGTTAGTAGCTTCATGATTTCAAACAGGTTTTCCTATTTTGATTCAATCCTGAATCCTACGTTATCATCGGGCAGTACATATCCTGCTGTTGTTTTCAGGAAGTTTGACAAGATGCGAAAGCTATTGAAAGGATATCAGCGAAAAAATGTTTGGATATCACTTGAGTCGCCAATCCAAAGTGATTACAAATATAGAATTTATCCCACATTTGAAACCCTCTTGTTTATAGTTTTAGAAAATGCGATAAAGTATTCGCCTAAAAATAGGCCAGTAGAAGTCTTTTTTGAAGAACGCGGGCATTTGTTAGATGTAATAATCAAATCAATCGGACCATACTGTGATGAGAACGAAATTTTACATCTTTGCGACAAGGGCTTCCGCGGCGAAAATGCAAAAATAGCGCAGGAAACAGGACAAGGTTTTGGTTTAAACTTTGCAAGGAAAATCTGCGCTGCTCACAATATTGGACTTTCTTTCGATAGCATTTACCTAAACAAAGACCACGGAGTAAAGTACGGAACATTCTATGTGCGATTGCATTTCGACAACAGCGTAGAAAACGATTAGCGACTTTTTGTGCCAGTTCCCCTAATTTACAGAATACACAGAAGAAAGAAGATGGTACGGTTCTGTGTCTTTGTAATAACCGCCATATTCTGTCTGACTTTTATCGTTACATATTTGTAATAAAAATGCCGCAATGCTCGTTTTTGAGCATTGCGGCAAAACTTTTCTCTCTTACAGGCCGCCCATGAGGACTGCCATGACGGCTTTGATGGTGTGCATTCTGTTCTCGGCTTCGTCGAAAACGATGGACTGCTTGCTTTCAAAGACCTTGTCGGTGACTTCCATTTCCTTGATGCCGAATTTTTCGCTCATCTGCAGGCCAATCTTGGTGTTCAGATCGTGGAAGGCGGGCAGGCAGTGCATGAACACGGCGCTTTCCTTGGCCTGTGCCATCAGCTTGGCGTTGACCTGATAGGGGCTGAGGTCGGCGATGCGGCTTGCCCAGACTTCGTCGGGTTCACCCATGGAGACCCAAACATCGGTATAGATGACATCAGCATTTTCCGCTGCCTTCATGGGATCGGTGATGAATTCCAGCACAGCCCCGGTCTCGGCGGCGATGGCCTGCCAGGTCTCAATCAGCTCGGCATTGGGGAAGTAGGCTTCCGGTGCGCAGGCCACGAAGTGCATGCCCATCTTGGCGCAGCCAACCATCAGGGAGGGGCCCATGTTGTAGCGGGCGTCGCCCATGTATACCAGCTTCACGCCTTCCAGCTTGCCCAGATGCTCCTGAATGGTCAGGAAGTCGGCAAGGATCTGGGTGGGGTGGAACTCATTGGTCAGGCCGTTGAATACAGGAACGCCTGCATACTTTGCCAACTCGTCCACGATCTCCTGACCGAAGCCGCGGTACTCGATGCCGTCATACATACGGCCCAGCACTCTTGCGGTGTCGGCAATGGATTCCTTCTTGCCGATCTGGGAGCCGGTGGGGTCAAGGTAGGTGCAGCCCATGCCCAGGTCAGGAGCGGCGACCTCAAAGGCGCAGCGGGTACGGGTGGAGGTCTTCTCAAAAATCAGGGCAACATTCTTGCCTCTGAGAATATCGTGGGGGAGGCCTGCCTTCTTCTGGGTCTTGAGGCTGGCTGCAATGTCAAGGAAGTGCTGAATTTCTGCCGGAGTGTAGTCCAGCAGCTTGAGGAAATGCTTTTGATCCATTATCTTTCTCCTTAAATATGTATCGCGTTAGGCTTCCGTGTGGTCAGCAATAAACTGCTGAAGAAGCTCAATCTGACGGGTGGTTTCGCTGGGGCTGGGGCCGCCGTAGCTGCACCGCTGACCCACGCAGGTCTCCATAGAAAGGGCGTCATAAACATCCGGCCCAAAGAGGGGACTGATCTCCTGCAGCTCACTGAGGGACATTTCCTCCAGTGTCTTGCCGCTTTCGGTGCAGCGGTATACAAGCTGACCGGTGATCTTATAGGCATCCCGGAAGGGCATGCCCCGTTTGGCAAGATAATCTGCGCAGTCGGTGGCGTTGATGAAGCCCCGGTTTGCTGCAGCGCGCATATTCTCCGGCAGCACCTTCATGGTATCGATCATGGCGGCAAATACCGGCAGGCACATCTTCACGGTGTCGATGGTGTCGAATACCGGCTCCTTGTCCTCCTGCATATCCTTGTTATATGCCAGAGGCAGGGACTTCATGGTGGTCAGAAGGCCGATGAGTGCGCCGTAGACCCGGCCTGTCTTACCTCTTACCAGTTCGGCAACATCCGGATTCTTCTTCTGGGGCATGATGGAAGAGCCGGTGGAATAGGCATCGTCCAGCTCGATATATTTGAATTCCCAGCTGCACCAGAGAATGATCTCCTCCGCAAAGCGGGAAAGGTGCATCATGAGAATGGACATACAGCTTAAAAATTCAATGGCATAGTCCCGGTCGGAAACACCGTCCAGACTGTTGGCCATGGGGGCGGTGAAGCCAAGCAGCTCTGCGGTACGCAGACGGTTGATGG
>JAZRCV010000176.1:0-2603 GCA_045659925.1 Faecousia sp.
CTTCACGCTCAGGCCGTTCAGCTCTGCCTCCAAATCGTCCTTATGGGGGCCGGAAAGGCACTGGCCGGATTCCAGCTCTGCCCTTCTGTGGCTCTCCTGATGCTCTTTCAAACGGTCATAAAGATCCCGGATGGGGGCAAAAGGGTCAGAAATGGTGCTGACGGTGTGATAATGAAGACGCAATTCTTCCTTTCCGCCGGAGAATTCTCCGTGAAATAGCTGCGCTTCCTTTTCCAGCGCCTCTAAATATCGGGCGCGGAAGAAAATGATGTTGGCGCCCAGCTGGGCAAGGCGCTCGTTATACTCCCGCAGCACTTCCAGAAGGCCGGGCTGCTGGGTATGATCCTTTAAAATGCGGCCCTTCTGCTCCAAGCATCTGCCGTACTCCTGCAGGGCAGCGGCATAGGCAGGCCGAAGCTGGCACAGGGCATGATCGATCATGCGCCGCCTTGCCTGTGCCCCTGCCTTCAGCACCTGAAGGTCTTCGGGGCAAAACAGTACCGTGGGCAGCACCCCTGCCAACTCTGCGGCGGATTTCTTCTTCACGCCGCCAAGGTAGAGCTGCCGGGGCCTTCTTCCGGCGAAGAGCACCGCCCGAAGGCTCTGCTCCCGGTCGCCGCTCTCGATCTGGGCCTGCAGATCGGCAAAATCCGCGCCGATGCGCACCAATTCCGCCTGGGATCTGGTGCGGAAGGATTGGCCCTGGGACAGGTAGACAATGGCTTCCAGAAGATTGGTCTTCCCCTGGGCATTGTCCCCCACCAAAAGGTTTACCCCCGGCACAAATTCCGCTGTCGCATGGGCATAATTTCGCCAGTCATAAAGGGTCAGGCTGCAAAGTCTCATGCGCCCGCCACATAATAGCTCTGACCCAGGCACATCACCCGGTCACCGGGGCGCAGCTTCTTGCCTCTCTGGGTGCAGACCTCGTCATTGACTAAGATTTCGCCATCCTGAATCCAGTTCTTTGCCATGCCGCCGGTCTCGGCAGCGCCGCAGAACTTCAGGAAGCTCTCTAATTTGATGAATTCTGTGGTGATGGGAATGGTAATGTCCGAAGTATGGCGGACTCTGAGGCGTACTTTCATTTTAGCATCTCCTTATTCTTCCCATTAACTGCCTGCTTTCAGACGGACGGGAAGCACCATATAGCTATAATCGTATTCGCTGCCCTCACAGGGGGTGAGGATGATGGGGCTGAGCTGGTTGGAAAGCTCCAGCATCACCTCATCCGTGGGGATGGCCTTCAGGGCATCCAGCAGATACCGGCAGTTGAAGCCGATTTCCAGCTCCTTGCCGTCACCGGAGAGGCTGCACACATCATGGGCAGAACCCATGGTGGTGACGGTGCGGAAGTCGGCGCAATCCTGAGAGAACAGGCAGCGCACCGGGCTCTTGAGCTTTTCCGATACGATCAGGCCTACGCGCTCAATGGAAGCGGTAAGGGCATTGACATTGGCGCAAAGGCGAATGGGGTTGAAATCGGGAATGACCCGGCGCCAATTCAGGAATTCACCTTCCAGAATGCGGCACACCAGAGTGGAAGCGCCCATTTCAAAGAGGATGTGCTTGGGGCCAAGGGTGAAGATGGCGGGCTCATCCGTGTCCTCCAGAATCTTCTCCACCTCCCGCAGGGCTTCTGCGGGCACCACGAATTTCAAAAGCCGCTCTGTGGGTTCTGCGGTATGGTAGCAGCGTCTTGCCAGACGGAAGCCGTCCACGCCCACCATGGTGATGGTGTCGTTTTCCACCTCGATGAGGCAGCCGGTGAGGATGGGCCGGGCCTGATTCTGGGAAACGGCAAAGATGGTGCCGGAGATCAGCTCCCGCAGGGCATTCTGGGGAATGCGGATGCCGTTGGTAAAGGCCACATCGGGAAGCTCGGGATAGTCCTCGGGGTCCGAGGCCATGATGGAGAAGGAGGAAATGCCGCTGCGCAGGCGCACCTTCAGGTCGGCGTCCACGTGGATGCTGATTTCATCATCCGGCATTTTTCTCACGATATCAAAGAACAGTCTGGCGGGCATGATGCATTCGCCGCACTCAGCAATGTCAGCCTCCACCCGGACGGTGATGCCCGTCTCCAGGTTGAAGCCGGTGAGCTGCAGGTCTTCCCCTGCCCGCATATGGATGCCCTCTAAGGCGGTGATGGCGCTCTTGGGCGCGACGGTACGGATGGCTACGGAAATGGCCGAGACCAGCTTGGCTTTTTCACAGGTAAATTTCATAGCACAAACCTCTTTTCTTCCTTCCTTTAGGAAGGAGGGTATATATATCAGTAGTAACAGTCGTAGTAAAAACGAATGTGGAAAACTCACGATTTCCCTTGTATTACAAGGGGTTTCACTTCACAGCGGGATGTGGAAAACCAGACCGACTTTTCACAGGGAAAAACCCTTTCTCATGCTCGTTCGGGTTATACACAGAAATGTTTTCACATTTCACAATCCGGTGTGGAAAAAATTGTGCAGATTTTATAAGGCAAAGGCTCCTTCTGGGAATGTAGGGGCGATCTGTGATCGCCCGCGTACAGGCTACGAATTCGCCGGAACCCTCGTTGTCAACGGAAGATGATTCTGCCGGGCGGCTGATAGCCGCCCCTA
>JAZRCV010000177.1:0-6013 GCA_045659925.1 Faecousia sp.
CCGGGATTGACGGTATAGGCTCCTGTGGTGGGATCCTGGGTATAGGTGGCGGCGGGGACGGTAATCTGCCCCGGTACGGTGGTGAACAGGCCGGTGGTCTCGTTGTAATTGTACTGGACGCCCTCCGTCCAGGTCATGCCGTTAAAGGTAACCACCAGATCGGTCAGGATGGGGTCGAAGGTATCGGTGATGACGGCATTGTCCGTGGCCACCACCGGTTCGTTGCCGGAATTCTGGATCACGAAGGTATAGGTCACCCGCTCGTTATCCACCACCTGGGTGGGGGTGATGGATTTTGTGATGGTCAGCGCCGGGGCAGTGCCTGCGCTGATGGTTTCCGTGGCGGTGACCGGGGCATTCAAGCCGTCCCCGGTGACGGTGACGGTGTTGACAATGGTGCCGCCCGCTGCCGGGTCGGCAAAGGCATTGACCTGCGCCTGATACACCAGCACCGCACTGCCCCCAGCGGGGATGCTCAGCCCGGTGATGACCAGGGGAGGCCCCGGCGTCACTGCCGGCAGGGCCTGGGGCACACCGTTGACAAACAGCACCGCAGACCCCGCCTCATAGGTCAGGGGATACACCGTAGTGCCCTCAAAATCGTAACCGCCCAGATCGTCCGTGACGGTAAGACCGGACAGGGTCCCTGTGCCGGTATTGCGAAGGGTCACCACATAGGTCACCGTCTCACCGGGGGTATAGTTCCCCTCGATGGCGGTTTTTGTGGCAGCCAGCACATCCAGAATTTCGCCGTAGGCAATGTTGGAGTTTGTGCTGTTCCCATTATAGGTCAATGTGGCCTGATTGGAGAAAATAGCCATAGAATAACCTCCTGTATGATGCTGCCGGAAAGGCTCCGGCCCTCCATTCTATGCCCCATCGACAAATCCTGACAACCTCAAAGAAGACACTGCCCATCCACAATCGGGCACCCTTGCTCTCTCGTAGGGACACCCCTCCGGGGTGTCCGGCAGAAGATGTTTCGTTCATATGATGGTTCCCGGCGAATTCGCAACCTTTTTCGGGCGATCACAGATCGCCCCTACGACCAGTTTTGTTGGTTTCTGCGTAAACTCTGCCTGTGTGTATGCAGGGGCGACCTGTGGTCGCCCGGCAGGAAATGTTGCGTTTATAATGGAACTTCCGGCGAATTCGCAACCTGTACGCGGGCGTGCAATGCACGCCCCTACATTCCGTCGGTAGCCGCTGCCTTGCACCTGACCTTGCGTAGGGAACGGCCTATGTGCCGTTCTGGCAGAAAATGCCCCATTTATATGGAGGTTCCCGGCGAATTCGCAATCTTTTGCGGGCGATCATTGATCGCCCGGCAGGATTTGGATGGAACAAATGTGGAGAAAATACCCTTAAAAACAATTGAACTACGGCAGAAAACATGCTATGATAACCGAAATAAAAGAAAAGGAGAAAGACATGTTTGAAAATTTGATTGCTTCCATCAATGACGCTCTGTACACCTACATACTCATCATTGTTCTGGTGCTGGGCGGCCTGTATTTCACCATCCGCACAAGATTTGTGCAGTTCCGACTGCTGGGTGAGCAGTTCCGGGCAGTGACGGAAAAGCCCAAGGACGGCAAGGGCGTTTCCTCCTTCCAGGCCCTGATGGTTTCCACCGCCTCCCGCGTTGGCACCGGCAACATCGTGGGCGTTTCCACGGCGCTGTGCCTTGGCGGCTTCGGCTCTATGTTCTGGATGTGGGTGATTGCCATCATCGGTGCAGCCTCCGCCTTTGTGGAGAGCACTTTGGCTCAGATCTATAAGAAAAAAGGCCCCGAGGGCAGCTACGGCGGCCCCGCCTACTACATTGAAGCCGCACTGAAGAACAAGGCCCTTGCCATTGTGTTCTCCATCTTCCTGATCCTGACCTACGGCATTGGCTTCAATATGCTGGCCTCCTACAACCTGCAGTCCACCTTCTCCGCCTATTCCTTCTATGATCC
This sequence comes from Faecousia sp., assembly GCA_045659925.1. GTDB lineage: Bacteria > Bacillota > Clostridia > Oscillospirales > Oscillospiraceae > SVMC01. The sequence goes on from JAZRCV010000177.1 coordinate 1,962, forward strand.
TGCGGTTTCTCCCTGGATCATCGGTCTGGTTCTTGCCGCCATCGTGTGCTACTGCCTGATGGGCGGCGGCAAGCGCATCATCGGCGCCACCACCCTGATCGTTCCCTTCATGGGCATGGCCTACATTCTGGTGGCACTGGGCATCACCCTGTGGAATGCCCCCGCACTTCCCGGCATTTTCCAGGAAATTTTCGCCGGTGCCTTTGATTTTGAGGCCATTTTCGGCGGCTTCACCGGCTCCTGCGTCATGTACGGCATCAAGCGCGGCCTGTTCAGCAACGAAGCAGGCGTCGGCTCTGCCCCCAATGCCTCCGCTTCCGCAGAGGTGGCCCATCCCGTAAAGCAGGGTCTGGTGCAGGTGCTGTCCGTGTTCATCGACACCATTCTGGTCTGCTCTGCCACCGGCTTCATGTGCATGGCCTCCGGCGTGGAGCCCACCGAGGCTCTGTCCGGCGCACCCTATGTGCAGGCTTCCATTCAGGCCAGCCTGGGCAGCTTCGGCCCCATCTTCATCACCGCTGCCATGATCCTCTTTGCCTTCACCACCCTGCTGGGCAACCTCTACTATGTGGATGTGACCTTCCGCTACATTCTGGGCAAGACCCCCGGTAAGGCATTCAACACCGTGTATTACATCGCCGCCTCCCTTATCATTTTCCTGGGCGCAGGTCTGAGCGCAGACCTTCTGTGGAACATCGCCGACATCACCATGGGCGGCATGACCATCATCAATATGCCCGTGATCATCATCCTCGGCAAGTACGCCCTGCGGGCCCTGCGGGACTTTGAACGCCAGCGCAAAGAAGGCCGCGAGCCGGTGTTCCGTGCAAAGAACATCGACCTGCCCCATCAGGTAGATTACTGGCAGTAATTTTGTAAAATACACAAGCAGACAGGGAATCATCCCTGTCTGCTTTGCTTTGGTTCTGATTTTTCCTCCGGGGCATATGCTCCTATCAAAGGGGGAATTCACCGATGCTGCAAACCTTGCTGCTTTTGGGGCTGCTGGCCCTGCTGCTGTTCGTCATAACCCTGCCGGTGCGCTTTGCATGGAAGGTGCTGATCAATGCCCTGTGCGGCTTCGGCAGCCTGATTATCCTGAATCTGCTGCATCCCCTCACCGGGATGCTGTTCGAGCTGAATGTGCTCACCTGCGCCATCGTGGGAACCCTTGGCCTGCCCGGAACAGGCGTCCTCATCATCGCCCACTACGTGCTGGGTGGATAAGCCCCCTCCCGGCAGGAATTGTTTCGATTTTATGATGGTTTTCTCGCTTAAGGCTTAGGGACTGCAGCGCACCAAAGCCTCCCTTCCTCCGCGCTAAGTGCCGGGCTTCGCCCGGTTGCGCTATGTACGCCCGCCTGCGGGCGGGTGTGTGTAAAGGGAGGTGGCACGGCGTCAGCCGTGACGGAGGGATTGCTGCTCAAAAGTTCAGATTTTAGTAGGTTTTGTGACGATAACCCGCAAAATTACCCAACCTAAATATGTATTCTACCGGTACAAACAATCCCTCAGTCTGCTTCGCAGACAGCTCCCTTTACACAAGGGAGCCTTGGGCGCTCCCGCGCCAGTGCATAAACTAACCACTACGATCAAGCTCCATGATCTCTCGGATGTTGCGCCTATATCATGGTTTCCAGCAAATTTAGTAGCATTTTCGATGTATCAGTGCAGAATTTCTTCCCACTCTTTCGGAAATCCCATAAAGGAGAGTCGGACAACATCGCTGTATTCCTCAATCAGCGCCTCCAACCGTGCTGCAAAAGAGCTCCAACGATGATCATCATTCAACATTCGCTTAATGGAAAGCAAAACCGGAAAGACTTTGTTCTGCGTACCGGAACGATATTTTTTATTCTCAGAATATAGATATGGCGTCTGCTTGAGCGGCATATTATATAGCCTGCTGTAGTGGGCGCAAATATTACGAATTTCAACCAGCGCCAATATCCAGCTTCCAAGATATTTCGGCTCGGTATGATACAGCTTTGCAATTTCCTTCCGGTCTTCCATTTTCATAATGCTATAAAGCGAAGACAAATTGCCAAAGGTGAAAAGCTCTACAGCAACCCAAATTGGAAAATGCCCGTCATATTTATCCATATGGTGCTTAACAAAGGGAGCATTTTTTTGACGCTCGCACTCATTTCTAAAGCTATCAATAATAGAAGTATGAACAGAGGCTCCCTCTTTGTTTTTCTTTTCAGTGAAATTTTCTGGATCAACATATCCTTCCGACCCATATTTCAAGGCAAGAAAGTTGGAAATCTGAGTACGCAACTGAATCTCAAGCTGTTCAATGACATGTATCAATATGTTCCGAAAAATACTGTCAAACTGATAAAGCCTGTAGATGTGCTCAAGCGTAATACCATCTACATACTTTTCTTTATCGTCCTTTTGCGACAAGCCAAGACCATATGCACTCAAACGATAATAATTTACCTTTTTGAATATCTCCAGCGCTGCAGCATCGTCCGCAATGGTTAGATTATGTACATTTTTTAATCGGTCTATCTGTTCAGCACATGTCAGCGCCGGTTTTAATTGCGACATTTTCTTTCCTCACAAATAAAAAAAGTCCCACCGTGGTCCGCAGTACGTTTCCGCCTTATGCGTGGTGGGCTCTGTCAATTACAGTATATGCAAAGCGATGGCGGATGTCAACAAGAATTTTATTTTGGAATGCAAGCAAATAATGGGGACAGGGGCCGATGCTGTATCTTTTAACGCAAGACACAGCATCGGCCCCTGATTGACTTTACATTTTATTCTTATACTGGGCTACTGCCAAGGCGTCGCAGCGGTTATTGTATTCATTATCCGCGTGGCCGCGCACCCAATGAAGGTTAACCTCGTGGGTAGCAAAAAGCTCCAAAATTCTCTGCCAGAGGTCCACATTCAGGGCGGGCTTTTTGTCGGCCTTTCGCCAGCCGTTTTTCTGCCAGCTGTAGAGCCAGCCTTTTTCGATGGCGTCCACGATGTAGCGGGAGTCGGTGTACAGCTCCACCCGGCAGGGCTCCTTCAGGGCCTCCAAGGCACGGATGACGGCGGTGAGCTCCATGCGGTTGTTGGTGGTCTCGGGGTGGCCGCCGGAGAGTTCCTTCTCATGCTCACCGTAGCGCAGGATGGCACCCCAGCCGCCGGGGCCGGGATTGCCGGAGCAGGCGCCATCGGTATAGATGGTGACGGTTTTAGGCATCGGCGGTCTCTTCCTCCGGAGCTTCCTCCTCGGCCTGCACCGCCTGCACGGCGCTGACCCGGCTGTCGGGTTCCACGCGCATCAGGATGACGCCCTGGGCGTCTCTGCGATAGACATTGACATCCTTGGCCGGCATGCGGATGATGACGCCGCCTTCTTCGATGATCATGATATCATCGGTTTCTCTTACGATGCATACGCCGGCCACCTTGCCGGTGCGCTCCGTTACCGCCAGATTCTTCATGCCCTTGCCGCCTCTGGACTGGGGACGGCGAACATCGCCATCGAGGCGCAGGTATTCTTCCACGGCGGTGCGCTTACCGAAGCCACGCTCGGTGACAGCCAGAAGCTGGGTGCCTTCCTCTGCCACACCGGCGCCCACGATATAGTCGCCCTCTGCCAGATTCATGCCCCGCACGCCCACGGCGTCACGGCCCATGCAGCGCACATCCTGCTCACTGAAGCAGATGGCAAGGCCGTCATGGGAGGCCATGATGATGTTATCCTCGCCGCTGCTGGACAGCACGGTAACCAGCTCGTCCCCTTCTTCCAGAGACAGGGCACGGATGCCCGCCTTGCGGGCGGTATTCAGGAGCTTCAGCTCCAGACGCTTCACGGTGCCATTCCGGGTGACGAAGGTGAGGTAGCGCTCTTCTTCCATGCTGCGGGTGAGGAGCATGGCGGTGACCTTTTCCCCCGGTTCCAGAGGCAGCACATTCACCACGGCGGTACCCCTTGCGGTGCGGGAGGCCTCGGGGATGCGATAGCCCTTGAGGCGATGCACCTTGCCAAGGCTGGTGAAGAACAGCAGATAATCGTGGGTGGAAGCCACGAACAGATTCTTGATATA
>JAZRCV010000178.1:0-3366 GCA_045659925.1 Faecousia sp.
TACCGAAGAAAAGCGCGAGGATAAGGACGGCAATAAAGTTTCCTACAATCCTCCCAGATACAACTACTATTACGATTTCTATGTCATCATCAAGGTCAATCATCCCTGGTTTGACGATATGAAGTTCAAGCTGAACAGAAACAGCATCGAGCTGAACGATGTTGTTTCCCGCGGCGGTATGTTTAACACCTCTGTTTCCAATCCCGGTATGAGAAGCTATGAGTATAAGCAGTACGAAGAAATGGGCAAGGAGATCAAGGCTGCCATTCTGGATGCCAGAAAGACTGCCCGTGATACCATTGCTGCAGCCGCTGCTCCCAAGGCTGCCATCACCTGCCCCTGGTGCGGCGCTACCACTACCCCCGATGCCTCCGGCTGCTGTGAATACTGCGGCGGTTCCCTGAACGGCTGATATTCTATTCATCCAAAATGTTTTTGTTGAAAGGAGATCACGTTATGAAAAAAATGATCGCAATGCTGCTGGCTGTGGTTATGGTTCTCAGCCTGTGCGCCTGCGGAGGCGGCAAGGAATATGACGAGGCCCTGCTGGGTGTGTACACCTGCTACGAAATCGAAGCCATCGGCTATGCCATGAGTCCCGATGAAGTCTGGAGCGATACCTGCACCTTCGAACTGAAGCAGGGCGGCAAGGGCTCCATCCACATTGATGGAGAAGACGCCTCTTTGAAGTATGACATCGTGGGCGAGTCCATTGAGGTCAAGGTGGAAGGCGAAACCGCCACCGGTTCTCTGGTGGACGGCATCATCGAGATTGAACTCATGGGCCTGACCATGCGTCTGGCACAGGAAGGCGTGACCCCTCCCACCGGTTCCGATGTTTCGGAAGGTGAAGTGGAAAACACTGAGCCGGAAACCGATCCGGCAGAACCCACTGCTGCCGCTGTGGAGCCTGTCTCCGGCACACTGGGTGACTATGCGTTCACCATTCTGGCTGCAGAACACTTCACTGACCAGGACGGCAACCCCGCCATCCGTTTCTATCTTGACTTCACCAACAACGGCACCGAGATCAAATCCCTCTGGGATGTGACCAACCTCTATGCCTATCAGAGCGGCTATGAGCTGATGGAAACCTATGCCGATTCCGAGGATGATGTGGCAGAGTATGGCAACAATTATATTTCCATTGCTCCCGGCGTCACCATTCGCTGCATTAGTGAATTCGCCTACCAGCCCGAGGGCGGCACCGTGGAATTCAAGATCGAAGGCTACACAAGCGATGACATTCTGACCATGGAATTTGATCCCACTGCCCTGCCCGGTCGTCCCACGGAGCGGGAAGTTGTACTCATTCCCAACCCCACCAATACCGAGGGCCTTTCCACCGAAGGTGTACTGGAAGAAGTTTACGGCATTAAGCTCCTGAACTACGAAGTTGTTCCCGGCTACAGTGTGGACAAGGTGGTGCGCGTGTTTATCGAGTTCACCAACAATAGTGACGAAGCCACCAGCTATTTCTTAGCCGCAAGTGAACTGGCACTGCAGGACGGCATGGAGATGGTGGACGGTCTTGCCGAAGAGTCTGCAGAGGAAGAAGCGAACACCTCCGTTGAGATCGAACCCGGTCAGAGCATTACTGTTGCTACCTGCTATGAGCTTACCTCCGACAGCCCTGTTGAATTCTTCATCATGGACTTCTGGGCAGAAGCTAACATTGGCATGATGATCCCCGTTGCTTGATTAGATTTTTTGTGCGGGATCGCTTTTTAGCGATCCCGCCATTTGCCGTTATATAAGGAGGAATAGATTTGGCTTCAAAAGTCACCAATTATCAATGTCCAGCCTGTACCGGCCCGCTGCATTTTGCATCAGAGTCTGGAAAGTTGGAGTGTGAATACTGCGGCAGCATCTATGAGGTTGCCGAAATTGAGGCAATGTTTGCCCAGAAAGAGGATAAAGCCGAGGCTGCCTTTGCAAAGGAAGCCGACGGCTGGAATGCGGAGGGCGCAGGTTCGCAATGGAGCGAAGAGGAAGCTGCCGGAATGAAGGCGTATTCCTGCCCCTCTTGCGGTGCTGAGATCGTCTGCGATACCACCACCGCAGCTACCTCCTGCGTCTACTGTGGCAATCCCACCGTGGTACCCGGGCAGTTCAGCGGCAGCCTGAAGCCGGATTATGTGATCCCTTTCAAGCTGAACAAGGAAGCTGCGGAACAGGCACTGAAGAGATACTACAAGGGCAAGGTGTTCCTGCCCAAGGCATTTTCTTCCGCCAATCATATCAGCGAGATCAAGGGTGTGTATGTGCCCTTCTGGCTGTTTGACGGAGAGGCGGACTGCAGCGCCAATTACGATGCATCCAACTCCCGAACCTATAATGCCGGCGATTACCGGGTTACGGAAACGGACCACTACCGTGTCCACAGGGCGGGTCATTTCAGCTTTGAGCGGGTGCCCGCGGATGCTTCCACCAAGATGCCGGATAACCACATGGATTCCATTGAACCCTTTGATTATTCCGAACTCAAGCCCTTCTCCACTGCCTATCTGCCGGGCTATCTGGCGGACAAATACGATGTCAGCGCAGAGGAGAGCGCACAGCGGATCAACGAGCGCATCAAGGGCAGTGCCGCCCAGTTGCTGAGAAGCACTGTGAATACTTATCAGACCGTCATAGAGAAGGGCAGCAATGTGAGCATCAAAAAGGGCAAAACCCGATACGCCCTGTTGCCTGTCTGGATGCTGCATACCAAGTGGCAGGATAAGGATTTCCTCTTTGCCATGAACGGTCAGACCGGTAAGCTCATCGGCGATCTGCCTGTGGATAAGGGTAAGTTCTTTGGATTGATGGCAGGCATTGCCCTGCCGCTGATGGCCATTTTCGGCCTGTTCTTGTTCTAAGGGAGGGAAAGAATATGAAAAAACGCATTTTTTCTCTGATCCTTGTGCTGATCCTGGCCCTTGGCCTGAGCATGCCTGCGGCAGCTTTTGAAGATCATGATTATCTTTATGTAGCTGTTTCTGATATGGACAATGAGCGGCTGCTGGAGCAGGGCACAAGCACTCTGCCCAATGTGTCTGAGTTGTATCAGCTTGACATCCGGGTGGACATTGTGGACACCGTGGAGGACAACACTTTAGCGGAATACGCCCAGATCTTCTATGACCAGTACGAATACGGCTACGGTGAAAACAAGGACGGCACTCTTCTAATGATCCAGGTGGCCGATTGGGGCGATGGTGTGGACATCGTGGACTACTATGTTTACGGCAGCGGCAAGGGAGCGGAGCTTCTTTCCACAGCAGATACCACCATGATGTTCGACACGCTGGATATGATCCTGCTGCGCACCGACCTGCTTTATGCCTCTGCCGGTGAGGTCTGCGCCGACGCGGTGGACATCTA
>JAZRCV010000179.1:0-10838 GCA_045659925.1 Faecousia sp.
GAATGCTTACAACATCCTTAGGAGCGAAAGTAGACACCTGACCATTGCAGGGTTCGAATGCGTCGGTAGTGGAAACCAGATACAGACCACCTTCACGGAATTCAGCAGAGGTCTGGTTAGCAATGGTAACTCTGGACTTGGAATCAGGATCGGTAAAGTCGATGCTTTCCAGGCCGCCTTCCTTGACGGTCTTAACAGTGACAGTCAGGTCGCCCTTGATCTTGGTGATACGGTAGCCGTTTTCAACCTCGGTCTCTGCGGGATCCTTCAGGTTCTTGTAGTTACCTGCAGGTTCAGCGGTAACGCTCTCGAGCTTGTAGCCTTCGGCTACATTGACAACGAAATTGACCTGGCCGTCGCCGGATACATCGATCTCGCCGGTGTCGCCGTTGCGGGCATAGCCAAACTCAGCATTTTCCACGCAGGGGCCATTGATATCCTTGCTCTCGTAGACAGTAACGGAGCTGTTTTCATCGCAAACGAAGGTTGCCACATATGCCGTTTTTTCCTCTTCGCCGCAGACGGTGCAGGCGCCATCCTGATAGTCATGGCCCAGTGCATCGGTCTTGTCGTCGATGTAGGACTTGCCGCACAGACCGCAGGTGTAGGTGGTAAAGCCGCCCTCTTCGCAGGTGGGCTCGGTGACAACGCCTTCGTATTCGTGCTCACAGACAGTAACTTCAGGAATATTGTCGCTCAGGAACTTGGAACGGACAGTGGTGAAGGTGACCAGATTGTCCACATAGTCCTGCCAATTGTCGGTCTTCTTATAGGTCTGCTCATAGGCCGTGCCTGCGCTCTTGACAGTCTCACGGCTGTAGTTGACCGTGTTGTAGGATTCCTGGGTGACCTTCTTGAAGTTCATTTCGGCGGATTCCGCCATTTCTTCGGCAAGGGCCACAACCTGTGCAGGAGCATTGTCGAAGAGGTGTGCATACTGGTTATATACACGGTAGACTTCTTCCATGAAGTCCTCGTGCTGACCGATGGTCTTGTAGATAGAGGTCTTGCCGTCGCCCAGCTTGCTCATGAACCAGCCATTGGCATCGGTCTGATCGACCTGGTTGCCCAGCAGGCTGTTGACCTGGGTGCTGCCCAGAGCATTATCAAGATCCCACAGGGGGCCTGCGAACATCTTGTCCGCATCGGTGGTACCCTCGCGATAGAACAGGAGGCTGCCTGCGTTGGCATCATAGCCCTTGGCATATTCCTGCATCAGGTACATGGAAGCCCAGGAGGTGATATCAACATAATCGGTGTAATACTTACCCTTTGCGTTGTAGCCGTCCTCAGAACGGATGGCATCCCACATATCCTGCATCCATGCCTGGATCTCGCCGGCAACGCGGGTCAGCTCTTCCTCGGTCTCGCCGTTGGGAAGCAGATCGTCGCCAACTGCCTTGACGGTAATACGGTTGTACTCATGCGCTGCAGGACGGCTGCTCTGCACACCGTTCAGACCTTCCAGTTCGAAGCTGGGGTCGCCGCCTTCTGCAATGGAGGGTTCCTTATAGTTGTCGTTTTCTACGGCATAGCCACCATCGGTAACGAAGGAGTCATTCTTGGGGGTAACCAGATAGACGCCGATGTACTTACCGTTCATCCAGAGATCAACGGACTCGCTGTCCAGACCGATGCCCATTTCGTAGGCAATGTCAAAGCCCACCTTGTTACGGAGCAGGGAACGGTCTGCAATGTTGGCCAGCAGGCTGAACTTCTTGGTCTTATCGGGCATTTCGATGCCGAGGATGCTCTCAACCTTCTTGCCCAGGGTGATGTTGTAGGGGCGCTTCTGCCGAGCCTGAGACCAGGTAGCATTGCCGCGGCCCTTCATCTTGTCCAGAACATGCTCTTCGCCATCAATGTAAATGACGCCGGTGCATTCAGTCTCATGATCGGGGTCATTGTTCATGTCATTGATGGTGCCCTGGCTTTCATCGATTTCGATGAACATGGTCTTCATGGTAGCGGAGCCCTGAGAGGTGGTGACCTCAAAGGACTTGCTGCTGCCGTTATTGAAAGTGATGGTCTTGGTCTCGCCAACAGCGGGAACGGGCATCTCGCCGCTTGCATAAGACTTGCCGTCAACAGTGCCTTCCAATCCGCCTTCCCAGGAGAAGAAGCAGTTGGCTGCATCGGTATTGCCGGGAAGGAACAGGTGGTAACTGGAGTTACCGCCCCAACCGGAATTACTGGGTGAATAAAGATCGATTGCTGCGGGGATGTTGTTGATCTCAGACGGTTCTACCGACAGAGTGGTCGGCAGGTCACCCTCAGCCGCGTTCACCGCAAAGGTGAAGCTGGGCATCAGGGACACAACCATGCAGATCACAAGCAACATGCTGATGAGTCTTTTTTTCATGTGTATTTCCCTCCATAGTATAGTTTGAAAAACGTGCGGCAAGCCGCACAACGGCAAAAACTCGTAGGACAACACTTGCCTGTGAGTTCCCGCCATAATCCACAATAGAGTATAACAAAAGACGAAAACATTGGCAACTGATATTAGTTCATAGGAATTGCCTGTGTTTTTTGTCAACTATACACATAAAACCTTTTGCTCTTAATGCTCGTTTCAGTTTGGACGCATATTTCCAAAAAACAGCCACCCTAAATTATACATTCGCCCGCATTCTTCCGCCATTTCATGACAAAACAATACTCCACACCGTCCATGCAATCAATGCACGAACAGTGTGGAGTGTCATTACAATTAGGACGCAGGAACGATCAGGCTGTCACAGCATTCAATCATTCTGCGGGTACGAGGGCTCTCATATCCACATCCAGCAGAGCGAGCTGCTGGAGAGCTGCCTCGCGGGTTGCGCCAACGCCGGTGAGATAGAGCTTGATCTTCGGCTCTGTGCCGGAGGGACGCACGATCACGCGATTGCCGCCGCCCAGGCGGAATTCCAGCACATTGGAGGTGGGCATTACCAGCTCGGTCACTTCGCCGGTGGCAACGCACTTGATGGTAAGCTGCTGATAGTCCAGCACCTGCTCTACCGTAAGACCGCCGATGACAGCAGGGCTGTCGGCACGGAGGTTCTGCAGCAGGGCGGCAGCCTTTTCCATGGCATCCACACCCTTCAGCTCGCAGGAGATCACGCCTGCAAGGGTGTAGCCATAGGTTTCATACAGGGCATCCATTGCCTCGGCAAGGTTCTTGCCCTGCTTCTTATACCAGGCAGCCATTTCAGCCACCAGCATGGCAGCCACAACAGCGTCCTTATCTCTTGCATAGGTGCCCTTGAGGTAGCCACAGCTTTCCTCGAAGCCAAAGACGAACCGGGCTTCCTGGCCCTGCTCCTCTTCCTTCAGGATCTCGCCGCCGATCCACTTGAAGCCGGTGAGTACAGCGCGCATCTCGCAGCCGTAGGTCTCGCAGATCCGGTCTGCCATGGAAGTGGTAACAATGCTGCGTACTGCGAAAGCGCCTTCCGGAAGATCCTTCTTTTCGGCGCGTACACGCAGGATGTAGTCCAGCAGCAGGCAGCCCAGCTCGTTGCCGGTGAGCTTGCGGAAGCCGCCAGCTTCCGGAATTGCCACTGCAATGCGGTCACAGTCGGGGTCGGTGCCCATGATCAGATCGCAGGGAACCTCTGCCGCAATGCGGTAGCTTTCCCGCAGAGCGCCGTCGGTCTCAGGGTTGGGGTATTCGCAGGTCTTGAAATCGCCGTCAGGCTGCTCCTGACAGGTAACTACCGTGGTCTGCACACCAATGCGGCGCAGGATCTCCCGCACCGGCTTATTGCCGGTACCGCAAAGGGGCGTATAGATGACCTGAAGCTGTGCTTCCGGCACCTCGGAAAGCAGCAGGCCTTCTGCCAGAACGGTCTGATAATAGTCTTCCCAGATGCTTTCGGGAAGCAGCTTGATGGTGCCTTCTTCCAGCCATGCGTCGAAGGTCTTTGCAGGTTCCGTCAGCGCATCCACTGCCGTGATCTTTTCCATGACCACTGCAGCCGGTTCATCCGTCATCTGGCAGCCATCGGGGCCGTAGCACTTGACACCGTTGTATTCACCGGAGTTGTGGGAGGCGGAGATCACCACACCGCAGCCGCATTCCATACGGCGTACCGCATAGGAAAGCATGGGAGTGGGAGCCAGTTCATGATAAATCCAGGTTTCAATGCCATTCTCTGCAAAAGCACAGGCACAAACCTCGGTAAACAGGCGGGAATTATGGCGGGAGTCATAGCCAATGGCGCAGCGCTTGGGAAGATCGGTTCCCTTGAGCCATGCAGCCATGCCCAGGGCCGCTCTGCGCACTGTGTACACATTCAGGCGGTTGGGGCCGGGGCCCATCACACCGCGAAGGCCAGCCGTGCCGAACTGAAGCTCAGCGCCAAAGGAGCCGCGGATTGCCTCATCGTCACCTTTCATCTGCTCCATCTGCTGAAGAAGTGTCTGGGGCATCGTGGGGAAACTGCACCATTTTGCCCACAAATCAAGATAGTTCATGTTAGGTTCCTCCGTTTATCATTCTTTCTTTTTATCGTTATGAACGCTGTATGCTTTTTTATTATATGGAAGCAACGCAAAAAAACAGGTCAAATTCCATCGGATTGACCTGTTTTCGCTTGCGTCAGATATCCTCAATAATGGGAGAAGCTGCCTTCGGCTGAGGATTCGTCAGATTGCGGAACTTCATGCGGGAATCATGAATTTCGCCCAATGCGCCATTGATGGCTTCCTCGGTACGGCGCAGTGCGTCATCCACATAGGAATTCGTCACCTGCTTGAGTTCGCGCACCTTGGCCTGGGTTGCACGCATCAGTTCATCCGCCTGCTGCTGAGCCAGCTTATAAACCTCCTCCTTGGAGGCCATCTTCTGTGCCTGCTGCTGGGCCTGCTTGCGGATATTCTCTGCCTCACGACGGGCATTGGTAATGACCTCGCTGCGGGAATCCACAATCGTCTTTGCCTGCTTCAGTTCACCGGGAAGGCTGTTGCTGATCTCATCCAGAAGATCCAGCACCTTTTCGCGCTCCACAATACACTTTTCCGAAGACAGGGGCACTGCTCTGGCATCCTGAATCATTTCATACAGAACGCTGATCAGATCCTCAATCCCGTTTTGGTTCATATTATTTGCCTCCTCTTAAAATCAGGTGGGTTTTCTCTTTCACATCCGGAATGATTTCTTCCGGTATAAAATCCTTCAGATCCACGCCGTATCTTGAAAGCTCACGAATTACGGAAGAACTCATGAACATATACTGGTGCTCTGAAGTCAGGAACATGGTATCCAGCCCCGGATTCAGCTTTCGGTTGATCAGTGCCATCTGGAATTCGTTTTCAAAGTCCGTGGCAGCACGAAGGCCCTTGATGATGACACTGGAGCCCATACGCCGGGCAAAATCTGCCAGAAGCTCACCGGATGCGTGAATCTCCACATTGGTAAGATGCTGCGTAACGCGGCGGATCAGCTCCACCCGCTCCTCGCTGGAAAAAATCGGCTGCTTGGTGGAATTGACCATGACGCAGACGACAAGCTTATCAAAAATCTTGGATGCCCGTTCAATAATATTCAAATGGCCCTTAGTAACAGGATCAAAACTACCGGGATAAATGGCAACCTTCATAGAAGCCTCATTCTTCGCTGGATTTTCGGAATTTTGTGATGAGAACCGTACCGTAACGACGGTCCTTTTTCGCAATCAGGCCGGGAAAGTCTCCATCCAGAGGCTTACCCACAGGCCGCTCCGATATTATTATACCATCATTCGTCAAAATGTCAATTTCTGTTATGATTTTCAGTGATTTTTCTAAAAATTTTTCTCCATAGGGCGGATCCAGCAGGATCAGATCATACTTGGTTTTTCTGCTCCGCAAAAAAGCCTCATAATCCATGCAGTGTACTTCCCCTTTGGATTCCAAGCCGGTGCGGCGCAGATTCTCCCGCACAAGCTCCAGGGCTTCCCGCCGGTGATCCACAAAATCGGCAAATTTTGCGCCACGGCTCAGGGCCTCAATGCCCATCTGGCCGGTACCCGCAAACAGATCCAGCACCCGCATTCCCGGCAGTTCAAACTGCAGGGAGGAAAAAATGGCCTCTTTGACCCGCTCGATGGTGGGCCGGGTCAGCATGCCTTCCGGCGTCAGCAGATGGATGCCGCCGGCAGTTCCCGCAATGACTCTCATGGTAGCTTCTCCTGTTTTTGATGAAAATAATCATAGACACTTTGGGCCGTATTCTTCGGCACCACCTGGCAAAGCTCCTCATAGGAAGCACCGGAAATCCGGGAGATGGTGTGGAAGTGATCCAAACGCGCCTGCTTTCTCTTTGCTCCAACATTTGCAATGCCATCCAGCTCTGAACGGCGCATCCGCTTGGAGCGCAGTTTCTTATGATAGGTAATGGCAAAGCGGTGGGTTTCCTCCTGAATCTGACCGATCAGGGAGAATACCGCCTGCACCCCCGCGATGCCGATTTCCCGGCCATCCGGAGTGACTAAGGCCCGGGTACGGTGTCTGCCGTCCTTTACCATGCCGAAAATCGGCAGATGGATGGCCATATCCGCCAGTTCTTTTCTCACACTGTCAGCATGGGTCACGCCGCCATCAATTAAAAGGGCGTCCGGCCTTTCTTCAAAGCCCTTATCCCCTGCCTGAAAATGGACAAATCGTCTTCTCAACACCTGCCGCATGGCACCGTAATCGTCCTGCCCATCCATGCCTTCCAGCTTAAAATGACGGTAAGCACTCTTGAGGGGCTTACCATCCCGGAAAACCACCATGGAGGCCACCATATCGGTGCCTGCAATGTTGGAAATATCGTAGGACTCCAGCCGTCTGGGAAGCGCTTCAAGTCCCAGCATTTTCTGGAGCAGACTCAGGCTGCCAAGCAGCCGTTCCTCCCGGGAGTTCAGGCGTTCCGCTTCCTCCCGGGCATTTTTGATCGCCAGCTCCACAAGACGCATATTATCTCCCCGCTGGGGTACGCGAAGCCGTACCTTTTTCCCCAATTCCTGCTGAAGGAGCTGGGAAAACAGCTCCGAATCCTCCATTTCCATGGGAAGGAAGATGGTCTTCGGTGCGCTTCGCCGGGACAAATAATACTGCTTCACCAGCGAAGACAGGGCTTCCGCTTCATTGTCAGCCGGCTCAATGATCTCGTAATCTTTATCGATCAGGCTGCCGCCTACATAGTGCAGCACTGCAAAGCAGGCATGGCTTCCACTCTGGGCATAGCCCACCGCGTCCACATCCACCATGGAGCGGGCAGTCACAAGCTGCTTCTTGCCCAGGGCTTCAATGGCCTGCAGCCGATCCCTGAGCTGGATGGCCTGCTCGAAGGCAAGGGCTTCGGAAGCCGCCTCCATCTGGGCGCGCAGCATTTGGGCCACCTTCTGATAGTCTCCCCGGAGCACCTGCACCGCCTGGGCGATCACTGCATCGTACTGCGCCTTGGTGCGGGAGAGCTGGCACCAGCCCTCACAGTTGCCCATCTGATAGTTAAGGCAGGGTCTTCCCTTCCCCTGATCCCGGGGAAACTGCTTGCCGCAGCCCGGCAGACGGAAGGTCAGCCGCAGGGTATCCACCAGGTGCTGGGTGATAAACCGGCTGCCGAAGGGGCCAAAATAGCTTGCCCCATCATCCAATGCCTTGTTCGCCAGCCGGAAGGTGGGATAGTCCTCCCGCAGATCGATGCGAACAAAGGGGTAGCCCTTGTCATCCTTGAGAAGAATGTTATATTTGGGCATATGGCGCTTGATGAGACTGCACTCCAGCACCAGTGCCTCAAATTCCGACGCCGCCACAATGACATCAAAGGTATCAATCTTCGACACCATCATGCGGGTCTTGGGAGAATGGGAGGCAGAATCCTGAAAATACTGACTCACCCGGTTGCGCAGCCGCTTTGCCTTGCCCACATAAATAATCGTGCCTGCAGCATCCTGCATCAGGTAGACGCCCGGCTCAAGGGGCAGGGAATGGGCTTTCTCCCGGAGCTGTTGAAAGGTCATGGCTGCTCCTCCAAAAAAAGAAACTGTCTCAAACGCGGCCGATCACGGCGCGTTTGAGACAGTGGGTTCGCGTTACGATCAGAAAATATCCTTCACCAGCATCTCGCTCAGCGCCTTAACGGCCATCTCTTCATCCGAGCCGTCAGCCACCAGCGTAACCATGGTGCCTGTGGTAACACCCATAGACAGAACGCCCAGCAAGCTCTTGGCATTGATACGGCGATCATCCACCTCGATCCAGATGCTGGAACGATATTCATTGGCCTTCTGGATGAAATATGTAGCTTGCTTGTTGTGCAGTCCTGATTCACACTTCACAATGGTCTCCATGGAATACATAAAGATTCCTCCTCATTATCTTCTTGCATTTTTATCATAACAAATCTTTGCTGATTGTCAACAGTTTTCTGCAATAGCCCCTGCCGTTTTGGAGAATCGCCTCCATAACGGCAGGAAAACTATTCTTTTTTTAGCTCATCGGTCAAAGAAATAGCGGAACCAATCCTCTACATCGCCGGGAATCTGACCATAGCCATAGGGCATGGTCTCCTGACTGCTGCCGCCATCCGGCATCGGCTGCGTCTCGGGCTGGGTCTCAGGCGCAGGAACCTGCGTCTGCTGCTGATCCTGGGCGGCAAGCTCTTCCTCGCTGGGCCGCTCGTCAAAAATCACCGTCATGGTGATCTCCGCACCGGCGCGATAGACCCGAATCTCTGCCGATTCACCGGGGGCATAGTCCCGCAGTGCCCGGGCAAGATCGTTATAGGAGCGAACCTCAAATTCGCCCAGGCTGAGAATGATGTCCTTGGCCTGCATGCCCGCCTTCTGGGCGCAGCTTCCATCCACCACCGAGTTGACATAGGCACCCACCGGCAGGGAATACATATCCGCCGTCTGGACATCCATATCCATGGCCGTAATGCCAAGATAGGCACGGCCGCTGAGATGGCCATCGTCCAGAAGATCATCCACAATGAGCATCACATCATTGATGGGTACGGCAAAGCCGATGCCCTCAATGGCTGCGCCGCTGCTGGTGGAGCCGGAGTATTTTGCGGTGGTAATGCCGATGACATTGCCCTTCATATCGAACAGGGGGCCGCCGGAGTTGCCGGAGTTGATGGCCGCATCGGTCTGAAGCATATTGATGGGAACACCGTCGGTGTTGATTTCCCGGTCAAGGGCGCTGATATAGCCCACCGTCATGGTAAGGGTCAATTCGCCCAGAGGATTGCCGATGGCCGCCACCTGATCGCCAACGCGAAGCAGATCGCTGTCGCCCACGGTAACCGCTTCCAGTTCCGGCGCTTCGATCTTCAGCAGTGCCACATCCATACCGGAGTCATAACCAACCACCTGCGCAGGATGCTCCATACCATTGTAGAGGGTGACATGAAGGGTCTGTGCGCCCTGAATCACATGGTAATTCGTCACAACATAGCCATCATCCCGGACGATGAAGCCGCTGCCCGCACTTGCCACACTGGTGGACTGTCCGAACACATTCGTCGTGGTGGTGCCGTTGGTAATGCCAACCACAGAGGTGAGATTATTCTCATACACCTGGGTTGCAGGGACAACAGGCTGTGCATCATATTCCTGCTGCTGGGGTACTCTCTTTGCTGCTTCCTCCAGCGCTTCAAGGCGTGCTTCCAGCACAGTATTATTCTGGGGCTGCGGCGTTTGTGTCCCGCTGCTCACCAGAATGCCGCCGAACAGACCGCCCAGCACAGCACAGGCCAAAGCGATGAGAATCATGGGGAATACGCCAATGCCGCGGCGTGTTTTCTTCTTTTTCTTTTCTTTCCTTGGCTTGATATCAAAAGGTTCAACGGGGCAGGCATAATAGATCGGCTGCGCCGGCTCCGGCGGTGCCTGCTCAAAACCGGCCCAGGGCTGCTCCTCCGATGCTTCTTCGGGGGCAGACTGCGCTGCATCAAAGTTCTCCTGCCTGGTTTCTTCCACCGCTTCCGGGGCAGCTTCCTGCGCCTCAGGCGGAACAGGAACCGATGGCGTCACATCCTCCCGGGATTCTGCGTCAAACTCCTGCTCAAACAAATCTTTTCTATCAAAATCATCCATCATATTATTCACTCCTATTGGCCGATAATGGATTTGCATATTGTTGTTGCATATTTAATAGACATATCATAGTCTTTTTCCGCCGTTTCGTCAACTTCTATTCTAAAAATAATGCATTCCATTACAAAATAGTATTTCCCGCCAAATGCGGATTCTTACCGCCGAAGCTATTGGAATCTTCCTTTATTTCTGGTATAATGGGTGCAGAAACCGAAACGGAGTAAAGATTATGACAAACTTTCTGCCCATCTGCCGGGCCGATATGAAGCGCCGCGGCTGGGATCAATGCGATTTTGTATATATCATCGGGGATGCCTATGTGGATCATCCCTCCTTTGGCCATGCTATTATCTCAAGAGTGCTGGAGGATGCAGGCTACCGGGTGGGCATCATCTCCCAGCCGGATTGGAAAAACCCGGAATCCATCCAGATCTACGGCCGTCCCCGGCTGGGCTTCCTCGTCAGCGGCGGCAATATGGACTCCATGGTGAACCACTATACCGTCACCCATCACCGCCGCAAGACCGATGCCTATACCCCCGGCGGCAAAACGGGAAAGCGCCCGGACTATGCCGCCGTGGTATACTGCAACCTCATCCGACAGAGCTATCAGGATGTGCCCATCATTCTGGGCGGCATCGAAGCCAGCCTGCGCCGCCTTGCCCATTACGACTACTGGTCTGACAAGATGAAGCGCTCCATCGTGCTGGATGCCCAGGCAGACTTAGTGCTCTACGGCATGGGTGAGCGCAGCATCGTGCAGGTGGCGGAAGCGCTGGACAG
>JAZRCV010000180.1:0-15168 GCA_045659925.1 Faecousia sp.
GGCTGGTTACACCACCTACACCTGCTCCGTATGTAAGGACACTTACAAGGGCGCAGAAGTTGCAGCTACTGGCCACAAGTACGACAAGGTTGTTACCGAACCCACCTGCACCGAGGCTGGCTTCACCACCTACACCTGCTCCAAGTGCGGCGACAGCTACGTTGCTGATGAAGTAGCAGCTGCTGGCCACAAGTACGACAAGGTTGTTACCGAACCCACCTGCACCGAGGCTGGCTTCACCACCTACACCTGCTCCAAGTGCGGCGACAGCTATGTTGCTGACGAAGTAGCAGCTGCTGGCCACAAGTACGACAAGGTTGTTACCGAACCCACCTGCACCGAGGGCGGCTACACCACCTTCACCTGCTCCGTATGTAAGGACACTTACAAGGGCGCAGAAGTTGCAGCTACTGGCCCCAAGTGGGACGAAGGCAAGGTTACAACTGAAGCTACCGAGAAGGCAGAAGGCGTCATGACCTACACCTGCTCCGCTTGTGACGAAACCAAGACCGAAACCATCCCCGCTGTTGAATGCCCCTCCAAGGACTTCTCTGATGTTCCCGCACTGGGCAACTGGGCACACGAAGGCATTGACTACTGTGTTGCCAACGGCCTCATGAACGGCACCGGCGAAGGCATCTTCAACCCGAAGGGCACCCTGACCCGTGCAGAACTGGTCACCATCATCTACCGCGCTGAAGGCAGCCCCAAGGTAGAAGCTGAAAACATCTTCTCTGATGTAGAAAATGGCAAGTGGTACACCAATGCCATCATCTGGGCAGCAGAGAACAAGATCGTTGAAGGCGTTGGCGGCGGCAAGTTCGCTCCTAACGACAAGATCACCCGCGAGCAGATCGCAACCATCCTGTACCGCTATGCAGGCGAGCCCAAAGCAGAAGGCACTCTCGAAGCCTTCCCCGATGCTGCTTCCGTCAGAGCATATGCAGTGGATGCAATGATCTGGGCAACCTCCAACGGCATCATCACCGGCGCTTCTAAGGACGGCGTTGCATACCTGGCTCCCGAAGCCGTTGCAACCCGCGAACAGATTGCAGCCATCGTGATGCGCTACCTCGAGGCTGAATAATCCTTGAAGGTCGCATAAAAACAGCCAAATAAGCAGTTCTGCCCCCTGGGAAACCGGGGGGCAGTTTTTATGCCTGATGTTGGCAGAAAGTTTTACGAAATATTCACAAAGTGAAGGGAAAAACGGTTGCATTCCCAAGGGAAAATCAATATAATAATGCGTGATTGCCTGCCTTGTGCTTCAGTTATGAAGGTCAGGCATTTTTCCTGCGTCAATGTGGGGATTAAAACGAATTTTTAACGGGAGGCTTTTTTGAAATGCTGCAACTGATAGAGCTTTTAAAAGTGATCGTTCTGGGCATTGTGGAGGGTATTACGGAATGGCTGCCCATCAGCAGCACGGGCCACATGCTTCTGGTTGACGAGTTGCTGCAGCTCAATGCTTCGGATGCTTATAAAGAAATGTTTTTCTATGTGATCCAGCTTGGCGCAATTTTGGCGGTTATCGTTCTGTTTTGGAAGAAAATGCTGCCGCTGAAAAAGGAGACTTCCGGTCGTCTGGTTGTAGATCGTCAGATTATCTGCACATGGTGCAAAGTGGTAGTTGCCTGCATTCCCGGCGGTGTGACTGCAATCTTGTTTGATGACTGGATCGAAGCGCATCTTCATACCCCCTTTATCATTGCACTGATGCTCATCATTTACGGCGTGGCCTTCCTTTTGATCGAGCGAAGAGGGAAGAACCCTCGCATTCATGATATGGAGGGGATCGACTATTCCACTGCTTTGTATATCGGCCTGTTTCAGGTGCTGTCCATGATTCCCGGCACCTCCCGTTCCGGTGCCACCATCGTGGGTGCGCTGCTCATTGGCGTGTCCAGAGTGGCTGCAGCGGAGTTTACGTTCTTCCTGGCGGTTCCGGTGATGCTGGGTATGAGTGCCCTGAAGATCCTGGAATTCGGCCTTGGCTTCTCCGCCCCGGAGCTTTATATGATGATTCTCGGCATGGCGGTTGCCTTTTTGGTTTCCCTGCTGGTGATTCGGTTCCTGATGAACTACATAAAGAAGCACGATTTCCAGATTTTTGGCTGGTATCGCGTGGCTCTGGGCGCGATTGTAGTCCTCTGGGCGCTGCTGAGATAAAAATCAGAAAATTTTTTTAAGCAATATGGCAATTTTTGTTGACTAATCTTGTACAATCTGCTATAATTCCAAATTGTGTGGGCTAATGTGCTCATACCCAAAAGGAGGTGCGACCCGTGCTTGATGAACTGAAAAGTGCCGCCAAGGTTGTCGGCATCAAGCAGCTGAGGCGCGCGTTAACCAATGGCAATATCAAGAAGGTTTTCCTTGCCGATGATGCCGACCCCCGTCTGACGGAGCCGTTGGCTGAGCAGTGCGAAACCCTCTATATTGACTGGGAAATGGTAACATCGATGCAGGAGCTTGGCAAAGCCTGCGGCATTGATGTTGGCGCTGCAGCTGCCGGAGTTCTTCGGTGAGCAGAAAATTTTGGTCCTAACGGAATACTTTAGCGTATTTCGGGACAATATATTCGCTGGAAACAGCTATTTTTTAAGAAAGGAGAAAACTATGCCTACTTTTAACCAGCTGGTCAGAAAGGGAAGTGAGCAGGTCACCTACAAGTCTACCGCTCCCGCTCTGCAGAAAGGTCTGAACACTCTGAAGAATCGTTCCACCGATCTGTCTTCTCCGCAGAAGAGAGGCGTCTGCACTGCCGTCAGAACGACGACTCCTAAGAAGCCCAACTCCGCACTGAGAAAGATCGCCCGTGTTCGCCTCACCAATGGATACGAAGTTTCTGCTTATATCCCCGGTGTTGGCCACAACCTGCAGGAGCACTCCGTGGTACTGATCCGTGGCGGTCGTGTTAAGGACCTTCCCGGTGTTCGTTACCACATCGTTCGCGGCACCCTGGATACTCAGGGCGTACAGGGCCGTATGCAGTCCCGTTCCAAGTACGGTGCAAAGAAGCCCAAGGCCAAGAAGAAGTAATCTTTGTATTACTAACCCCAATTAATTGCACACTTCACGCCTTATTGCAAGGCACCGCCTTGCCAAGCGTTTTTATATAGATTGTATAAATCCTCTTGGCAGGCACCAACGAAGGGTTAGGTCCCTTTGAAGTACCTATGAAATCATTCTATGAAGGAGGGAAGCGAAGTGCCCAGAAGAGGTAATGTTCCCAAGAGAGAAGTTTTGCCCGATCCTATGTACAATTCGGTTCTGGTAACAAAGCTCGTTAACAGCATCATGCTCGACGGTAAGAAGGGCGTAGCACAGAAGGTTGTCTACGGTGCATTTGAAATCGTCGAAAACAAGACCGGTAAGAACGGCCTTGAGGCTTTCCAGCAGGCTATGGAAAACATCATGCCCACCCTGGAAGTCAAGACCCGCCGTGTTGGCGGCGCCAACTATCAGGTTCCCATTGAAGTCAAGCCCGACCGTCGTCAGACCCTCGGTCTGCGCTGGCTCACTGCCTACTCCCGCAAGCGCGGCGAAAAGACCATGAAAGAGCGTCTCGCCGGTGAAATTATGGATGCCTGCAACAATGCCGGTGCATCTGTGAAGAAGCGCGAAGACACCCACAAGATGGCTGAGGCCAACAAAGCGTTTGCTCATTTCCGTTGGTAACGAAGGAGCATTTCTATGCCGAGAGAATACTCACTTGAGAATACCCGAAATATTGGTATCATGGCGCATATTGACGCGGGTAAGACCACGACCACTGAGCGCATTCTGTTCTATACCGGCCGTACCTATAAGCTGGGTGAGACCCACGAAGGTTCTGCCACTATGGACTGGATGGAGCAGGAACAGGAGCGCGGAATTACCATTACTTCCGCTGCAACCACCTGTTTCTGGAAGGGTTGCCGCATTAATATCATCGACACGCCGGGCCATGTAGACTTCACTGTCGAAGTGGAGCGCAGTCTCCGCGTGCTGGATGGATCCGTCACGGTTCTGTGCGCAAAGGGCGGCGTTGAACCCCAGACCGAGACTGTCTGGCGTCAGGCCGATAAGTACAATGTACCCCGAATGGTATATGTCAACAAGATGGATATCATGGGCGCAGATTATTTCAACGTTCTCAATATGATGCACGAACGGCTGAGATGTAATGCGGTCCCGATCCAACTTCCCATCGGCGCTGAAGCCGATTTTAAAGGCGTCATTGACCTTGTCAAGATGAAGGCCATCGTATTCTACGATGAACTTGGCAAGGACATGCGCGAAGAAGAGATCCCGGAGGATATGCTGGATCTGGCGATGGAATATCGCGAAAAGCTCATTGAAGCCGTCTCCGATGAGGACGACGAAATCATGGCAATGTTCCTGGAAGGTGAAGAAATTCCTCAGGACATGATCCGCACAGCAATCCGTAAGGCCACCATTGGTGTTCGTATGGTTCCCGTCGCTTGTGGTACTTCCTACCGCAACAAGGGCGTGCAGGAGCTGCTGGATGCCATTGTAGCCTATATGCCCTCTCCTCTGGATAAGAAGGGCATCTCCGGTATCGATCCCAGAACTGAGGAAGAGGAATTCCGTCCTGCCTCTGATGAAGCACCCTTTGCGGCGCTGGCATTCAAGATTGCAACGGATCCCTTTGTTGGCAAGCTCTGCTTCTTCCGTGTCTACTCCGGCACGGTGGAAAAGGGTAAGACCATCCTCAATTCTAACAAAGGCAAGAGGGAACGCCTTGGTAAGCTTATGCTGATGCATGCCAACCATCGTGAGGATGTGGACATGGTCTACTCCGGCGATATCGCGGCAGTGGTCGGCGTTAAGAATACCACCACAGGCGATACCTTCTGCGATGAAAAGAACCCCATTATTCTGGAGTCTATGGAATTCCCCGAGCCCGTCATCCGCGTTGCCATCGAGCCCAAGACCAAAGCCGGTCAGGAGAAGATGGGCATCGCTCTGGCGAAGCTCTCGGAAGAAGACCCCACGTTTAAGCACTATACCGACAATGAAACCGGTCAGACCATCATTGCGGGCATGGGTGAGCTCCATCTGGAGATCATCGTTGACCGCCTCCTGAGGGAATTCAAGGTGGAAGCCAATGTTGGTGTTCCCCAGGTATCCTATAAGGAGACTGTGCGTGGTCAGGCTGATGTGGATATGAAGTATGCTCGCCAGTCCGGCGGTAAGGGCCAGTATGGCCATGTTAAGATCATCGTTGAACCGAATGAGTCCGGTAAGGGCTATGAGTTCATCGATAAGGTCGTCGGCGGTGCGGTACCCAAGGAATATATTCCTGCGGTTAACGCAGGCATTCAGGGCGCTATGCAGGCCGGTATTCTGGCAGGCTACGGTGTCGTGGATGTCAAGGTTACTTTGTACGATGGTTCCTATCATGAAGTCGACTCTTCTGAGCTTGCCTTCAAGATTGCTGGCTCTATGGCCTTCAAGGAGGCCTGCCGCAAGGCACAGCCGGTCATTCTGGAGCCCATCATGAAGGTTTCTGTCATTGTCCCCGAAGAATACACCGGTGATGTCATTGGTGATGTTGCTGCTCGCCGCGGTAATGTGCTGGGCATGATCCCCCGTAACGGCACTTCTCAGATCGACGCTAATGTTCCTCTGAGCGAAATGTTCGGTTATGCGACGGATCTTCGCAGCAAGACCCAGGGCAGAGGACAGTATTCTATGGAGCCCAGTCACTATATTGAGCTCCCCAAGAATCTGCAGAACGAAATTGTTGCAAAAAGAGGATACAGCCAGTAAGATTTTACTTGTATTTCTTCTCTTTTTGTTGTATAGTGATGTTAAGCGCAATTGAATATTTTTAGAAAGTTTTTATATTTGCTATAGGAGGATAATTCAATGGCTAAGCAAAAATTTATCAAGGATAAGCCCCATGTAAACATCGGCACCATTGGTCATATCGACCATGGCAAGACCACCCTGACTGCTGCCATCACCAAGTACCTGGCTTTCCAGGGCAATGCTGACTACGCTGACTACTCTTCCATCGACAAGGCTCCCGAAGAAAGAGAACGCGGCATCACCATCAACACTGCTCACGTTGAGTACGAAACTGCTGCTCGTCACTATGCCCACGTTGACTGCCCGGGCCATGCTGACTATATCAAGAACATGATCACCGGCGCTGCTCAGATGGACGGCGGCATCCTCGTTATCGCTTCTTCCGACGGCCCCATGGCTCAGACCAAGGAGCATCTGCTGCTGGCTCGCCAGGTTAACGTTCCCTCCATCCTCGTTTTCCTGAACAAGTGCGACCAGGTTGACGACGAAGAACTCCTCGAACTCGTCGAGATGGAAGTCCGCGAAACTCTGGACTTCTACGGCTTCCCCGGAGATGACACCCCCATCATCCGCGGCTCCGCTCTGAACGCTCTGGCTTCCGAGTCCAACGATCCCAACGCTCCCGAGTATGCTTGCATCAAGGAACTCATGGACAATGTTGACTCCTGGATCCCCACTCCCGACCGTAAGGCTGACATGCCCTTCCTGATGCCCGTAGAAGACGTCTTCACCATCTCCGGCCGTGGCACCGTTGCTACCGGTAGAGTTGAGCGTGGCGTTATCAAGAAGAACGAGCAGGTCGAAATCGTTGGTCTGATGGAAGAAAGCCGTTCCACCGTCGTTACCGACATCGAAATGTTCCACAAGCTGATGGACTACGCAGAAGCTGGCGACAATATCGGCGCTCTGCTCCGCGGCGTTGACAAGAAGTCCATCGAGCGTGGCCAGGTCCTGGCAAAGCCCGGTTCCATCAAGCCCCACACCAAGTTCGTTGGTCAGGTTTACGTCCTGTCCAAGGAAGAAGGCGGCCGTCATACTCCCTTCTTCAACAACTATCGTCCCCAGTTCTATTTCAGAACTACTGACGTTACCGGCATCATCTCCCTGCCCGAAGGCGTTGAGATGTGCATGCCCGGCGACAACATCGACATGAACGTCGAACTGATCACCCCCATCGCTATCGAGAACGGCCTTCGTTTCGCTATCCGTGAAGGCGGCCGTACCGTCGGTTCCGGTGTTGTTATCGCCATCAACGAGGACTAATTCTTAATCCTCAATTTCCCTAACTAACAAAGGGGCTGCCTCATTTGCGTGAGACAGCCCCTTTTTAGCTGCTTTTGCGGCACCTCGTTCCCTGGCCTGCATAGGATGGGGCGGAGGTGTTTTTATGGCGGTGTTTCTTTGTGTTTTGTCGTTGATTGCGGTGCTGGCAGTGGAATGGTATTTGCGCGCCCTTTTGGTGACGCCGCTGCCAAAATGCGTCAGCACAGTATTTTTTTTGGATGCTGACAGCGAGCAGGAGTTGGAATTTGCAATTCGTGGCTACCGCTTTTTAAAAAAATACGATTATCTGCAGGGAGACTTCGTCATTGTTCCCACTGCACCCACGGTGGAGGGCCGGAAGGCTGCGCAGATTTTTGCGCGGGATGACGATATTGTTATCATAGAGACAAATGAGGACTTCAATGTCCCGGAAGAGGTTTTGATTCATGGAACAGGAGCTTTCGCTGCTGCGGGGAACCGTTTGCGCGGTGGTATTTCAAAATGAAGAAAATGGCTATACTGTCCTGAAGCTTGACAGCGAGGGAGAGGGCGTGATTACCGTTGTGGGCACCATTCCTCTGGTCAGCGTTGGCGAACGGCTGATGATCACCGGTAAGTGGCAGTCCCATGCCCAATACGGCAGGCAGTTTT
The DNA here is from genome assembly GCA_045659925.1 of Faecousia sp. Taxonomy (GTDB): domain Bacteria; phylum Bacillota; class Clostridia; order Oscillospirales; family Oscillospiraceae; genus SVMC01. The sequence goes on from JAZRCV010000180.1 coordinate 7,735, forward strand.
CTGCAGAGTTTTTGGAACGCCTGATGCCGGAAACAAAACAGCAGATCTTAGCCTATCTGTCCTCCCGTACCATTCGGGGCATCGGCCCCAGAACGGCTGCGAAAATTGTGGATCGTTTCGGGGAAAGTGCCCTTGAAATTTTAGAGCATCATCCGGAACGCCTGAGTGAGATTTCCGGGATCACCCCCCAGAAAGCCCGGGCAATGTCAGAGGCTTTTGCAAGCCAGACCGGTGTGCGTCGGCTCATTGAGTTTTTAACAAGTCATGGACTGAATGCTCAGCTCGCCATGCGGCTCTTCCGCAGCTATGGCGAATACGCCATTGACGAAATCAGAGAGAATCCTTATCTGTTGACGGAAGGGGAATTCGGCGCTGGTTTTGGCGAGGTGGATGCCTTTGCCCTGAGTATCGGCCTGGAGGGTGATGACGAGCGCCGGGTAGAAGCCGGCGTGATCTTTGAGCTTTGCCATAATTTGGGCAACGGTCATGTGTTCCTGCCCACTGAAAAACTGATCGGTGCAACTGCCCAGCTTCTTGGGCTGGATATGGAAACCGTTGCAGCTGCTCTGCCCCGTCTTGGAGAGCAGGGCCGACTCATGGAAGATACCCTCAATGGCTTTTCCGTTTGCTATCTGCCGGAATATTATGAGGCGGAAATTTACCTCACCGAGCGTCTTTATGCCATGTCCCACAGAAAGCAGAAGTCCGAAGTATCGCTGGATCGGATGATTAGCGATATCGAAGCTTCCCTTGGGATTTCCTATGCCGCGCAGCAGCGCCAGGCGCTGCGTTCTGCAGCGACCCATGAAGCTCTGATTATCACCGGTGGCCCCGGTACAGGTAAAACCACCACCCTTGCGGGTATTTTGGAACTGTTTGACGCTCTTGGACGGCATACCCTCTTGACTGCTCCCACCGGACGGGCGGCGAAGCGGCTCAGTGAACTCACCGGCCGTCCTGCTGCTACCATTCACCGGCTTCTTGAGGCCCAGATCAATCCGGATACCGGGCGAATGTGCTTTATGCATGATGAGGATGATCCTTTAAAGGCGGATGCGGTCATTGTTGATGAAACCTCCATGGTAGATCTGCTTCTGATGCAGTCGCTTCTTTGTGCGCTGCCCAGAAAGTGTACATTGATTTTAGTGGGAGACCCGGATCAGCTCCCTTCCGTTGGTGCGGGGAATGTGTTTTCTGATCTGATCCGCAGCGGCAGGATCGAAACGGTTCGCTTGACGGAAATTTTCCGTCAGGCAAGAGAAAGTCTGATTGTTATGAATGCCCATGCGGTCAACCACGGAGAGCTTCCTGTGCTGACAGTGACGGACCGGGATTTCTTTTTCATGAAGCGTCGTTCCGGAGAAGGACTGGTGCAGACAGTCAGCGAGCTTTGTGCCAAGCGGCTTCCTAAAAATATGGGCATCGATCCCCAGGATATTCAGGTGTTGTCTCCCACAAGAAAGGGAATCACCGGCACCAGAAATCTCAACCTTGCGCTGCAAGAGGTGCTCAACCCCCTGCAGCCGGGAAAAAAAGAGAAAAAATACGGCGAAATTTGCTTCCGTGAAGGGGATCGGGTGATGCAAATTCGCAATAATTATGATATAATATGGAAACGGGTGGATTCCATCGGTGTAGGTGCCGGTATTTTTAACGGCGACATCGGTATCATCCGTTCCATCGACCACGCCATGGAACAGTTGGTCATCGTTTTTGATGATCGGGAAGCAGTCTATTCCTTTGATATGCTTCCGGAACTGGAGCTGGCTTACGCCATGACAGTGCATAAGAGTCAGGGCAGCGAGTATCGCGCTGTGATTCTCAGTGCCATGCAGGGCTCCCCCTATCTTCTGACCCGCAGTATCCTCTATACTGCCATTACCCGGGCAAGGGAGCTTCTGATCATTGTGGGAGACGAACAGGTGATTGCCGCAATGACCGCCAATGACCGGCAGACCCGCCGCTACAGCGGCCTGAAGCTGCGTCTTGCCTCCTGTGAGGATGATCCAGCATGATCCTTTCCTATTTTTTAGAGCTCCTGTATCCTTCTAAATGCGTCTTCTGCGGCGGTTTTCTTGAAAAAGAAGAGACGGAGCTGTGCATCCTCTGCCGCAAAGAGCTTCCATATTGTGAGCACAAGGTAAAGCATGTACCCTACAGTAAGGATACTACCGCAGTGTTCTATTATGAGGATCAGGTGCGCGAATCAATTTTGCGCTATAAATTTCATCGAAATTCCCAGTATTCCCATGCTTATGGTCGTCTTTTGGCCATGAAGATTGCAGAGCAGGGGATGGAATTTGACCTTATTTCCAATGTCCCAATAAGCCGGAGGCGGCATCGCCGCAGAGGCTATGACCAGGCAGAGCGGTTGGCAAAGGCCACCGCCCGGGAGCTTGGTGTGGGGTATCAAAGACTTTTGAAGAAAGTAAGAAATAATCCCGCACAATCGGGCCTTTCCAGACCGGAACAGCGCCGGGCCAATGTCCTTGGCGTTTACCGACCGATCCACCTCAGGCAGGTGCGGGGCAAGTCCGTTTTATTAATTGATGATGTGATGACCACCGGTGCGACACTTTCAGAGTGCTGCAGGACGCTTCTGGATGCCGGTGCGGCTCAGGTGAGCTGCGCGGCATTGGCAGCAGTCCGCCGGGATATGAAACAGCAGGTGAGAAAATGATATTCTTTTCAAGAGATCTGGGTGTTGACCTGGGCACAGCCAATGTGCTGATCTATCAGGAGGGGAAGGGCATCGTATTGCGTGAGCCCTCTGTTGTTGCTGTGGACAAGCTGACCGGCAAGGTATTGCAGGTTGGCGCTGCTGCCCGCAATATGCTGGGCCGTACCCCCGGCAATGTGGTGGCCATGCGTCCCCTTCGCAACGGCGTTATCTCTGACTATGAGATGACGGAGAAAATGCTTGCGGAGTTTTTCCGCAAGATCATGCGTTATGCGGTGATCAAACCCCGCGTGATTGTCAGTGTTCCCAGCGGTGTCACCGGTGTGGAAGAGCGGGCAGTGATTCAGTCTGCGCTGGAAGCAGGTGCCCGCAGAGTGTATCTGATTGAGGAACCCCTTGCAGCTGCTTTGGGTGCCCATTTGGATATTTCCGGCCCGGATGGACATATGATTGTAGACATTGGCGGCGGCACAACGGATATTGCAGTGCTGACACTGAACGGCATTGCTGTGTCCTCCTCCATCAAAACTGCCGGCGATACCTTCGATGAACTCATCATTCGCTATGTCCGACGCAAACATGGTGCAGTGATCGGCGCCAACACTGCGGAAGAGATCAAAATGACGATCGGCTGTGTTACCGAGCGGCTGGAGAATCCGATCATGCAGGTACGCGGCAGAGACTTGAAGACCGGCCTGAGCAAGGATGTAACGCTGCAGGCTTCTGAGCTTCTGGACATCCTTCGCAGACCTGCAAAGGTCATTGCGGATGAAGTTCTTTCCGTTCTGGAGCAGGCAACACCGGAACTGGTGGCGGATATTTCCCGCAACGGCATTGTGCTCACCGGCGGTGGCTGCCAGATCTGGGGTATGGATCAATTCCTGACCGAGCGCACGGAGATTCCTTGCGCCATTGCCGACGATCCGGATTCCTGCGTGGCCTATGGCTGCGGTAAGAGCCTGGAATGGCTCAGTCATATGCAGGAGGGCGCCATCAATATTGCCCGCCGCAGACTGATGAAAGAATAAAAATGATAATTCTGCCCCATTTGAAGAGGTTTATCTTCAAATGGGGTTCTTTTTTTTGATAAATTCAGAGTTTTTTCAGGCTGATATAGTATAATATGGAAAGAAAAGTAGAAGGGAGGAATCTTTTTGTATTTTCGCCATGAATGGAAGCATGAGATCTCCGCAATGGATCTGCTTGTGCTGCGGCAGCGGTTGCGTGCGGTGGCAACACCGGACCCACACGCAGTGAACGGCCGTTACCGCATCCGAAGTCTGTACTTCGATACTCCAGCGGATCAGGCCCTGCGGGAGAAGATTAACGGCGTCAGCAACCGGGAAAAATTCCGAATCCGTTATTATAATGATGATCCGGGGCTGATCCGTGTAGAGAAAAAAAGCAAGCAGGGTGGCTTGTGTCACAAGGATAGCGCAGAAGTATCCAGGGAAGAGGTTGAAAAGCTCCTGCGGCAGGATCTGGAATGGATGCAGGATCCCCAAAGGCCCCTTTTGCAGGAGCTTCGCAGCCGGATGATCACTCAGGGGTTGGCCCCAAAGGTCATCGTAAGCTATACCCGGGAGCCGTTCGTCTTTGCCCCGGGAAATGTCCGGGTGACCATGGATTATGGCATCCGTACCAGCCTGCAGTGGGACAAATTTCTGCAGCCGGACAGCATGACCATTCCTCTCCGGGAGGAAGCCATCGTGATAGAGGTCAAATGGGATGAATTCTTGCCATCCATCATCCGTGATGCTGTGCAGCTGGGCAGCCGCCGCACCACAGCCTTCTCCAAATATGCAGCTTGCCGTATCTACGGCTGAAGCGTTTTATTAAGAAGTGGTATGAAAGGAAAAATATCATGATTACATTTAACGACATTTTCAAATCCAGTTTTCTGGAGAACATCAGCAGTGTGAGCCTGCTTGATATGGCGGTGGCTCTTGTGCTGGCCTTTGCTCTGGGTATGTTTATCTTCTTGGTATACAAAAAGACCTTCTCCGGGGTCATGTATTCCTCCAGCTTTGGCGTCACCCTGATCGCTCTGACCATGATCACCACGGTAGTCATTCTGGCAGTTACCAGCAATGTGGTGCTGTCTCTTGGTATGGTAGGTGCGCTGTCCATCGTTCGTTTCCGCACCGCTATCAAGGAACCTTTGGATATTGCCTTCTTGTTCTGGGCGATTGCCGGGGGCATCGTTCTGGCTGCTGGCCTGATCCCTCTGGCCATCGTGGGCAGTGTGGTGATCGGTGTGGTGCTGCTTGTGTTCGTCAATAAGAAGTCCTATGTCAACCCTTATATCGTGGTGCTTCGCTGCGATGGGCAGAAAAGTGAGCAGGCAGCCTGCGCTTATCTGGATAAGAATGTGCAGCGCTGCACGGTAAAGAGCAAGAGTGTAGAAGCAGGCCGGATTGAACTGAACCTTGAAGTCCGCCTGAAGGGGGAGGATACCTCCTTTGTTAATACACTGGCGCAGATGTCCGGTGTACAGAGTGCGGTGCTGGTGAGCTACAACGGCGACTACATGGGCTAAGGAGGCGGTCATGTCAACGCATAAAAGCATAGACAGGATCTGCTGTATTATCATTGTCCTTGCGCTGCTGCTGACCGGGGGCATTGCCTATGCGGCAGTGACTTCCCCACAGGAAGCCGAGTACACCATGGGTTATGAGACAAGGCTGTTTGATACCGGAAAGGTACATATCATCGACATTCAAATGGACGATTGGGACAGCTTTATCGCCTCCTGCGAGGATGAGGCCTATGCAGCCTGCACGGTGATCATCGACAATGAGGTCAGGAAGAATGTTGCCATCCGGGCAAAGGGAAACACATCGCTTCGCAATGTCTCCCAGCTTGGCAGCGAACGCTATAGCTTCAAAATTGAGTTTGACCATTATGAAACAGGCAAGACCTACTATGGCCTGGATAAGCTGAGCCTCAATAACCTCATTCAGGATAACACCATGATGAAGGATTATCTGAGTTATCAGCTGATGGGGCAGTTTGGCGTCAATGCACCCCTTTCAAGCTATGCCTATGTTACGGTGAATGGAGAAGACTGGGGCCTGTATCTTGCGGTGGAGGGTATTGAGGATGCCTTCCTTGAACGCAATAACGACGGCAACGGAGAACTCTATAAGCCGGACAGTATGGATATGGGTGGTGGCCGGGGAAACGGCAGAGATTTTGACATGAACGCCCGGGCGCAGGAAGAGGAAACGCTTGTGTCAAACGATGAAATGACGCCGAAATTGCCGGAAGGTATGGAAAATATGGCAGGTCAGATACCCGGAGGCAGAGGCCAGATGCCGGGTGGAATGCCGCCGGAAATGCCAGAGGGCATGGAAAATATGGCGGGCCAGATGCCCGGAGGCAGAGGCCAGATGCCGGGCGGAATGCCGCCGGGAATGCCGGAGGGTATGGAAAATATGGCAGATCAGATGCCGCAGGGTACAGAACAATTGCCTGAGGGGTTCCCCGGGGATTGGAATGGTCAGATGCCGTCGGAACTGCCGGAAGGCATGTCAGAAATGGAAGGCCGTATGCCCGGTGGAATGTTCGGAGGCAATGGCAGTGCGGATGTCAAGCTGCAGTACATTGATGATGACCCGGACAGCTATTCCAATATTTTCGGCAATGCAAAAACCGATATCACCATGGCAGATCAGTCCCGCCTGATTGCCTCCCTCAAATCATTGAGTGCGGGGGAGAATATCCCCGAAATCGTGGATATGGATGGGGTCATGCGCTATTTCGTGGTGCATAACTATTTGTGCAACGGCGACAGCTATACCGGCGGTATGATCCACAACTATTACCTTTACGAAAATGAAGGAAAACTCTCTATGCTTCCCTGGGACTATAACCTTGCCTTCGGCGGATTCCAGTCCTATGACGCCACTTCCACGGTCAATGATCCCATTGACTCTCCGGTATCCGGCAGCAATGGGGAGGATCGTCCCATGGTCGCCTGGATCTTTGACGATGGGGAATATCAGGCCCAGTATCATGCGCTTTTCGCCGAATTCCTGAACGGTACGGACATTGCAGCGATCATTGATGCAGCGGAAGAACTGATTGAACCCTATGTGGAGCGGGATCCTTCCAAATTCTGCAGCTATGAAGAATTTAAGCAGGGCGTGGAGACCCTTCGCACATTTTGTGGCCTTCGCACCCAGAGTATCCGGGGGCAGTTGGATGGAAGTATTCCCTCTACCACGGAAGGCCAGAACGCAGACAGCACAGCTCTGATCGATGCATCCAGTCTGACAATTGCCGATATGGGTTCTATGGAGCGGGAAATGGGTGCAATGCGCGGGCCCTTCGCTGGTAATTGGGAGAAGCCAGAAGACATGCAGATGCCGTCGGAAGGGGAAATGCCCCCCATGGATTTCCCGATGCAAGGTATGCAGATGCCCGAAGAAGGCTTTATAACCCCAGGAGATGGAATGGTATTTCCTGTGCATGGCGGCAGAGAAAACACTATCGGCGCGCAGGCGTGGATTATGCTTGGTGGATCGGCGGCGGTCCTGGTGCTGGGACTTTTGCTGACCCGCCTGTTCCGAAGAAAATGACATAAAAAATTGCGGCTGTTTTTTCACAGCCGCAATTTTTTATAAGGGAGTTAAAAGAAAGAAAAAGGAGGTAGTGGAGAGAAGTTGTTGGCTCCTTCCAACGGTTTTAGAATAACGGATGCATTTGAATAATCTATGAATTGCCGGAAAACAAAGTGTGAAATCAAGGTC
>JAZRCV010000181.1:0-1848 GCA_045659925.1 Faecousia sp.
TCACCGATGCTGCCGGCAATGAGGTGATCTCTGATTCCGCAAAAGTACAATCGAGTTTTTCCGCCAAACTCACCGCTGACGATACGTATCTTGATGATTGGGACGATTACGCGAATTTAACGGTTACTGTCACCGGTGGAGCTGCGCCGTATGAATATCGCTGGAGCTATAAAATTTCGGGCGCTGACCACGACTGGGTCACCTCAGAGCATTGGACAGATAACCCTGAACGCGTCGTCTTTTATGGATATGGAGACAGCGAGACACATTACTGCGAAGTAAGGGATGCAACCGGAAGGATCGTAACCACGAACCGTGTAGAAATCCAATCCAAGAAAATCGTATAAATAGACAAGGAAATCACATTTTTACTGCCTGATATTTTGAGGCGGTGGAGTAAGAAACGCGAAAAACATTCTTTAAAACAGGAGGTAATTGAAATGAAACGACTCGTTTCCTTTTTACTCGCATTCGTAATGCTGTTGGGCATGATGCCCACGGTTATGGCGGCAAGTCCGTTCTCGGATGTGCCCGCGGATGCCTATTACTATGATGCTGTCCTCTGGGCAGTAGAGCAGGGTGTTACCACCGGTACCGGCAATGGCAAATTCAGCCCTTTGATGAACTGCACTCGTTCTCAGGTGGTTACCTTCCTGTGGCGCGCAGCAGGTTCTCCCAAACCCAGTGCCACGGAAATGAGCTTTACTGATGTGCCTGCGGATGCTTATTACTATGATGCTGTCCTTTGGGCAGTGGAAAACAATAACACCACCGGCACCGGTGGCGGTAAGTTCAGCCCCCTGATGGACTGCTCCCGTGCCCAGATCGTCACCTTCTTGTGGCGCAGCCAGGGCAGCCCCGCCGTCAGCGGCGTAGCGAATCCATTCAAGGATGTGCCCGCAGGTCAGTATTATACCGATGCAGTTCTTTGGGCCGTGAGTGCCGGTATCACCACCGGTACCGCTGCAGATAAGTTCAGCCCCGATATGATCTGCACCCGTTCTCAGATCGTCACATTCCTGTTCCGTGGGGTGGGCATCGGCGATCCTGGTCCGGAACTGGTTATTATAACGCAGCCGCAGGATGTGACCTGCATGCTGGGCGATGAAGTCCGTTTCCTGGTGGAAGTGGATGGCGGTAAGGCACCTTATACCTACCAGTGGCAGGTGCGCTGGGATGGTGAGGCTGACTTTGTGGATCTTACCTATGATGACAGTGTGTATTATGAAGGCTGGAATTATGAAATGCTGAGATTCACAGCCCAGGAATCGGACTTCCTCTACGATTTCTGCTATCGCTGTGTTGTGACGGATGCTTTGGGCAACAGTGTCACCTCTGATGAGGCCACCGTGATCGAAGACCCGTCGCTGGCCATTCTGACGCAGCCGAGAAACGCCTATGTGGACCGTGATGTCACCGACGGCGCAAAATTCTTCGTAGAAATCTCCGGCGGCAAGGCACCCTATACCTACAAGTGGCAGTGGACCAACAGAACTTCCTTTGCAGACGGTGTTATCTCTGAGGGCGAATGGGCCGATTTTACCGCTGCTATGTACTGGGGTCCTCCCGCGACCTTTGTGACGGAAGCAAAGACACAGACGGTCTCCATGACCCGCACGACCCAGAGTGAGAAATACTATTTCCGCTGCGTGATCACCGATGCGGAAGGCAATACGGTCGGCACAGATAAGGTCGGCTTCGGTCAGGCCCTGAAGATCGCGGAGCAGCCGGAGGATTGCACGATCCGGAAAGGCGAAGGCTCCTTTACTGTCAGTGCCACCGGCGGTGCGGGCGACTATGAATATCGGTGGCAGTATAAGACGAATGCTATGACCGACTATCAGGATG
>JAZRCV010000182.1:0-8441 GCA_045659925.1 Faecousia sp.
TGCGGAAGCGGAAGAGATACAGGAAGGTGTCGTAGAGGTCACCGGCGCAGCCGCCGATGTGCAGCGCCAGGAGAAAGGCGCAGACAAGCTGATCCCATGGGTTTTCAAGGAAGAAGATGGGCAGCAAAAACACCGGCAGAAAGACGAGGAAGGGGGCCAGCAGAGCAATCAGGGCAGCCTTGCGGTAGACGAAGACATTCGGCACGCCGCAGTAGGCAGCAGACAGAGTGATGCCGAAGGTGAGCTTTTGCTTCGTCAGCAGCTTGTAGGCAAGGCCGTGGGTCAGCTCGTGCAGCACGATGTACAATACAATGGCCAGAATGAAAACGATCTGGCGCAGCATACTGAAATTACCAAAATAGTCGGTAGGACGGATGAGCAGCACCGCAGGCACCATAATGGCGACAAGGATCAGCAGAGCCACCACATTCATAATGATGCCAAATTTCACATTCTTCGCGTCCACAACCAGTGCGGGATGATAACCCGCAGGCAGCTCCGTGACACAGTGTTGATTCATTGGGATCCCTCCTTAAAAATTCATGCCGGCGTACAATATCCCGGCCCACATTAGGCTGTTCCCCACAAAGCCAAGGGCGGACAGCACAATACACAAAATGCCGTGTTTTTTCCGCCGCTTCATAGCTCCCAGCACGATGCCAAGGATCTGGATCGCCGGCACCACCAGCATAGAGAGCAGAGCAGGAAGGAGTGTCAGGTTTTTGAACCAGGCAGGAACGCTTTCATACCCAAATACCCCGAAGCCGACACCGAAAAAAAGGAACCAAACGGCCAATACGGACAGGATCAGGATGGGAATGGGCGCAAAAAAGCCAAATAAGCCGACCCCAAGGGCAGAACACTTCTTCATGGGAACCACCTCCAATTCCTACAGCAATCATAGCATATCCGGCCATCGTTTGCAACATTTCCTGCCGGGGCCATTGCACACCCAAAAAGGTTGCAATTTTGCCCGAACCCCATTAAATCGCAGCAACCACCACCCTCTCCCTTTGGGAGAGGTGCCGCCGAAGGCGGCGGAGAGGGGACAGGGTGGCAGCGATTGAGCGCCATCCCTTATCGTTACTGGGTTGCCCTCTCAGTCAGCTTCGCTGACAGCTCTCCCAAAGGGAGAGCGTGGAAACCGCACGGAAATTGTTGCGAATTCGCCGGTAGTTTCGATAAAAACGAAACATTTTCTGCCGGGCGATCGATGATCGCCCCTACATTCACATAAGCAGTGCGTTCAAAGCCTGCAGGCAATATAAAGCGTGCCGGATGAGGTCTTGCATCCGGCGCGTTTGGATTTTTTAGTCTCTTCTCAGGGCCTCGATGGGGTTCATGTTGGCCGCCTTGGTGGCGGGCAGCAGACCGAAGAGGATGCCGATGAAGGTGGAGAATACCACCGCAATCAAGATGGCGGGGATACTGATGGCGGAGGGGGTTCCCGTGAGCTTGGAAAGCGCTGTGGCAAGGCCGACGCCTGCCAGCACGCCCACCACGCCGCCGGTACCGGTGAGTACCGCGGATTCCGTGAGGAACTGGCCCAGGATTCTGCGCTTTTTCGCGCCGATGGCCTTCTTGAGGCCGATTTCGCTGATCCGCTCCGTGACGGATACCAGCATGATGTTCATGACGCCGATACCGCCGACCAGAAGGGAAATGCTGGCGATCCAGATGAGCTGCCGGTTGGTGGTGTTGCTCATTTCCTGCAGCTGCTGGGCCTGCTCTAAGATGTCCCGGTTCTGATAGCTGAAGGTGCTGTTTTCCGGATCGGTGATCTGGCTGGCGGTGAGGTGGTCTGCCACTGCCTTGCCGGCCACTGCCATATCGTCGGTGCTGGTGGCCTTTACCGCCACGCTCTGGGGCTCATCAAAGCGGTAGATGATGGGCCACACGCTGTCCGGCACGAAAATATGGCCGGAACTGGTGTCTGCGTACAGATAATAGTCGTTGATGTTCTCGATCACCGGGCGGAAGGTGGTGGAAGGGGCCACAACGCCCACCACCACAAAGGGCTCCGTCATGATCTCGATGGTCTTGCCGATGGGATCTTCGCCGTTGAACAGGGAAGTGACGGCCTTGGTATCCAGAATGGCCACCTTGCGGTGCTTTGCGTAGTCGCCGCTCTGGAAGAGGCGGCCGCTATCGAGTATGTAGTCATAGACCCCGAAATAGTCCTCGTCAATGCCGTAGAGGTCGCCGGAGTAGACGGTATCCCCGTAGAACACCCCATCGGTGTAGCCGCGGTAGCGGAACAGGGAAGTGGCTACCACGCCGTCCAGCTCGTTGAGATCTTCTTTGGTTTCTTCCGGGATGACCCGCACGCCATCGGGATTGCCGCCGTAAGCCAGGTCGAAGGCGTAGTCGTTCTGATACAGATCCACGGTAACGGTATTGTTGCCGGAGCCGATGAGATTCTGCTTGATCTGCTCGTTGGTGCCTTTGATGGTGGAGACGATGGTGATGATGGCTGCGATGCCAATGATGATGCCCAGCATGGTCAGGATGGAGCGAAGCTTGTGGCTCCAAACCCCCTGAAAGGCCAGGGAAATATTTTCTCTCATATGCCCTCCTCTTACCAGCCGTACAGCTCGTCAAGGGTGGAAATCTGGGTCTTTGCCCCTTCCTTCACGTCCTTGCCATAGGGGAAGGCGATGGCATCCTCCCGGGTCAGACCATCGAGGATCTGGATGCTGCTGCCCCACAGGGTAGCACCGGTGATGATCTGCCGCTTTTCCAGCTTGCCTTCTTCGTCTGCCACATAGACATAGCTTCTGCCCTCTTCTTCAATGATGAAGGGCTGCTCCAGATAGAAGAATTCGGATGCCACCTGTTCTTCTTCCAGCTTCATTTCTACGCTCTCATATTCCCGCAGGTCAGCGCTGCTGTCGATGCTTACCACGAAGGGATAGTAGGATACATTGGGGTTGCCGGAGCCGTAGAAATAGCCGTTGTCGTTGGGGGTTTCGGAAATGCTCTGGATCTTGCCCTCGTAGACATTGCCGCTTTCCCAGGAGGTAACGCTGACGCTCTGGCCCACATGGACACTGCCCAGATTCAGTTCGCTGATGGCGCCTTCAATATAGTAGCCGCCGCCACCTGCCAGCTTCAGCAGGGGTTCGCCGGTCTGATAGGCGGTTTCCACCTCCTGCAGGGAGGAAATGGTGCCTGCCATTTCGGCATAAACGATGCCGTCGGAAAGCTCCTGCTTCATCCGCTTCAGTTCCACTTCGGCCATGCGAAGCTCGAGGTCAAGATCTTTGATGGTCTGCTGCAGCTCGGCCTTCTGGGCCTGAATCTCAGCATAGCTGGGGCCGGTGGTTGTGCCGCTGCTGGAGCTGCTGCCGCTGCCGTTGGGCTTGCTGGTGGAGCTGCTGCCGCTGCCGTTGGGCTTGCTGGTGGAGCTGCCGCTGCCGTTGGGTTTGCTGGTGGAGCTGCCGCTCCCATTGGGTTTGCTGGTGCCACCCTGGTTGGTGCCGCCCTGGTTGGTGCCGCCCTGGTTGGTGCCGCCCTGGTTGGAACCACCCTGATTGGTGCCGCCCTGATTGGTGCCACCTTGGTTGGTACCGCCCTGATTGGTGCCACCCTGATTGGTACCACCCTGGTTGGTGCCGCCCTGATTATTGTCCTCCTCCTTGGGAGGTTCGGGGGGCTTGGGGGGCTCGGGTTCGGGCTTCGGTTCGCCAAAGCCGCGGCCGATGTAGTCCGATGCATCAAAGACGATGAAGGAGATGTTACCGTCCTTCATGGTGAAGCACATACCGCCCGCCTGCAGGATCTTGCCGGTGAGCTTGTTGCCTTCGCTGATGCCGAATACCACATACACGGGGTCGGGATCCTTGTTTTCTTCTTCCTCAGGGGTGGTTTCGCCCTCTGCGGGAGGGGTTTCTTCTTCCCCTTCCTTGGGCAGCAGGCCGATTTCCTGCAGGAATTCCGTGTCAAAGGGGATGCCTTCGGCACACACATAGAGGTAAGGATCCGTCTGGGTGCCGGTGCCGATGCCGTCGAAGCGGAAGTAGGTCTGCACGATGCCCTCTTCATCCACGGAGGGGCCGCGCACTACCGTCTCTTCTTCCGGCGTCGTCTGCTCCGGGGCTGCCTCATTGGTCAGGAAGGTCAGCCGGTAGGTGGGTTCTGCAGGCTCTAATGCAAGCTGCACCGGGGCGCTGTCCAGCTTTCCGGCGGCTACGGTGTAAACCTTGGAGCCTGCGAGGTTGTTATATTTTTTCTTGGCTGCGGTCAGCTCTTCCTTCATCTGCTTGATCTCGATCTCCTTGCGGGAGACTTCCAGGGCAGAGAGGGTGGTGTCATAAGACAGCAGCTTGTCACCCTTGCGTACGCTCTGGCCATCCTTGACATAGACCTCGGTAACCTGCTGGGTATCGGAAAGATAGACCGTCTGCACCTGATCTGAGCGCACTTCGCCGTAGGTGATGTTCTCATCCCCCCAGTACTCCATGGCCAGATCAGAGACCGCATAGACATTACAGGTGATCCGCTCCGGGTTGAGGGCATAGGAGACACCCACTGCCGCCAACACCAGCACCAGCAAAACACAGACCACAGCAATGATTGTTTTTCGCTTGTTCACTTGGATCCGTCCTTTCTCAGCATGCAAGCCCAGCGGAGTAGAACTCCGACAGCCTCTTTGCAGATAATTGATGATAAGTTTTGGGCATCAGGGCGCTTCCTTTGCTTCGTCGCTCTGATTTTCCGGAGCTTCTTCGCTGTGTTCCGCGGGGGTTTCTTCGTCCTGCGCCTCCTGCGGATCTGCAGCAGTCTCTTCCGCTGCTTCCTCCGCCTCGGCCTGTGCGGCCTCTTCGGGTTCTTCCTCAGAAGCTTCATTGTCCCGGTTTTCCTGCAGTTCGGTGATCTGTCCGTCCAGCAGATGCAGGATCTTGCCCGCCCGGGCTGCGATGGCCGGTTCGTGGGTAATCATGATGATGGACACGCCGTCCTGATTGAGCTGATCGAAAATTTCCATAATCTGCTCACCGGAGGCGGTATCCAGTGCGCCGGTGGGCTCGTCTGCCAGCAGCAGCCGGGGCTTGCCCACGATGGCGCGGGCAATGGCCACGCGCTGGCACTGACCGCCGGAAAGCTGATTGGGACGGAAGCTCAGTCGATCTTCCAGACCCACCCTTGCCAGGGCTTCCTTTGCCAGGGCAAGGCGCTCCTTCCGGGGCATTCCCGCATACAGCAGGGGCAGAGCCACATTCTCCACCGCGCTGAGATTCGGCAGCAGGTGGAAGCTCTGGAATACAAAGCCGATGTGCTTATTGCGGATCACCGCAAGCTGATCGTCGGTTCTTGTGACGATGTCGCGATTATGAAGGATGTAGGAACCGGAGGTGGGCTTGTCCAGACAGCCGATGAGATTCATCAGCGTGGTCTTGCCGGAGCCGGAGGGGCCCATAATGGCAAGGTAGTCTCCCTCTTCCACTTCAAGGCAGATATCCCGCAGCACAGGCACAGGCGTCTTGCCCCGCATGTATTCCTTATAAATATGTTGCATGGAAAGAATCATCCCACTGCCTCCGTTCCGGGAATTGCGGCAACACCGGGATCCGTCCGGGTCAGATTGCCCACCATGGGCTGCGCTGCTGTGCCGCCCCAGCGGATGCCGCTGTCCGTGATGGCACCGCCGGCAGCACTGTCGATGGTGAATTCTGCGGGGGCATCTGCTGCGCCTTCTTCATCCACAGCACCTTCCTCGTCGCCGACAAGAATTTCTTCGTCTGCGATCATGCCGTTTTCATCAAGGATGGCACCTTCTTCGTCCAGGATCACGCCTTCTTCGTCCAGAATTACGCCTTCTTCGTCGAGGATTGCGCCTTCCTCATCGAGAATGGCACCGTCTTCTTCGGGCAGGATTTCTTCTTCGTCGGTGTAGCGAACCTTGCTGCCTGCCTTGTAGCCTTCGTTGGGATAGGCAATATAGTCTTCCAGGCTCAGGCCTTCCAGCACCTCAAAGGTATCCATTTCAATGTCGTAGTTGCCCAGCACCACGGTGCGCTTTTCCAGTTTGTCTTTTCCGTTGGCAACCCATACCCAAGGCTCTTCGTCCAGCTCGCTCAGATAGTAGGCAGGCAGGTAGAGGGCGTTTTCATCGCCGGAGCCCTGGCCGATATCCTGTTCGATGTAAACATGCTGGCCCAGCATCAAGCCTTCGCTGCTTGCCAGCTCCACATAGAAGGGATATTTGCTGGAGATGGTCATCTCATCGGAGGGCATATAGTAATAATCGTTCTGATTCGTCACCGGGTTTTCCCAGTCTACGGAAAGGACACTGCCGTTCCAGAAGACGTCCTCATCCACACGGGAGCGGATGATGACTGCGGTACCCTCCATAAAGGTCTGGGCGGTCATTTCGCTGACCGTACCCCGCACCCGGAAGTCACCGGACTGGGTGATGGTGATCAGGGGCAGGGGTTCGCCGGTCATGGGATCCATGCTGTTGCCCCCGGCATTGACGGACTTGATGCGGCCGTCCACCGGGCTGAGCACATTGGTATCTGCCAGTCTGACCTTGATGCGTTCGATTTCCTTCTTCTTGGAGGTGACGCTGTATTCTGCCTCCTTGATGTCCAGCTCAAGCTGCTGGATCTGGAGGGTATACTGCAGCTTATCCGCAGAGGCGGCTGCGGACTGCTCTTTCTTCAGGGCAGTGATCTGGTTTTTCTTGGTGGTGATGGTGTTGTTGGTCTGCTCCACCTCAAGCTCCAGCCGCTCCTTATCCAGAGACAGGACAGTGGTCTCATAGGAAAAGAGCACCTGACCCTTGGTGACCGTATCGCCCTCACTGACGGCGATTTCCTTGATCTCCATGGTGCTGTCGCTGTCCACGCTGACGGATTCACCGGCTTCGATCACGCCGGCATAGCGGTCCACCATGCCCAGAGGGCCGATGCCGAGAATTTCCGCCACCGACTGCACCGGGACGGTTTCTTCGGAACTGCTGCAGCCGCTAAAACATGCTGCCATACAGGCCAAAGCCAACAGGACGCTTATTGCTTTTTTCCACATAAAACTGCGCCTCCTTTATCACTGCCAAAGCAGCGATACTTTCCAGTATATCTTCATTATTATAGCACAGTTTCGCCGTTTTTCAAAGCGGCATTGTTCCCAAGACCCTACCTATTTTGTAAATAAATTGTGAAAAACGGCGCAGAGCGAAAATCTGTCCCGTGGGTGGGAAAAAAAGCGGGATTTTCCTGCAAAAAAAGTAAAATAATGTTTGACATTCGCCTTTCATAGTGGTAAGATATACGGGCCGCATCAAAGGGGTATAAGTTGAGGTGCGCCCTCACGCCCCCAGAGCGAGACTACAAAAAAGGTAGGTGCAAAGAAACTATGCAGGCTATTATCGTTACCGGCGGTAAGCAGTACAGCGTGAAGGAAGGCGATGAACTCTTCATCGAAAAGCTGAACGCTGAAGCTGAGCAGACCGTAATCTTCGATCAGGTTCTGGCAGTTGTGGACGGCGAAAACTCCAAGTTTGGTAAGCCCGTTATCAAGGGTGCCAAGGTTGAGGCAACGGTTCTGAAGAACGGCAAGGCCAAGAAGGTCGTCGTTTTCAAGTATCGTCCCAAGAAGGACTCCAAGTCCCTCCGTGGCCACAGACAGCCTTACACCAAGGTTAAGATTGAAAAGATCGCCCTGTAAGTTATGACAAAGGTCGAGTTTTTCAATGAGGACGGCAGAATCACCGGATTCCGCTGCTCCGGCCACAGCGGCTATGCCGAAGCGGGCGCCGACATCGTCTGCGCAGCCGTTTCCACAGCCGTGACGTTCGCTTCCGACACCATCACTGAGGTGCTGGGCGAGCGTGCAAAAACCAGAGTGAATGAGGAAACTGCCGAGATCACTCTGAAACTTCCCGCTACCTGTGAGGATGAAGATGCCGTACAGGCTGTCCTCACCGGCATGATGCTCACCCTGAGCCATTGGCGGGATGAATATCCTGATCATATCGAAGTTATGGAGGTGTAACACAATGCTGAACATCAGTTTACAGTTCTTCGCACATAAGAAGGGCGGCGGCTCCACCAAGAACGGCCGTGACTCCGAGTCCAAGAGACTGGGCGTGAAGCGTGCGGATGGTCAGTTCGTTCTGGCCGGCAACATTCTGGTTCGCCAGAGAGGCACTCACATCCATCCCGGCACCAATGTCGGCATGGGCAGCGACAACACCCTCTTCGCTCTGATTGACGGCAAGGTCAAGTTCGAGCGCAAGGGCAAGGACCGCAAGCAGTGCTCCGTATACGCTGAACAGTAATTCGCCAAAAAGGCTGTCTCTGGCTCAGAGGCAGCCTTTCTGTATTCCCCAAAAGCCGGGACAAGCGAAAAACTAACAGGGTTCACCGTAGGGACACCCGTCCCCGGGTGTCCGCGAATCGGCTGCGAATTCGCCAAAGCCTTCGTTATAATCGCAACAA
>JAZRCV010000183.1:0-11326 GCA_045659925.1 Faecousia sp.
TGGATGAAGTCGGTCAGCACATCGTTGGCATTGGAGGCGCAGACCAGACGGCCCACGGGAAGGCCCATGTACTTGGCAAAATAGCCTGCCAGAATGTCGCCAAAGTTGCCGGTGGGAACCACGAAGTCCACAAGATCACCCATGGCACACTTGCCCCACTTCACGAGATCGGCATATGCTTTAAAATAGTATACCACCTGAGGAGCCAGACGGCCAATGTTGATGGAGTTGGCGGAGGAAAGTCTTGCACCCTTGCCGCAGAGCAGGTCGCCTGCTTCCACAGCGGCGAAGGTGTTCTTCACGCCGGTCTGGGCATCGTCAAAATTGCCGTTGATGCCGCAAACGCATACATTCTTACCCGCCTGGGTGACCATCTGGGCCTTCTGCACACTGGACACACCATTTTCCGGGAAGAATACAATAATACGGGTGCCTTCCACATCGTGGAAGCCTTCCAGGGCAGCCTTGCCGGTGTCGCCGGAGGTGGCGGTGAGGATCACGATCTCATCCTCCACACCTTCGCTTGCTCTTGCTGCTGTGATGAGCTGGGGCAGCATGGAAAGGGCCACATCTTTAAATGCGGAGGTGGGGCCACGGAACAGCTCCAGCACATAGCGATCGCCCACGGGAACCACGGGGGTCAGATCCTCCGTCTCAAACTTGCCGGTATAGGCCCGGCGAACCAGCTCGCCCATATTGGGATAGTCGGGCAGCAGGGCGCCGAGAATCTGCTCAGCCATGCCGAGGGTATCTTTTTCAAGGGCAGCGCGCCAGTCAAAGTTCAGCGCGGAAAAATCTTTCAGAATGAAAAGTCCACCATCCGAAGCAATGCCGCGCAGTACCGCAGCCGTGGATACCGCTGTCAGGGCATGATTTCTGGTGCTTTGGTAATTCATAAAAAAAACTCCAATCTTTTTTCTTGCATTTTTCACAAACATATGATATATTGTTTTTCACAGAAAGTCAAGTGTTTTTCCTGCAGAAACATTTGTCCAGTTTGAGTACACAAAGGGTGAGAAAAATGAAAATCGCATTATTGGGTTATGGCGTCGTGGGCGGCGGTGTTGACCGCATCATTGCTCCGCGCGAAGATATGGAAGTAAAGTATGTGCTGGACCTTCGCAGCTTCCCCGAACTGGGCGAGCGTCTTGTGCATGATTTCGATACAATTATAAATGATCCCGAAGTGGATACCATTGCCGAGGCCATGGGCGGTCTGCATCCGGCCTTTGAATTTGCTATGGCAGCACTGAAGGCGGGCAAGAACTATGTCACCGCCAACAAGCACCTCATCAGCCACTATTATCAGGAGCTGATCAGTGCCGCCAAAGAATCCGGTGCCTGCCTGCGCTGCACTGCTGCCGTGGGCGGCGGCATCCCCTGGCTTGTAAACCTGGAGCGTGCCCGCCGGATGGACGATATCATGAGCATTCAGGGTATCATGAACGGCACCACCAACTATATTCTCGACACCATGCTGAAGAGCCCGGTGCGCTTTGCCGATGTTCTGGCAAGAGCACAGGAACTGGGCTACGCAGAGGCTGACCCCTCTGCCGATATCGACGGTCTGGACATTCAGCGTAAGCTGATCATCTCCTCCAATGTGGCATTTGACTGCCTTCTCAAGGAAGCCGATGTCCCTGTCTTCGGCATCCGCAACATCACCGACGGCGATATCCGCACCTTCACCGAAGCCGGCTTCGTATGTAAGCTGGTGGCCACCGGCCTGAAGACTGCTGACGGCGTCAGCGCATGGGTGGAGCCCACCTTGCTGAGCAATCGGGATATGATGGCCGCCGTTCCCTCCAACTTTAATCTCATCACCTATACCGGCGAATACCTTGGCGAGCAGAGCTACTACGGTCAGGGCGCAGGCCGCTTCCCCACCGCAGCCAATATGGTGCAGGACTGCATCGACATCCTGCAGGGCGAACGGGGCTTCTACGGCAGCGCAGCCAACCCGGTACCGCAGGGCAGCCACGCCCACCCCTACTATGTCCGCACCACTGCAAAGAGCGAGTGGCTTGACGAGCTGTTCGACCATACACTGGGTGAGGGCATCGTGACAAAGCCTGTCAGCAATCTGCAGATGCACGCCTTTATGGCCTCCATTGCAGCGCAGGATCCTGAAGCCTTTATGGCAGGCATCCGGTAAGTGTGAAAGGAGTTTAGACCTATGCTGAAAGTTTTGAAATTCGGCGGTTCGTCCATGGCGGACGCCAGCCAATACGCAAAAGTAAAAGCCATCGTGGACGCAGATCCCGACCGCCGGGTGGTGGTGGTATCCGCTGCAGGCAAGCGCTACAGCGGCGACCATAAGCTGACGGATCTCCTCTATCTGTGCCACGCCCACCTGCAGTATGGTGTCCCCTGCGACAGCATCTTCCAGATGATCTTCGACCGCTATGCAGCAATTCGCGACACCCTGCAGCTCAAGACCGATATCGAGGGCGAAATGAAGCGCCTGCGGGAGCAGATGGAAAAAGGTATCTCTCAGGACGAACTGGTATCCCGTGGTGAATACTTCTCTGCCATGCTGATGGCAGATTACCTTGGCTTCGACTTTGTAGACGCCAGCCGCTGGCTGCAGTTCAATTTTGACGGCAGCGTAAACCAGAAGGCCAGCTATGCGGCCCTGCAGCAGCTCATGAGCCCCCGGGGCATCGTCATCCCCGGTTTCTACGGCGTCATGCCCGACAGCAAGATCAAGACCTTTAGCCGCGGCGGCAGCGACATTACCGGCGCTCTGGCCGCAGCCGCACTGGATGCAGATGTCTACGAAAACTGGACCGATGTTTCCGGCATCCTGATGGCCGACCCCCGCATCGTGGAGAACCCCCGCCCCATCGAGCGGATCACCTATAACGAACTGCGGGAACTCAGCTACCTTGGCGCACAGGTGCTGCACGAGCTGACCATTTTCCCGGTTCGTGAAAAGAACATCCCCCTGAACATCCGCAACACCAACTGCCCCGAGCATCCCGGCACTCTGATCCTTGGCTCCTTTGAGGACAATGACGATCCCGCTCAGGAGGACTTCATCACCGGCATCGCAGGCCGCAAGGATTACTCTGTCATTACCATTGCAAAGCACGGCATGTCCTCCGAGGTAGGCGCATGGCGCAAGATCTTAGAGGTGTTTGAGAAGCACGGTCTCAATGTGGAATATGCCCCCTCCGGCATTGACAACATCTCCATGGTGGTCACCACCGCAAGTCTGACCCCCTGCCTCTACTCCATCCTGGCTGAGCTGGAGAAGATCATGAAGCCAGACTCCCTCAAGGTGATCGACAATATTGCCATCGTGGCGGCAGTCGGCCGCAAGATGGCCTTCCGCACCGGTGTTTCCGGCAAAATCTTCGCAAAACTGGGCGAAAACGGCATCAATGTCCGTACCATCACCCAGGGCCCGGAAGAGCTGAACATCATCGTTGGCGTAGACAACAAGGATTTCAGCAATGCCATCCGCGTGCTTTACAATAGTTTCGTATAATTTCCTATCTACAGGAGGTAAATAAAATGAAGAAATACAAAGTTGCCATTCTGGGCGCCACCGGTGCGGTGGGCCGCGAAATGATGAACATTCTGGAAGAGCGTCAGTTCCCCATTGAAGAGCTGCACCTTCTGGCAAGCCCCCGCAGCGTGGGCAAGAAGCTGCCCTTCGCCGGCGGCGAAATCGAAGTAGAGCTGGCCTGCGATGAAGCCTTTGCCGGTATGGACATCGTGCTGGGTGCCGCAGAAAATGCCATTGCCAAGCAGTTTGCCCCTGCCATCGTGGCAGCAGGTGCCGTGTTTGTGGATAACTCCTCCGCATTCCGCATGGATCCCAATGTTCCCCTGATCGTACCGGAAGTCAACCCCGAGGATTTCAAAAACCATAAGGGTATCATCTCCAACCCTAACTGCTCCACCATCATCACCGTAACCGCAGTCAACGCCCTCAATAAGATCGCTCCCATCCGCAGCATGACCGTTTCCACCTATCAGGCGGTTTCCGGTGCAGGCGCAGGCGGCCCCATCGAGCTGGAACAGCAGGTGGAAGCCATCCGCGCAGGTGAGCCTGTAGAGGCAAAGATCTTCTCCCATCAGATCGCCTATAACCTGATCCCCCAGATCGGCGGCGAAGCATTCGAGGGCTACACCAGCGAAGAAATGAAGATGCAGAACGAAGGCCGCAAGATCATGCACCTGCCCGACCTGAAGGTCTCCTGCACCTGCGTGCGCGTTCCCGTTGTCCGCAGCCACTCCATCTCCGCTACCCTGCACTTTGACCGTCCTATCAGCGTAAAAGAAGCCAGCGAAGTCATCGCCTCCGCTCCCGGCTGCCGTCTGGTGGACGATCTGGCAGCTTCCCGCTATCCCATGCCCATCGAGACCTCCAATCAGGACATCGTATTCGTGGGCCGCATCCGTCCCGACCTGACCGACGACAACGGCATCAACCTGTGGTGCTGCGGTGACCAGGTCCGCAAGGGCGCTGCCACCAACGCTGTTCAGATCGCAGAGCTGCTGACCAAGGAATAATGTCAAACCTTCAGAAAAAGGCAGCCTTTTCCACGGAGCTTGCCTACCTATTGGGGTTAATTGCCATCGCCATCGGCGTTGCCTTCATGGAGAAGGCGGATTTCGGTGTGTCCATGGTGGTGGCCCCCGCCTATGTGCTGTACCGGGCGGTTTCCCCGGCCCTGCCTTTCTTCACCTTTGGCATGGCGGAATATGTGCTGCAGGCGGTACTGCTGATCGTGCTGTTTCTCCTGCTGGGCCGTGTCCGGCTTTCGGACCTGTTCTCCTTCGTCACGGCGGTGCTCTACGGCTTTATGCTGGACGGTGCCATGCTGGCGGTGCGCTACATCCCCTTTGACCACATTGCCATGCGGCTGGGCGGCTATGCCTTTGGCATGGTGCTGTGCGCACTGGGCGTCAGCCTGGTATTCCACACCTACATCGCCCCGGAGGTCTATGAGCTGTTTGTCAAGCGGCTGTCGGAAAAATACCGCATTCCCATCCACCGTTTCAAGACCTGGTATGATTGCATCAGCTGTCTCGTAGCGCTGGCAATGTCCTTCCTTTTCTTTGGCTTCGGGCAGTTTGTTGGGGTGCAGGTGGGCACCATTGTGTGCGCCTTAGTCAACGGCACACTGATCGGCCTCTTCAGCCGAGGTCTGGAAAAGCATTTTACCTTTACAGACCGTTTTTCCCTGCGGCCCTTCTTTGAAGGAGACACCGCAAAAACTTCATAATTCATAACATAAAAGGAGCTGACCGACTTTCGGTCAGCTCCTTTGAGACTGTCAAAAAACTATAATGTAGACCTCCACGATTGAGTAGCGGGGGAAGAGTGAAGGGGGCAAAAAGCCCCCTTCGCGTTCAATCAAACAGGTTTTCAGAATTTTCATAGAAAGTTCTGAAAACCGCACAGCGGGGCGAAAAGACTTTTTCGCCCCGCTGAAAGGAGCTGACCGGCTTTTGGTCAGCTCCTTTTGCTATATGTTTTGTTTAGCCGTTCACGGTGACGGCACAGCGATTGACATAGCCGCCATTGAAATACAGCTCCACCTGATAGCTGCCCGGTGTCTGGGGCAGCTTGAGGGAGGTGAGGTATCGGCCATTCTGCCAGATCTCATTCCATGCATGGGAAACTGCTTCATAGGCCACCACATTGCCGTTTTCTGTGCGAATGACCAGTGTAATGGGCGTTTCATCTGCATCAGAAGAAGCAAAGGAAGCGGAACCCTTCAGCGCAACCGCCACGGATACGCCGGGATCATAATTTTCAGCTGCGTCCCCAAGATCGTCATAGCCCCAGCTTTCCTGTGCCGGAAGGGCATAGAGCTTCAGCTCGCTCTCGCTGGCCACAAAGTCATGAGCGGTAAACTCTGCTGCCTCCGGCATCATGACAGTGATGGCCTGCTGGCCGATGATGGCAGTGCCGTTGGCAGCCTGCAGCATGACCACGATCTCAGATTTGGGCGGAAGCCCACGCAGCACAGTGGTAGTACCTTCCGCTACTGCCACACTGCCGCTCAGGTTCTCGTCGCCGCCCACAAGATAGCGAACCACCCAGCCACCCTCCGGCAGAGGCTCGGAGTTGGCCCACACCACCTCAATGCTGCCTGCATCCACAGCCTCTGCCTCGAGAGAGGTAATCACTGTGGCATTGGCAGGCAGAGAGACGGACAGAGGTACACTCAGCCCCTCGGCGGTGACCATAAAGGTATAGGCGGTGTTCAGATTCGTGCCGGTGAAGGTGGCGGCACACTCTGTCACATCCAGAGTTTGGTTGTAATTATCACCCACACAGGTGACGCTCCAGAACTGGGGCGCATCTGCAAGGCTCTCCCAGGTAACACTCAGAGAATCCTCCGTTGCTGCGATAACCTGCAGATCCCTTGCCTGCACATTGGCCGTCATACTCAGCTCGCAGCTGGTCTGGCCGCCAAGATAGAAGCCATCCGGCGTATGGA
This sequence comes from Faecousia sp., assembly GCA_045659925.1. Taxonomy (GTDB): domain Bacteria; phylum Bacillota; class Clostridia; order Oscillospirales; family Oscillospiraceae; genus SVMC01. Next base: position 6,465 of record JAZRCV010000183.1, read on the forward strand.
GTTCAAAGGTATAGCTGTCGTGCAGATTCAGACCAGGAACCAGAACGCTGTGACCGGAGAATGTCACACTGCCGGAATCGCTGTTGGAGGAGGAATAGGTCAGCATCCATTTTTCCGGCTCCGGACCGGATACCACGATGGTGACTTCCGCCGTGGTGCTGTTGCCGCCGGGCATTGCACTCATGGTAACGATCTGGGTCTGCGTGGCAGTTGCCGCGCTGATGGAAGTTTCGCCCTGCAGCTTATGGAGCTTGCCGGGGAAGAAATTGATGGTATACTGCATACCGGGGGTCAGATCCTGGAAGGTAACGCTATCCTCCCCAGCGATGCCGGGGAAGCTGTTGCCATAAGTATCAATGCATTCCCAGCTCAGTTCAGGATCCGGCGTGCTCAGAGCGTAGGAAACGGTAATCGTGGTGTCGGTACGCTCTGCCACACTGATTGCATCCATTGTGACAAGATACCAGTTGGAATAGAAATAGAAGATTGCAGCACCCAGCAGGCCCAGGGCCAGCAGCGCAATTGTAATGGGCAGCCAAACCTTCTTCTTGCCCTTCACCGGCTGCTCTTCTTTTTGTGCCGCCTCATTGGCTTCAAAATCCGGGGCATCCACAAAGGGTTCCGGATCGCCTTCTTCCAGCACATCATTGACAGAGGCCAGGAATGCATCTATGGACAGATCTTCCACTGTGCCGTCATTCAAAGATGCCGCAAAGGCATCCAGTTCGGATGCTTCGTCATAGTCATAAGCTTCTTCCGCCATGGCTTCTGCCTGGGGTTCTTCTGCATACTCCTGCTCCTGCACATATTCCATTGCAGGCGCTTCTTCCGCCACAGCCTCTGCCAGCACAGCCATTTCTTCCTGGGGCAGCTGCATCGCGGGAATATCCTCTGCAGGCATGCTTCCCATGGGCACTTCATCCGAGGGCAGCTCCATCGGGACTTCCTGCACGCTCAGGGGTGCCGCTTCCGCCGGAATCTCCGGGGCCAGCACGGCTTCCTCTGTGGGAAGCTGCGCTTCTTCTGCTGCCGGCGGCACCAGAAGCTGATCGGACACCACATTGCGCCGCATATAAAGGATCAATGCCTGACGCAGCTCTGCCGGGGTGGCCCAGCGCTTCCGGGGATCCGGATCGCAGGCCCGGGCAATGATCTCGGCAAGCTCACCATCGGCATACACCGGCATGGGCAGAGCCTTGCCCTGCAGCCGCATCTGACGGATCTTTTCCGGCTTTTGCTCCCCATCATCAAAGGGCAGACGGCTGCCGTTGAAAATATAATACAGGATCAGACCAAGGGAATAGATATCGGAGGTCAGATCCGGCACCGCAAACAGCTGCATCAGCTCCGGTGCGGTAAAGTCATTCAGATACCCCTCCGGAACGGCACAATAGCTCAGTTCCTCAATGGGCATCAGACCCAGATCGCCGATCATATGATGGCCGTTGCCATCCACCAGAATATTCTCCGGCTTTAAATTCAGATAGACATAGCCTGCATCCCGAAGAATCTCCAGTGCATTGCAAAGATCGATGCCAAAATTGAGCGCCTGCAGCTGGGACATACCATTGCTGCGCAGGCAGTCGCTCAGTGTGCTCTGATAGGGCATCAGGAGATAGACATCATAGCCAATATCCTCCCGGGGCTCCACCTGATAGCCGGACCAGGGTGCCATGCAGCAATGGCCGGAGAAGGATGAGAGCTTAATGACCTCTCTGCGGATGCCATTGGCAACCTCTTCATAGTAATCCTGCGCTCCCGTCTCATCCGTTACGGCACCCGTCAGAATCAGGGCCAGAGTTCTCTCTTCGGTTTCGGGAATTCGGATATGCTTGAGTACAAACCGCTTGCCCGTCTCGCGGTGCACTGCATGATAGCAGGCTGTGCTGCCGCGGTTGCTGAAGCACTCCTGTACACTCATGGCATCCAGCAGCGGGGTTACGGGTTTTAATTCGGACATGAAATCGCCTCCCTGACAGGCGCAGATCACTGCGCCAAAATATGGGGCTGCCGTCCCGGAATGCTCCAAAGGAACGCGGCAGCGTTATTCGACTAATTTCCCTATTACATATCATAAGATAATTTTATAAAAAAAGCAATATTATTTATTGTCTTAACGGCGCAAAGATGTTATAATATCTGCAATTCATTATTGTATTATCATCCGCTGCGGCGGTAAGGAGATTCTATGGACAAAACCATTATTTGCGAATTTTGCGGCACCATCTACAATCCCAGTGAGGGTCGCTGCCCGATTTGCCAGGGGCAGCCGGATTCTTCCCGGAATTATATGGGTGACCATTTTGATTACGACGAGCGCCCTCTGGATGAGTATGCCCCCGAGCGCAAGCCCATTGCAGGCAAGATTCTGGCACTGCTTGGTCTTTTGGTCCTGCTGGTTGGCTTTACCGGCTACATTCTCTATTCCTTCGAGCTTCTGCCCTTCCTGAAGCCCGCCGTCACGGAACCCGCCCCCAAAAAGATCGCCTGCACCCAGCTTGCTGTGGATGTTTCTGAGCTGACCCTCACCGAAGAAGGTGCATCTGCCCAGATCCAAACTGCCGTACAGCCTGCAAACACCACCGATCAGGTGATCTTCTCTGTGAATGATTCTGCCATTGCCAGTGTGACCCAGGATGGTACCGTTACCGCCAAGGCCCCCGGCGAAGCCGACATCACCATCATGTGCGGCGCCTATGTTGCCCACTGCCGCGTCATCTGCAGCTTTGAAGCAGCGGTTCCGGAACCTGATCCCGAACCCACGACTGACCCCGATGCCGCTGAGCCCGTCTCCGGCACAGAGCCGCTGAGCATCAGCATGGAGGATATTTCCTTCTTTGAAAAGACAGAGAACACCATGCTCGTTCTCACCGGCGGCGACGGCAGCACCCCCAAATGGGAAAGCTCCGATGAAGATGTGGCCAGAGTGGATGTGACCGGCTATGTGGAAGCAGTGGGCAGTGGCACCGCCACCGTCACCGCAACCGTGGGCGACGAGAGCGTTTCCTGCATCGTTCGCTGCCAGTTTGAGTAATCAACTTCATAATGTAACGCAGCGCGTCGAAGGTCCTTCGACGCGCTCCCTTTTGGGCCAGAATCATTCCTCCAGGGAAGCATTGGCGCCTCTGCGGAAGAGCAGAGAGATGCACCACAGGCCCGCCAGACCCACCAGGGTAAAAATAATCCGGGACAGGCCGCTGGTCTGACCGCCAAAAATCCAGGCAACCAGATCGAATCTGAAAATCCCCACAAGGCCCCAGTTGAGTGCGCCAACAATGGCGAGGATCAAAGCCAACGAATCCATTTGCTTACCTCCATTCGTTTGATTCCCGGCGTTATTTTATATCGAAAACCCGGAGTTTATGCGGCTGAGTTCAAAATTAAACGATTAAAAAATAACTTGAAATTATTATTTCATCGTATATAATGCTGTTATAAAGCAAAAAACATCCCCCTTGTATATTCCGAAAGAAGGTTGATTATGAATACTTTTACCTCTGCCGATATTCTCCTGCCCAAGAGCGCTAAGCCGGAAACCTGGGCAGTCATCGCCTGCGACCAGTTCTCCTCCGACCCCGCCTATTGGAACGAGGTGCGAAAGCTGACCGAAGATGCTCCCTCCACCTTCCACCTGATTCTGCCCGAGGCAGAGCTTGGCACCCCCCAGGAAGACGAACACACCCTTAAAATTTTCGAAACCATGAAAAAATACCGTGAAGACGGCATTTTCACCTGCTATCCCAACAGCTATATCTATGTGGAGCGCACCATGGAAAACGGCGCCATCCGCAAGGGTCTGGTGGGTATGGTAGATCTGGACGCCTATGACTTCTCCGCAGGCTCCACCTCCGCTATCCGCGCCACGGAAAAGACCGTGGTGGAGCGCATTCCGCCCCGCCAGAAGATCCGCCGCGATGCCTCCATTGAGCTTCCCCATGTCCTGATGCTCTGCGACGACCATGAGCGCTTACTCATTGAGCCCATTGCCGCAAAAAAGGATCAGCTTTCCAAGCTTTATGACTTTGATCTCATGATGGGCGGCGGCCATATCGCAGGCTGGCTGGTGAATGACGAAGCCGCCGAGGCTTTTGACCGTGTCCTCACCGAATACAGCGCCAATGTGGGCAAAAAATATGAGGACCTGCAGGGCACTCCCATGGTGTTCGCCGTGGGCGACGGCAACCACTCCCTTGCCACCGCAAAATCCTGCTACGAAGAGCTGAAGGCCAAGCACCCCGGCGAAGATCTCTCCCATCATCCCGCCCGCTATGCCCTTGTAGAACTGGGAAACATCCATGATGAGGCACTGGTATTTGAACCCATCCACCGTTTTGTATGCAAAACGAAGCCGGAACAGCTCCTGTCCGCCATGGAAAAGGACTGCTGCGCAGAAGGTGGCTATCCGGTGCAGTGGTACATCGGTAAGCAGCAGGGCACGGTCTATCTGGACCGGGCAAAGAGCGAGCTGGCCGTGGGTGTGCTGCAGAGCTTCCTTGACGAATACTTGACAGAACACGAGGGTGTGGTGGACTACATCCACGATGATGACGCCCTCATTTCTCTGGCTGCCCAGGAGAATTCCATTGGCTTCCTGCTGCCCACGATGGAAAAGGGCCAGCTGTTCCGGGGTGTCATCGCCGATGGCGTTCTGCCCCGCAAGACCTTCTCCATGGGTCACAGCCGGGAAAAGCGCTACTATCTGGAGGCAAGGGTGATCGCAGAATGAACACCATTACCTTATCCGCTTTTGCCAAACTGAATCTCACTCTGGACATTTTGGGCACCCGTCCTGACGGCTATCACGAACTGGATATGATCATGCAGGCGGTATCCCTTCACGACGATGTCACCGTCACCATCCA
>JAZRCV010000184.1:0-1583 GCA_045659925.1 Faecousia sp.
GCCCTCCATGAGCTTGTCCAGCTCTTCCGGCTGGGTTTCCCGGGAAATGGAGATGCGGATGCTGCCGTCGATGACCTCCGGGGGCAGGCCAAGGGCCTCCAGCACATGGCTGCGATGCCCCTTGGAGCAGGCGGAACCGGCGGAAACATAGACATCATGCTCCTGCAGGATGTTGATGGTGTTCTGGCTGGGGATTCCCGGCAGGGAGCAGCCTACAATGTGGGGGGCTTCCGCGCAGCCTGTGAGGGTGATGCCCTCAAAATTCTGAAGACGCTGAATTAAATCATCCCGCAGGGCGCTTTGCCGTGCGATGTCCTCCCGCAGGTGTGCGCTTCCCGCTTCGCAGGCGGCGCCCATGGCGGCGATGGCGGGCATGGGCTCTGTGCCGGAGCGGAAATTCTTCTCCTGTCCGCCGCCGTGCAGGTAGGCGGGCAGGGGCAGGCCGGGGCGGATATACAATGCGCCGATGCCCTTCACAGCATGAATCTTATGCCCGGAAACGGAGATCAGATCCGCACCCAGGGTCTTAGCCCGGAAGGGGATCTTCAGGAAGCCCTGCACTGCGTCCGTGTGGAACAGGGCGTTGGGGCAGCGGCGGTGGGTCAGCTTGGCCATTTTTTCAATGGGCATCACTGCACCGGTCTCGTTGTTCACCATCATGATGGAAACCAGAATGGTATCCTCCCGCAGAGCATCACTCAGCTGCTCCACCGTGATCCTGCCCATTGCGTCCGGCTGCAGGTAGGTCACCTCAAAGCCCTGCTCCCGGAGCTTCTGCATGGGGTGCAGGATGGCGTGGTGCTCCACGCTGGTGGTGATGATGTGGTTTCCCCTCTTTTTCAGACGCTGGGCACTGGAAAATACTGCCCAGTTGTCCGCTTCTGTGCCGCCGGAGGTGAAAAACACCCGCTCCGGCTCCGCACCCATGGCGGCTGCCACCTGCTCTCGGGCCTTTGCCAGACGGTGGGCGGCATCGGTGCCCAGACGGTGTACAGAGGAAGGATTACCCCAGCAGGTTTTGAGGGTTTCTTCTATGGCTGCCACTGCTTCCGGACAGGGCCGGGTGGTGGCGGAATTGTCTAAATATGCGATCATTGGCTGCTCCTTTATTTTCCGACGCAGAAGCGTTCAAAAATTCGGTTTGTGATGTCCTCCCGGACGGTGCGTCCGGTGATCTCTCCAAGGGCTTCCATGGCGGCCTCCACATCTAAAAGCACTGCATCCGGGGTCATGCCCGCACCCATGGAGCCGATTGCCCCATCTACGGCCTTTGCCGCCCGCTCCACCGCGGCTGCCTGCCGCACATTGGTGAGAATGGAGCCATCCACCCGGCCTTCCGTGCCGAAGCGGGCCTCCACTGCCTCTTTCAGGGCATCCAGTCCGCTGCCATCCTTGGCGCAGATGGTGAGAACGGTGTCGAAGGGCAGATCGTTGGGGGTGAGCTTCGTGCCCAGGTCGGATTTGTTGATGAGGCCGATGGCGCAGGGGGCTTCCTTGGCGGCTGCAATGGCGGTCTGATCCTCTTCTGTCAGGGCTTGGGAGCCGTCGCACACGAAGAGGCTCAGTTCTGCTTCCTTTGCCCC
>JAZRCV010000185.1:0-10409 GCA_045659925.1 Faecousia sp.
TCCAACCGTTTCATGGAGCTGGATCTCAATGCCCGGCGCAATCTGGAGCTGACCCATACCCTTCGGGGGCAGGATAAGCGGGGCAGCCTCCTTTGGGTGCTGGATAAAACCAAAACCGCCATGGGTGGCCGCATGCTGCGAAGCTGGCTGGATCGCCCCCTGCTGCAGCCCAAGGCCATTGATAAAAGACTGGACAGTGTGGAGGAGCTTTGCTCCAATATGATTCTGCGGGAAGAGCTGGCACAGCTGCTTTCCGCCGTCAGCGATTTGGAGCGCATCATCTCCCGTATTGCCTCCGGCACTGCCAACTGCCGCGATTTTGTGGCGTTTGCCTCCGGTTGTGCCAATTTGCCTGCCATCCGGGAGCTGCTTTCGGTGTGCAGTTCCGGTATGCTCTGCGGCATCCGGGAGCAGTTGGATCCCATGGAGGATCTGAAAGCCATGATCGATGCTGCCATTGACGATAATCCCCCCTTTACGGTGCGGGAAGGCGGCATGTTCCGGGAAGGTTACTGCCCGGAATTGGATGAGCTGAGAAAGATTATGAACGGCGGCGAAGGTCTTTTGGATGAGATCGCCGCCCGTGAACGGGAAAAAACCGGCATCCGCACCCTTCGGGTGGGCTATAACCGGGTGTTCGGCTACTATATTGAAGTCAGCAAGGGCCAGATCGATCTGGTACCTGACACCTACATCCGCAAGCAGACCCTTGCCAACAACGAGCGTTACATCACCCAGGAGCTCAAGGAACTGGAAAACACCATCCTCAATGCCAAAGAGCGCTCCAGCGCCATAGAGTATCGGCTTTATTGCGAGCTTCTGGATCTCTTTGCTGCCCAGGCCGTGCGGGTACAGCGCACCGCCCAGGCCATTGCCGGGGTGGACACCTTGCAGAGTCTGGCCTGTGTGGCCTGCGCCAATAATTACTGCCGTCCCGTGGTGGATGGCGGCCTTGAGATTCGCATCACCGATGGTCGGCATCCCGTGGTGGAGAAAATGCTGCGCCACAGCCTGTTTGTGCCCAATGACACGGATCTTGGCGCCCAAGGCAGCACCGTTGCCATCATCACCGGCCCCAATATGGCGGGCAAATCCACCTATATGCGTCAGGTGGCCCTGATTACCCTGATGGCTCAGGTGGGCAGCTTCGTTCCCGCCAGCTCTGCCCGCATCGGCGTGACAGACCGGATCTTTACCCGCATTGGTGCGTCGGATGATCTGGCCTCCGGCCAGTCCACCTTCATGGTGGAGATGTCCGAGGTGGCGGAGATCCTGCGCTGCGGCACCTCCCGCTCTTTGCTGATCCTTGATGAGATCGGCAGAGGCACCTCCACCTTTGATGGCATGGCCATTGCCCGGGCAGTGCTGGAGCATGTGGCAGACCCGGAAAAGCTGGGGGCACGCACCCTGTTTGCCACCCATTATCATGAGCTTGCTGACATTGAGCAGCAGCTTCCCAATGTGAAAAACTATAACATTGCCGTGAAAAAGCGGGGCGAGGAAATGATTTTCCTTCGCAAGATCGTCCCCGGTGCGGCAGATGATTCCTACGGCGTAGAGGTAGCCCGTCTGGCTGGCCTGCCGGAGCAGGTGATTGCCCGCAGCCGTCAGCTTCTGACGGAGCTGGAAGCAGGCGAGCGTCCGGCTATGCCGAAAGCGGCAGTTTATGCGCAATCCGAACCCGCGCCGGATGCCATCCGCACCCAGCTGCAGGATCTTTGTGTGGAGACCCTGACCCCCATTGAGGCCCTGAATGTCCTCTATCAACTCAAGCAGCAGCTCTGACAGAGCGGAAAGGAGGCTGCCATGTATCCTGAACCGATCCCTGCCATTATCCTGCCGGATTCCCGGGAGAGACTTGCAGGATGGATCTATCTTCCCTTCTATTTTCTGGTGATTCCTCTGGGAATGAGCATCCTCGTAGGCCTTGTGATTTCCCTGCTGGGTCTTCCCCTGGAAGAGGATGTCCTCTCTGTTCATATCAATTTTGTCTACGGCCTGATTAACTTCTGCTTTGCGATCATTGCCTTCTGGCGCTATCTTGTGCGCTCGGCCTGTCAGATTCCCCGATTTGTCGGCCGTTTCTTTGGCGCAGTGTTCGGCGGCTTTGCCATGTATTTTGCGGGCAATATTGTGATGGGCATTCTGACCCAGATCATTTCTCCCACCATGGAGAACATCAACGATGCCGCCATACAGACCATGCTGGGAACCAATCCCCTTGAGATCGTGATTTTTACCGTTCTCTTTGCCCCTCTGGCAGAGGAGGTGCTGTTCCGTGGTCTGATTTTTACCTCGCTGCGAACCCGCAGCCGTGCCCTTGCCTATATTGTCACCATTTTGGTGTTTTCCTCCATCCATGTGATCGGTTACATTGGCACAGAATCGGCGCTGAACATCGTTCTGAGCTTTGTTCAGTATTTACCCGCCAGCTTTGCCCTGATCTGGGCGATGGAGTTTGGGGGCAGCATCTGGGCCAGCATCGGTGTGCATACCCTTGTAAACGGTTTAGGTATGCTCGTCATGCTGTTGGCAGCCTGAGGGAGACAAGACTATGGCTAAGATTACCCAATTATCCCCTCATGTGGCGGATCTGATCGCCGCCGGTGAGGTGGTGGAGCGCCCCGCCTCTGTGGTGAAGGAGCTTCTGGAAAATGCCATCGATGCTGGGGCAAAGCGCATCACCGTGGAGATTCAGAATGGGGGCATGACCTTCCTTCGCATCACCGATGACGGCTGCGGCATGGCCCCGGAGGATGCAGAGATTGCATTCCTGCCCCATGCCACCTCCAAGCTCCGCAAAAAGGAGGACTTAGAGGCCATCGGCACCTTAGGCTTCCGTGGAGAAGCCCTGGCTGCCATTGCGGCAGTGTCGAAAATTGACCTGATGACCCGCGAGGCGGAACGGCCCCTTGGCATCAGCCTGCATCTGGAGGCGGGAAAAGTCCTGTCCCGCAGGGAAGCAGGCTGCCCGGCAGGCACCACCATCATTGTGCGGGATCTGTTCTACAATACCCCCGCCCGCATGAAATTCATGAAGCGGGACAGCACCGAGGGTGCTGCCGTCTTTGCTGCCGTGCAGAAGCAGGCGGTGGCCCACCCGGATATTGCCATGCGCTTCCTGCGGGACGGCAGGGAAGACCTGTCCACCCCCGGCGATGGCAAGCTGCTCAGCGCCATCTACAGCGTATTTGGCCGCCAGACCGCCATGGAAATGGTGGAATTAGACTCCAAATGGGAAAAGACCCGGGTACACGGCTATATTTCCAAGCCCACTGCCTCCCGGGGAAATCGTAACTATCAGATTTTCTTCGTCAACGGACGATATGTGAAATCCCTCCTACTCAGCGCGGCTTTGGAGGAGGCGTATAAAAATCAGATGATGACCGGGCGGTTCCCCGCCTGTGTGCTGGAGCTGACCATGCCCCTTGGGGCGGTGGATGTAAACATTCACCCCGCCAAGACGGAGGTGAAGTTCTTAAACGAGCGGGACGCCTATGACTGCGTCTATTATGGGGCCATGTCCTCCTTGAACCGGCTTTCCGGCAAGGTGGATGCCAAGCTGCCCACCCCGCCCCAACCCCAGGCGCCTGCCCCTGCGGCAATGCCGGTGAAGCGGGCGGCGCCTCCTGCCACGGCAAAGCCCGTCAAGCGGGAGGAACCCTTCTTCCGCACCATGAGCGCAGAGGAATTCCGAACTGTGATAAAATCTCCCCAGATCGCCCCCAACGCCGGTGTGGCGGAGAAAATGCTGGCAGAATTGCAGACGAAGCCTGAAGAAAAAAAGCCAGAACCGAAAAAACAGCCTGCCCCGAAGATAGAAAAGAAGGAAAAAGCCTCTGTTTTGCGGCAGGAAGAACCGAAGCGCGCAGAACCCGCAGCAGCCCCTGCAGAACCGGAGCAGACGGTGATGGAGCTGCCGGAGGCGATCTCCTACCGCATCATCGGCGAGGCCTTCGACACCTATTTCCTTGTGGAGGAAGGGGAAGACCTCTATCTGATCGACAAGCACGCCGCCCATGAGCGGATTCTGTTTGAAAAGCTTCGGGCAGAGCAGCTGCCCATCATGTCCCAAAGTTTGGTGAACCCCCTGCTTTGTGCCATTGCCCGGGAGGAAGCTGCGGTGATTCTGGAAAACCGGGCGCTCTTTGCCCGCTGCGGCTTCGGTATCGAAGAGGGCGAGGGGGGCAATGTGGTGCTGCGGGAAATCCCGGCGGATGTTGATCCGCAAGACGCCCGGGAGAGCCTCTCTCAGTTGGCAGCCCGGCTGCAGGATGGCTGTCCTGCCCAGCCGGAGGCACTGCGGGATGAGCTTTTGCACACCATCGCCTGCAAAGCAGCCATCAAGGCTGGTTGGCACACCGATCCCGTAGAGCGGGAGGCACTGGTGCGTCAGGTGTTGGAGCGGGAGGACCTGAAATACTGTCCCCATGGCAGACCCATCTGCGTCCGCCTCACCAAAAAGCAGATCGAGCGGCAATTCGGCCGCACATAATACATGAAAAAGGAGTACAGGAAATGGATCGTATGATTTGCATCACCGGGCCAACGGCCACGGGAAAAACCCGGCTGGCGGTGGCGCTGGCGCAGCTGCTCGATGGCGAGATCATCTCCTGCGACTCCATGCAGCTCTACCGTGGCATGGACATCGGCACCGCCAAGGTGACGGAGGAAGAGGCCCAGGGCATCGTGCATCATATGATTGATGTGGCAGGCCCGGAGGAAGCCTTCTCTGTGGGACGCTTCTGCGAAGAAGCCGGCCCCATTGCCGAGGATATCATTGCCCGGGGAAAAACTGCCATTCTGGCAGGCGGTACCGGGCTTTATATGGATGCGCTGGTGCTGGGCCGCAGCTTTGCCCCCTTCCCCACCACGGGAAAGCGGGAGATGCTGGAAGAACTGGCAGATAAAGAGGGCATCGGTGCGGTGCAGATGCTGCTGCGCCAGTGTGACCCCGAAGCCGCCCAGCGGCTGCACCCCGGTGACCGGCGGCGCATCATCCGGGCGGTGGAAATCTATCTGGAAACCGGCCAGAGCATGACAGAGCATGACCGCCAGACCAGACTGATCCCGCCCCGCTGGAATCCCGTGTGGATCGCCCTCAATTATGCCGACCGGGCAGATCTCTACCGGCGCATTGACCGCCGGGTGGATGAAATGATCGCCGAGGGCTTGGAGCAGGAGCTGGATCGGCTGATGGCCTCCGGCGTCAGCCCGGACGCCACCAGTCTGCAGGCCATCGGCTATAAAGAACTGATTTGTGCCCACCGGGGCGAGATGACCCGGGAAGAGGCCATTGACCGGATTAAGCAGTTGTCGAGAAACTATGCCAAGCGGCAGCTTACCTGGCTGCGGAAAAATCCGGCGCTTCACTGGATTACCCTGCCCGCTGCGCCGATGTTTGATGCGGTGCTCCATGAGGCAATGCAGATCCTGAAAGAAGCGGATTTTCCCGGCGTGGCAGGGTAATTTTCCCGACCGCGACGGAATAAGACAAATTTCGCAGAATCAAATTGGTAAAATATGGATATTACTACATACAAAGCGAGGTAATATCCATGGCAAGAGAAGAAACAATGCAGGACCAGTTCCTCCGTCAGCTTCGTCTGGAGCGGATCCCGGTGACCGTATTTTTGGTCAACGGGTTTCAGATTCGGGGCGTGGTGACGGGATGCGACAGCTTTTCCGTGTTCGTTCTGGCAGATGGAAAGCAGGAGATGATCTATAAGCATGCCATCTCCACCATCATGCCCATGAGCCCTGTGAAGCTGCCCTGAGCGCGCTGTGCCCTGCCGGAGGAAACGCCATGAAGCAGGGCGCAACGATCACAAAGTTCATATTTCTGATGCTGCTGCTGGCGCTGATCGCTTATGGCATTTTTGCCGCGATTGCCTCCATGCAAGGAACGATCACCACAGTAACAGCCATCGCCTACGAAGTCGGTGACGGTTTTCAGGCCACCGGCTTTGTTGTGCGTGATGAAGAGGTATTATCCGCCCCCGATGGCATCAGCATTTTGCTGCGCAGCGAGGGAGAGCGGGTGGCAAAGGGGGAAGCCCTTGCCGCCACCTATGCCGACACCGATGCCCAGGAAGCCCAGCTTGCCATTGACGAGTTGGAAAAGGAGCTGAAGCTCTATGAGGCTGTGCTGAGTGTTGCCTCCTTCGGTCAGGGAAATGCGGCTCTGGACAGCCAGATCCAGCAGGAACTGCTGCGCTTTACCCAGCGCACAGCCCAGGGAGATCTTGCTTCTGCCAGCGCCCATTCCAATGAACTCAAGGCCATGGTGCAGCGGCGCTTTTTAGACGATGCCGGACGGGAAGCCATGCAGGCCCAGGCCCAGGAGCTCCGGGAAGAGTTGGCCTCTCTGCGCACCCATCTGGCGGGCACCGTGACCCAGACAACGGCCGCCTATGCCGGTTATTTTTCCGGCGGTGCGGATGGCTATGAGTCGCTTTTAGCGCCCCAGCGCATCATGTCCATGTCTGTAGAGGAGTTCGATGCCGTTTTTACGCAGAAACCATCCGTACCCTCCGGAGCCATTGGGCGGCTGATCCGTTCCTCCCAGTGGTATTTCCTGTGCCCGGTGGAGCAGGAGAAGCTTTCCGGCTGCAGCGTGGGGCAGAAGGTGAAGGTGGACTTTGCCTATGATTTTTATGAGACCCTTACCATGACGGTGGAGCGCATCTCCGACCCGGTGGAGGGCAGGCAGCTTTTGCTGCTGTCTTGCGATGACTATATGGAGGATGTTGCCAGCCTGCGGCAGCAGACGGCAGATGTGGCCTCCCGGGTTTACTCCGGCATCCGCATCCCAAAGCAGGCGGTCAGCTATGACAATGCTACGCAGCAGGCAGGAGTTTTTGTGCTGGTAGGCGCGCAGGCTGTGTGGAAAAATGTGGAAATCATTTACGAAACCCAGGATTATTTCCTTGTCCGGCAGGACAAGAGTGATACCGATCACCTGTGGCCGGGGGATGAACTGATCATCACCACACAGGAATTAAGCGATGGAAAGGTGGTCAGATGACCGTGCAGGATTATGAACAGATGATTCGGGAGAATATTGCCGAAATTCGCGCCCGCATGGACGCAGCAGCCATTGCCGCAGGACGGCAGCCCGGGGAGGTGCAGCTTTGCGCCGCCACCAAGATGAACGATGCCGACCGTGTCCGGGCAGCCATCCGGGGCGGTGTGGATCTTTGCGGTGAGAACAGGGTGCAGGAGCTGCAGCAGAAGCAGCCACTGGGTGCCTATGAGGGTGCGCCGATCCATTTCATCGGCCATCTGCAGACGAATAAAGTGAAAAATGTGGTGGGTCAGGTGGATGTGATCCAGTCGGTGGACAGGGTGGCAGTTTTGGAAGCCATCAACGCCTGTGCCCTGAAAAAAGGTATCCAGCAGCAGGTACTGCTGGAGGTAAACATCGGCGCAGAGGAGTCCAAATCCGGCTTCACTCCCGACGAAACCCGGCAGATTGCGGCAAAAATGGGGCAGTTTCCCGGCGTTTTGGTGCGGGGACTCATGGCGATTCCCCCTGTGAGCACCCAAAAGGGAGAAAATTTAAGATATTTTGATGAAATGCGTCAGCTTTTTATTGACATATCGCAAAAAAAATACGATAATGTATCTATGGTATGCCTATCTATGGGGATGTCCGACGATTTTGAGGACGCCATTGCCTGCGGCAGTACCATGATCCGCGTCGGTACCGCAATTTTCGGCGCCCGGGATTATACAAAGAAATAAAAATAGAAATACCTATATATAGATTTTGGAGGAACTACCATGGGATTTATGGATGAACTGAAAAAGCTGACCCGCCCCTACGCTGAAGACGAAGAAGACGATTTTGAAGATTACGAAGACGATTACGAAGACGAAGAGGCTGCAGCACCTGCGCCTGCCCGTCGGAGCGTTGAGAAGAGTGCCCCTGCTGCTGATCGCCGCGGCGGTAAGGTAGTCAATATTCATACCACTGCCCAGATGCAGGTGGTGCTGGTTAAGCCCGAGCGCTTTGATTCCGTTTCTGAGATCGCAGAGCATCTGCGTTCCCGCTGCGCCGTTGTGCTGAATCTGGAAGCTGCCAACAAGGATGTTGCCCGCCGTCTGGTGGATTTCCTGTCCGGCTGCGCCTATGCTCTGGATGGCAAGATCAAGAAGGTTGCCATGTCCACCTACATCATCACCCCCTACAATGTGGATATCGTGGGAGATCTGGTGGAAGAGCTGGAAAACAGCGGAATGTACTTCTAATATTCTTCGCCAAAGGCATTGCCCTTGGCACTGCGCTTTTGATTCCGCAATGGATGAAAAAGCCGTCTCATCCGGTTTTTGACACCGCGTTACAAAGACCGGCCTAATTCACCGTAAAGGAGCAAGCTTCAAATGTTTACACCGCAACAACTCACGGAAATCGGCTTTACCAAGGCTGTATTCGGTGGCTATGATATGGAGTCCGTGCACGATGTGCTGGATCCCTTGACTGAGGATTATACCACGCTGTACAAGGAAAACGCTGTGCTTAAGAGCAAGCTGCGTATTCTGGTGGAAAAGCTGGAAGAGTACCGCCGTCAGGATCGCGCTCCCGCAGCCCAGGCAGTGTCCCAGGGTGCTGCAGAGCAGGAGGCCAAGGCCATTATCAGCCGGGCAGAGGAACAGGCTGCCGTAATCGTCCGGGAAGCCCGGGAACGGGCAGCAGGCATTCTGGGCCAGGCCCAGGACAGCGCTTCCATCAGCGCAAGAGCCTGTGCCGGTGAGCTGCAGGCGGAGGAAACTCGTCTGGCCAAGGCCAAGGAAGCCGCAGCCAGCTTCATTCAGGCCATGGAGGCAGACATCCACCGTCATCTGGAGCTGCTGGATAATCTGAAGCTGCTGGATCTGCCGGAGCTGGAGCAGAAGGCAGTAAAGCCGGAGCCGGTGAAAGCACCCCAGTCCGCCGCAATGCCGAAGGCACCGGAGTTCTCCGAAGATCCCGATGACATTGCCCGCCAGATTGAGCACAATCTGGAAAAGCTGGTGAGCAGTGTGCCCAACTCCACCTTTGACACCACCTCTCAGGACACCAAGGTGATGCGCCCCCTGCATCCGGAATCCATCACCGCCAAGTTTGGTGACCTGCAGTTTGGCAAGAATTATAACCCCAACTAACATCCATCGAAGAAAATTCAATAAATTTGCTATGACGGGGACAAACAGGGAACCCCGGCGCCTTCCAGAGAGCCGCCCAACGGTGCAACGGCGGCAGGCAGCCCCTCCCGAATATCACCCCGGAGCATCCGGCCCAACGGCATTTGCCCAGTAGGCCCGGACGGCTGACGGCCGTTACCCCGTCATAGAGTGGCCGCTTCGGCGGCAAGAAGAGTGGTATCGCAGAGGAAGATCCTTTGTCTCTTTGTATAGGGGCAGAGGGTCTTTTTTTGAACTTAAATTAGATTTCACAATTTTGGAGGAAAATATGGAATATAAGAAGACTTTGAATATGCAAAAGTCCGGTTTCCCCATGCGCGGCGGTCTGCCCAAGCGTGAGCCGGAAATGCTGGCACAGTGGGAAGAGCTGGATCTTTACAACGAACTGCTCAAGAAGAACGAGGGTAAGCCCCTGTTCTCCCTGCACGATGGCCCTCCCTTCTCCAATGGCGACATCCACATGGGTCACGCCCTCAACAAGTCCCTGAAGGACTTCATCGTTCGTATGTACGCCATGCGGGGCCGCTATACCCCCTATATTCCCGGCTGGGATAACCATGGTATGCCCATCGAATCCGCCATCATCAAGAAGAATAAGCTGAACCTCAAGGCCATGTCCATTGCAGAGTTCCGCTCTGCTTGTGAGGAATTCGCACAGAATTATATCGACCGCCAGATGGCCGGCTTCAAGCGCATGGGCGTCGTGGCCGACTGGGAGCATCCCTACAAGACCATGGACAAGGGCTTCGAAGCAGAAGAAGTCAAGGTCTTCGGCGAAATGTTCAAGAAGGGCTATATCTACAAGGGCCTGAAGCCCGTGTACTGGTGCCCCAAGGACGAGACTGCTCTGGCAGAAGCAGAGATCGAGTATCAGGATGACCCCTGTACCACCGTCTATGTCAAGTTCCCCATGCATGACGATCTGGGTAAGCTGGAAGGCATCGACCTGTCCAAGACCAACTTCGTCATCTGGACCACCACCATCTGGACCCTGCCCGGCAACCTTGCCATCGCCCTGAACCCCAGAGAGAGCTATGCTCTGGTGCAGGCTCCCAACGGCGAGATCTATATCATGGCAGAGGCTCTGGTGGAGAAGGTCATGGGTGTCGGCGGCTTCGACAGCTATGAGATCATCGCCACCTATCCCGGCTCCTACTTTGAAAATATGCTGGCAAAGCATCCCTTCCTGGATAAGACCTCCCGTCTGCTGCTGGCTGACTATG
>JAZRCV010000186.1:0-5502 GCA_045659925.1 Faecousia sp.
ACATCAATCATGACGGCGGTGGTGTTGTCCAGCTCTTTGAGACTTTCCAAAATCAGCTGAGGGCTATTGCGAAGCATCGTCGTGGTGATGTATACACCACTGAGCTGCTTCAGCTTTCCCTCTGTGGCTTCGGCTTCGTCCATATAGATGATCTCCACCTCGCCAAGACCGTGATCCGGCTTTTCAGGTGCATTACTTTCGTCACTCAGGGGAATATCCAGTGTGGTGCGGGAAAAATCAAGATGTGCACCGTCTGAGGTGTAGACGATATAGCGCTGCATATAGATCAGCAAAAAAACCATCAGCACGGCCAGAATCAAAGCGGTCAGGCAAAGAACCTTCAGTGCTTTCAGGATTTTTCGCTTATGTCGGTATGATAGTTTGCGCATGGATATGCGCCTCCTTTTTATCCGGGATGGCGTGCCGTGATGCGGCACCAATCATCCATGGTATCGGTGCTTTCGATGCAAAGACCTGCGGCTTCAATGGCATCAATGACCTCCTGCAGCCGGGTGTTCAGGATGCCGGAGCAGATAAAGCGGGCATCTTTGCGCATGAAGTTGGGAACCACCGGGGCCAGCGGAATGATGACATCCGCCACAATGTTTGCCAGCACGATGTCATAGCCGCCCACAGACAGTGCTTCCATCTGGGCTCTGTTTCCGATCACATCGCCGGTGCAGGCGGTGAAGCGGTCAGCGCCAAGGCCGTTGATGG
This sequence comes from Faecousia sp., assembly GCA_045659925.1. Lineage (GTDB taxonomy): Bacteria > Bacillota > Clostridia > Oscillospirales > Oscillospiraceae > SVMC01. The sequence goes on from JAZRCV010000186.1 coordinate 718, forward strand.
CGGCATTCTCCCGGGCGATGTCCTCTGCCTTGGGATCGATGTCTACGCCGATGGCGGTCTGTGCGCCCAACAGGAGGGCGGTGATGGACAAAATGCCGCTGCCGCTGCCCAGGTCGATGACGCGCTCTCCGCCCTGCAGATGGGCTTCCAGCTCCTTCATGCACATCTGGGTGGAGGCGTGGGCGCCGGTGCCGAAGATCATGCCGGGATCCAGCAGCACTTTAACGCGGCCTTCCGGATTTTCCGGTTCCAGCCACTGGGGCACCACCAGAAGGCGGCGGCCGATGGGGATCGGCTGATAATACTGCTTCCAGTTGTTTTCCCAGTCCTCATCCCGCACATTTTCGCACTGCAGGCTCAGGGGGCCGGGGTTCAGATCGGCATACTGGGCCTTCATGAGCGCCAGCTGATCCCGCAGATAGGCGATGCTCTCCGGGGCCTGGGGGCCATCTTCCACATACAGGCGGATCTGGCTCAGGCCTTCCATGGATTTGGCAAGATCCTCATCCACATAGTCCCAATACTGCCGATTTTCTTCTAAAAATTCATGAAAATCCGATTCATCGTCAATAATAAAGCTGTCAAACCCCAGCATGGTCAGATTGGCTGCCACCAGATCGATGGCATTCGGTGCGGTTTGAATGGTAAGCTCCAGCCACTGCATAGTCAGGCCTCCTCTTTTTTACTTTCATTAGTTTACATGAATCGGAGAACAAACTCAAGTTTTTTTTGTGTAGGTCTTTTTATTTTTCACCAATGGGTGTATAATGGTGCAAAATATCATGGAAAGCGAAGATCATGATTGGCAAAAGAAAGGAATTTATTTGATGGAATCCAGAATTGAACTCATGCCTGGGGTATTCCTCCGGGCGATCCAGTCTGATAAGTTCAAAACAGGCTGCATCAGCATGAATTTTGTGCGGCCTCTGACGGCGCAGGAAGCGCCCCTTGCGGCCCTGCTGCCCAGCGTTCTGCTGCGGGGCACGGCGCATTATCCCGATATCCGGTCGATTTCTTCTTTTCTTGACGAGCATTTTGGCGCCAGTGTGGGAACACTGGTGCGGAAAAAGGGTGAGATTCTGACCACCGGCTTCTATGCGGATTTTCTGGAAGAGGAATTCCTGCCGGAGGGAGAGCAGACCTTTTTGCCGGTATTGGGCTTCCTGGGCGAGCTTTTGTTTTCACCCCGGATGGAAAACGGCCGTTTCCTTCCCGAAGCTGTGGAAGGGGAAAAGCGGAATCTGCTGGACTCCATCGATTGGCGGCTGAATGACAAGCGCTCCTATGCCGTTGGGCAGATGCTCTCCACCATGTGTGCTGACGAAGCCTACGGCATTCCCCGCCTGGGCAACCGCCCGGAGGCAGAAGCCATCACCCAGGAATCTTTGTTCTCCTATTATCAGCATCTGCTGTGCCATTCTCAGCTGGAAGTGTTTTATCTCGGCAGGAAAGCGCCGGAGATGGTGGCGCAGGCGCTGCGGGATGTGCTGAAGCCCCTTCCCAGAGGCGTACTGGACGAAGCTGAGACCCTTTGTGTTCGTGAAGCGGGTGAGGTTCGCCAGGTGGTGGAGACCATGGATGTGACCCAGGGCAAGCTCTGCATGGGTCTTCGCACCGGTATTTCCGGCAATGATCCGGAATATCCTGCCCTGATGCTGATGAATACGATTTTCGGTGCCGGCCCCACCAGCAAGCTCTTTATGAATGTGCGGGAAAAGCTGTCTTTGTGTTATTATGCCTCTTCCTCCCTTGATCGTTTTAAGGGTGTGATGGTGATTTCCTCCGGCATTGAAAGCTGCAATTTTGAGGTGACCAAGGATGAAATCCTGCGGCAGTTAGATGCCTGTGTCCGTGGAGATATTACCGCGGAGGAGATGGAATCTGCCCGCTGTGCCCTGCTCAGTTCCCTGCGGGCAAGCCTGGATTCTCCGGGCCGCATGGATGAGTATATGCTGGGCTGCACCCTGAGTGGCCGTGAGACCTCCATTCATGAGCTGATGGAGAAAATTTCCCGGGTGACCCTGGAGCAGGTTTGCCATGCGGCACAGTGCCTGCGACTTGACACAGTTTACTTCCTGAAGGGAGTGTCCGAATGAAAACAATCAATTATGAGCAGCTGGGCGAAATTTGCCATGAGCAGAAGCTGTCCAATGGCCTGATGCTCCGGGTGATTCCCAAGCCCGGTTTTGCGAGAAAATATGCCTTTTTCGCCACGAATTACGGCTCTATTCACACACATTATGCCCTCAATGGGGAAACCTTTGCCTCACCCGAGGGGGTTGCCCATTATCTGGAGCACAAGACCTTTGATATGGCAGATGGCAACGCCATGCAGATCTTTGCCCAGCGGGGCGCAAGTCCCAATGCCTTCACCAGCTACTCCATGACAGCCTATTATTTTGACTGTACGGAGCAGTTTGAGGAAAATCTGCGGCTTCTGCTCAAGTTTGTCTCCACACCCTACTATACCGAAGAAAGTGTGGAAAAGGAGCGGGGTATCATCGAGCAGGAAATCCGGATGTATGAAGACAATGCAGAGTCCCGGGTGTATGAGACGCTTTTTGCCTGCCTTTATGATCGCCATCCCATCCGCGTGCCCATTGCAGGTACAGTGGAGAGCATTCAAAATATTACGGCACAAACCCTCAATGACTGCCATCGGGCCTTTTATGACCCCTGCAACATGATGCTGTGCGTGGTGGGTGATGTGGATCCGGAATGCGTGCTCCGTGCAGCGCAGGAGGTTCTCCCGGCGCAGCCGGGCTGTGTGCCGGAAAAGGATTATGGCCTGCCTGAGTCCCTTACACCTGCGAAGAAACGAAGCGAACTCACCATGGAGATCTCCATGCCCACCTTCGCTGTGGGCTTCAAGTGCACCCCGGCACCCTCCGGTATGGAATCCATGCGGCAGGAATTCGTGGGTGATCTGGCTTCTGAGGTGCTGATGGGAGAATCCTCAGAGCTTTACCAGCTGCTGTATGAAGAAGGTCTGATCGATGCCGACTTCTCCTGCGGCTATGAGAGCGTTTCCGGGGCCGCCATGCTCACTGCAGGCGGCGACAGCCGGGATCCTGAGGCTGTCTGCCGGGCGATTTTGGAGCAGGCACAGCGGCTGCAGGAGAACGGTATAGACGAAGCGCTGTTTGAACGGCTGAAGAAATCCAGCCTTGGTCGGCGGCTTCGTGACCTTGACAGCTTTGAGTCCATTTGCTATCGTCAATGCGCATATTATTTTGATGGCTGTGATTATTTTTCCTTCCCGGAGATCTATGGCGGCATTCAGAAAGACGATGTGCTTTCCTTCCTGAAAGCAGCGGTCAGAGAAGAGCAAATGGCAATTTCTGTGATCTATCCCAAAGGAGGTACCCAATGATATTGTCTCAAATCACATTCCCTGGTCTGGGAATTTCCCTGGATCCTTCGCCGGTGGCTTTTTCCATCGGCGGGAAGGAGATCTACTGGTACGGAATCATCCTTGCAGCAGGATTTTTCCTGGGAGTGCTCTATGCCCTTCGCCGGGTGGAAGCCTTCGGCCTGACGGAAGATGATATTCTCACCGGTGTGATCTGTGTTACCCCGGTGGCCATCATCTGCGCCCGGGCATATTACTGCATATTCAACTGGGAATTGTTTGCCGGTGATCCCATTTCTGTTCTGTATATCTGGGAAGGCGGCATTGCCATCTATGGCAGCGTCATCGGCGCAGTGCTCATGACCTGGATTTACACAAAGTGGAAAAAGCTTCCCCTCATGCCCATTCTAGATCTGGTGGCCCTTGGTTTTATCATCGGCCAGTTCATCGGCCGTTGGGGCAATTTTATGAACCGGGAAGCCTTTGGCGCAGCGACCGACAGCTTCCTGCGCATGGGCCTGACAAACGCAGCAGGGGAGGTTACATACTATCATCCCACCTTCCTGTATGAGTCTTTGTGGAATTTTGTGGGATTTGTTGCGCTGCATTTCTACTGCAAGCGCCGCAAGTTTGATGGTGAAATCTTTGTGCTGTATGTTGCCTGGTATGGCCTTGGCCGTGCCATCATTGAAGGCCTGCGGACGGATAGCCTGTATCTCTTCTCCACCGGTATTCGGGTGAGCCAGCTGCTGGCAGCGGTTTCCTGCATGGCAGCGGTGGCATACTTGATTTGGCGCTACACCCACAAGCCGGATCCGCAGCAGCTCTATGTGCACCGCAAGGCAGCGGCTTTGGCAGCACAGGAGGCAGAAGTTGTGGATATCCTGCCGGAAACGGAAGAAAATTGAGGCAAAGTTCCTTTTTTGGCATGATCTTCCCTACCATTTTCATTGAAATGGTGTTATACTCACATTGTTAAAGTGCGCACAATAGGATAGTTTGCGAAAGGAGATTATGATATGGCTTTTTTTGATAACATTGATGCCATCCGTGGTTATGCCACCAATGCAACCCAGACCGCGGTAAAGAAGACAAAGAAGCTGGCCTCCATTGCCAAGGCAAATATTGCAATTCTTGCAGAAGAGGAAAAAATCAAGAAAGCACAGCTGGAGCTGGGTAAGGTTTATTATAAAGACTTTATTCTGGAGGAAGAACCGGATCAGGCGGAATACCTCCCACTGTGCGACAGAATCACAGAATCTCTGAAGCTGATCGACAATCTCAGGCTGGAAATTGCCCTTGCAAGAGAAGAGAGCGGCGTGGCGGAGGAAGACGAAGAAGCCCCTGCCGCAAAAGCGCAGGAGCCGGAATATATCCTTGCAGTTGCAGCCCCTGCAGCTGAAGAAGCCCCCGCAGAAGAACCTGCTGCGGAA
>JAZRCV010000187.1:0-5609 GCA_045659925.1 Faecousia sp.
CAGCTCCGCAATGAGCTCTGCCCGGTGGGCAGCAATGGCCTCGTCGGGATGCTCCATTTCTGCGGCCTTGGTTCCTTCCTCAGGGGAGAATACGAAGGCACCTACCCGTTCCAGCTTGTATTCCCGCAGGAAATCGCACAGCGCGGCAAATTCTTCTTCGCCCTCGCCGGGAAGGCCCGCGTTCAGGCTGGTGCGGAGCACCGCGTCGGGCAGTTTTTCCCGGATGGTGGTCATGAGAGCTTCCAGTTCCTTCCGGGTGCTGCGGCGGTTCATGCGCTTCAGAATCACATCATCAATGTGCTGAATGGGAATGTCGAAATAATTCACGAGTTTCGGCTCTTCCACAAAGGTATCGATCAGTTCCGGAGTGATGGATTCCGGGTAGAGGTAATGCACCCGTACCCAGTGTACCCCATCGATGCGGCAAAGCTCCCGCAGAAGCTGGGGAAGCAGCTTCTGATGTCCGGGCAGATCCACACCATAGAGGGTGGTATCCTGGGCCACCACGATGAGTTCCTTCACACCGCTGGCCACCAGAGTTCTGGCCTCGTACAGCACATCGTCCAGGGGACGGCTGCGGTATTTGCCCCGCAGAGAGGGGATAACGCAGTAGGCGCAGCGGTTGCTGCAGCCCTCTGCAATTTTTAAGTAGGCATAGTGCTCCGGGGTGGTGAGAACGCGGCCGCACTCCTCAATAGGGGCGTGGATGTCGCCAAATCGGCACACCGGCTCCGCCTTCAGAAGCTGCTCGATGGCAGAAACCACCTCTGCATAGCTTCCGGTGCCCAAAACACCGTCCACTTCCGGCATTTCGCGCATAATTTCCTGCTGATAGCGCTGGGCAAGACAGCCGGTGACTAAGATTTTACCGATTCTGCCCTCCTGCTTGAGCTGCCCCATGGCAAGGATATGATCGATGGCCTCACTTTTTGCCGCATCGATAAAGCCGCAGGTGTTGATGATGACCAAATCTGCCCCATCCGGGTCCGGCAGCAGCTCGAAGCCAGCTTCCCGGACGCGGAACATCATCTGCTCACAGTCCACCTGATTCTTGGCACAGCCCAGAGAGATAAAACCGATCCGTTGCATCTATTCTTCCTCCATTGTACCGGCCAGCGCAGCATCGTATCTGCGAAGGCCATCCTTGATTTCAGTCCACGAAAATCCCCGGCGCATCATGGCGTCAATGGTGCGCTTCAACTCCTTCTGATCCGGTTCGCCCCGAAGGCGGCTGCGAAGGAAGGAATCCACCGCATCATCCATGGGAGGGATCTCAGATAAAGCTTCCTCCCAGTATTCCCGGGGGATTTTCTTTTCATAAAGCATCTGACGGATGCGCTTTTCCCCGTAGCCCCGGCGCACACCCCGGGCTACGATCTGGCGGGCTGCCTGGGCATCATCCAAAAGGTTCAGCTCCTCCAGCCACTGCACCGCCTCGGCCGCATCTTCTTCCGAAGCGCCCTTATGGCGCAGCCGCTCTTTCAGATCCCGGCGGGATACGGTGGTGGCGGAGATCACCCGCACGGCCCGCATTTTGGCATCCGCTTTCCGGGCTGCCCGGGTCACTTCCTCCATGTCCTCTTCGCCCAGTTCCCGGCCGGTAAAGAGGCCAAGGTCACCAATGACAGAGGGGAGGAGCTTCATTACGCTACCGTCAGAAAAGGTAACTCGATGCCGTCCGCCCCGATCCGGGGCAGAGGCAATTTCAGCGATTCTCATTCGTCAGAAAAATCGTCCGCGGAAATGTCCACCGCCTTGGTGGCAGCCTTGAGCTGCACCTTGGTGCGGCTGGCCTGACGCTCATAGAGCTTTTCCCGGATCTGCAGCTCCACCTGATCGGCGATCTCAGGATTCTCAATGAAGAACTGCTTGACGGAATCCCGGCCCTGACCGATGCGCTCTTCGCCCATGGAGAACCAGCTGCCGGACTTATGGACAATGTCCATCTCCACTGCCAGGTCTACCATTTCACCATAGCGGGAGATGCCTTCGCCGTACATAATATCGAACATGGCTTCCCGGAAGGGAGGAGCCACCTTATTCTTAATGACCTTGACGCGGGTGCGGTTGCCGATGACCTCGCCGCCGTTCTTGATGGCCTCTACACGGCGCACATCCAGACGGACGGAGGAATAGAACTTCAGGGCATTGCCGCCGGTGGTGGTTTCGGGGTTGCCGTACATGACACCGATCTTCATACGAAGCTGGTTGATAAAAATGACCACGCAGTTGGTCTTGGAAATGGTACCCGCCAGCTTACGAAGAGCCTGGGACATAAGACGAGCCTGCAGACCCATGAAGGAGTCGCCCATCTCGCCTTCGATTTCTGCCCGGGGGGTCAGGGCAGCTACGGAGTCCACAACAACAGCATCCACTGCGCCGGAGCGCACCAGTGCGTCGGTAATTTCTAGTGCCTGCTCGCCGGTATCCGGCTGGGAGACCAGCATGGAGTCGATGTCCACGCCGATGGCAGCGGCATAGACGGGGTCCAGGGCATGCTCTGCGTCGATGAAGGCCACTTCGCCGCCCTTCTTCTGGGCCTGAGCCAGAATGTGCAGCGCCAGGGTGGTCTTACCGGAGGATTCCGGGCCATAGATCTCAATGATTCTGCCCTTGGGCACACCACCGATACCCAGTGCCGCATCCAGTGCCAGAGAGCCGGTGGGAATGGCGTCCAGACTCAGCTCCGGACGGTCGCCAAGGCGCATCACAGCGCCCTTGCCGTAGTTTTTCTCAATCTGATGCAGGGCTGCCTGCAGGGCTTTGCGCTTATCATCCGCAGGAGCGGGGGTCTCATAGACCGATTTCTTGGTTGCCATAGAATTCTTCCTCTCTATTTCTTCCGGGCCAGAACCGCCCGGATCACATTTGACATATCGCGTCTCAGGGTGATGACCTCATAGCCACCAGCCTTCAACAGGGCACATACGCCCTCTTCCTGCCCCATGCCGAACTCAAAGCAGAGAAAACCGCCGGGCAAAAGGGCAGCAGAATAGTTTTCTATGATGGCCCGGTAAAAATCCAGACCGTCCTGACCGCCCCGCAGGGCAAGGTGGGGCTCATAGCCGGAAACGCTGTGGGGAAGCTCCTCCATCTCCCCATCCGTGATATAGGGGGGATTGGAAACGATCAGGCCAAACTGCCCCATAAAGGCCGTGGCAGGCTTCATCGCATCCAGCGGCAGGCAGGTGACCCGTCCGCCCAAATGAAGATCCTGCACATTTTTTCTCGCCACACGGATGGCCGCCGGGGACACATCCCCCAGCACCACCTTGGCATCGTTCACCCGCTGGGCAACCGCCAGACCGATGCAGCCGGTGCCGGTGCAAAGATCCAGAATCCGGGGGCCACTGCGCAGATGCAGGGCTGCCTGAATGGCAAGCTCTGTTACCGCCATGGTATCATCCCGGGGAATGAGGGTATCCCGGGTGACGGTGAGGGTCATGCCCATGAAATCCCACTGGCCTAAAATATAGGCAAGGGGTTCTCCCCGCTGGGCCCGGGCAACATAGTCCTTCAAGGTTGCCTCGATCCCCTCGGAGGCATAGATATTGCAGTCGGCAATGATGGCCTCCGGGGTCTTGCCGGAGGCGGCACTCAGCAGCTGCCGGGCCACATTGCCGGATTGCTCTTCGTATTCCTCCCGCAGGGCGCTTCTTGCGTCAAGATAAAGCTCAATATACTTTTTTACCATTCGTCGGCGCCCTCATTTTCGGGAATGACCAGTTCCAGAGAGCGGATGGCCACTTCGATCATGGAGTCATCCGGCTCGTTGGTGGTGAAGTTCTGCAGCCACATGCCGGGGAAGGAAATGGCACGGGTGAACCAGTTGTCATGGCGGCCCACAAAACGGTTGATCTCATAGCTGATGGACACCACGATGGGGATCAGCAGCAGCTTGAACAGCACCTTGAGGAGCTTATAGCGGATGGGGACCAAAGAAGAGAAGATGGAGAACACCAGAATGGAAATGATCATCACCACAAACAGGAAGCTGGTGCCGCAGCGGGGGTGCAGACGGCTCATACCCCGGACATTTTCCACCGTCAGGGGCAGCTTCGCTTCGTAGCAGCGAATGGTCTTGTGCTCTGCGCCGTGGTAGCCGAATACACGGCGGATATCCTTCATTTTCGACACCAGGATCAGATAAATCAGGAAAATTGCGATACGCACCACGCCCTCACACAGGTTGAGAAGCAAGGTATTCTTCACCCAGAACAGGGCATATTCCGAAATCAGCATGGGAAGCAGGAAAAACAGGCCAATCATAAAGGCGAAGCCGATGAGCAGAGCCATATAGATAACTGCCTGCTGGAACTTCTCATTGCCCAGCTTCTCTTCCAGCCACAGGTCAAGTTTACTGGGCTCTGCCGTGCCCCCCTCTTCCTCGGGGAAGTAATCGGCAGAGTACATCAGGGCAGAGACACCATTGTACATGGAGGAGAAAAAGGTGACGATACCCCGAATCAGGGGAAGACGGATGATGGGATTTTTGTCCTTATTCAGCTTCAGGTCTTCCACCTTTTCCACAATGCCCTCCGGGGCACGCACCACGGTGGCCTGCTTATAGGGGCCGCGCATCAGGATACCCTCGATGAGGGCCTGACCGCCGATCATGGTTTTAAACTTCTCGGCGGATTCTTTCTTTTTTGTTGCCATAGGGTTTACCTCATATCAGTTTTCGGTGACAGGAAGGGAAATGATGGCCTCTGTACCGCCGCCTTCGGCGTTCTGCAGGGTCAGGGTGCCGCCATGGCGGGTGACGATCTCATCGCACACCGCAAGGCCAATGCCGCTGCCCCGGGCCTTGGAGCTTCCCTTATAGAATTTTTTCTTGATGTGGGGCAGCTCTTCCTCCGGAATGCCGGGGCCAAAGTCCCGGATGCGAACCGTGACATTCTCCCCTTCCAGATGCATGGAAGCGGTAATGCGTCTGCCCTCGCCGCCATGCTTGGCGGCATTGTCCAGTATGTTCAAAAATACCTGGCGAAGACGGGAGCTGTCGCAGGTCAGGTCGGGAATGGGATCGTCATTCTCCAGATAGGAAAGGGCGATGCCCTCCTGCCGGAGTCGACTGCCGTACATGAATACCGTATCCTCAAACTCAGAGCGCAGGTCGCAGAGCTCCATATTGAGGGTGAAGCGGCCATCCTGAATGCGGGTGAATTCCAGCAGCTCTTCCACCATGTCGGTCAGCCGTCGTGCCTCCCGGGAAATGATTAGAAGACCCCTGCGGGTATCGTCCGCAAGCTTCTCCTCTTCGCCCAGAAGGGTCTCGCTCCAGCCGGAAATGGCGGTCAGGGGGGTGCGCAGCTCATGGGAGACGGAGGAAATGAATTCGCTCTGCATTTTCTCCGTCTGGCCGATCTTGGTGGACATTTCATTGATGGTGCGGGCAAGCTCCCCGATCTCATCGTTGTATTTTGTCTTGATCTGGGCGCCGAAGCTGCCGTCTGCAATCCGCTTGGCTGCTACATTGATCTCCCGTACCGGATCTAAGATGGAGTGGATGAAGAACCGGCTGCTGACCAGCACCAGGGTAATCACCAGCGCCCCAACGAGCACCGCAAGCAGGCTAAAGAACAAAATTTGTCGGTCCACCTGCCGCA
>JAZRCV010000188.1:0-3455 GCA_045659925.1 Faecousia sp.
CGCTCCTTCAGGCGGGGGAACAGGGAGTAGACATACTCCAGATCATCGCTGAGGTTATCCTTGCGAAGATAACCGCCGATGCGAAGATTCTCCTTGACGGTCAGGTTGGGGAATACCCGGCGGCCTTCCGGTACCATGATGATGCCCATGGACACGATCTGGTCCGGGGTCTTGCCCAGAATCTCCTGCCCACCAAACAAAATGGAGGCATTCTTCGGCTTGACCAGACCCGCAATGCTCTTCAGGGTGGTGGATTTGCCTGCGCCGTTGGCGCCAATGAGGGTGACGATCTTTCCCTCTTCAATGCTCAGGTCAATGCCCTTGACGGCCTCGATGCCGCCGTAGGAGACCACAAGATTTTTGATTTCCAGAATATTACTCATCTTCGTCCACCCCCAGATATGCGTCAATGACCTTCTGGTTGCGCTGGATCTCCGCAGGGACACCCTGGGCGATCTGCTTGCCAAAGTCAATGACATAGATGCGGTCGGAAATATCCATAACCAGATTCATGTGGTGCTCGATCAGGAAGATGGTAAGATTGAACTTTTCCCGGATCCAGCGGATAAAAGCGGTGAGTTCCTCTGTCTCCTGGGGGTTCATACCGGCAGCCGGTTCGTCCAGCAGGAGCAGGGTGGGCTGGGTGGCCAGGGCGCGGGCGATCTCCAGCTTTCTCTGCTTGCCGTAGGGCAGAGAGGTGGCCAGTTCATCCTTCACATCGTAGAGCTCTACGATCTTCAGCAGCTCTTCGGTGTCCTGCCGCATCTGGGCTTCTTCCTTGCGGTTGGCCCGGAAGGCAGCGGAGAAGAGATTGCTGGTTTTGCGCAGATGCATGGCGGTGAGAACATTGTCAAACACCGTCATGGATTTGAACAGGCGGATGTTCTGGAAGGTACGGGCAATGCCCAGCTTGGTGATATAGTCGGGAGTATGGGTGATTCTGTGGGTGTATTTGCCGTGGTTTTCACCGGCATACAGCTTCTTCATCTTGCCCTGGGGATAGTTGGAAACCAGCAGCTCGCCGTTGAAGTAAACTGCGCCGTTGGTGGGCTCATACACGCCGGTGATGGTGTTGAAGGCGGTGGTCTTACCGGCACCGTTGGGGCCGATCAGGGCCACGATCTCGCCCTCATTGATCTCCATGGAGAGGTTGTTGACCGCGATGACGCCGCCAAACTGCATGGTGACGTCTTCGAGACGAAGTACATTCTTAGCCATTGTCAGCATCCTCCTTCTTCTTGGATTTCTTTCTGAGCTTGTCCATCAGGCCACGGAAGGACAGCTCCTTATCGCCCATGATACCCCGGCTGAAGAACAGCACGATGATCATGATGATGACGGAGAAGACCACCTTACGGAAGCCATCACGGAAGAAGGGAACCGTAATGCCCAGGAAGGAGCCGCTGTCCAGGAAGCGCAGCCACCATTCGGAGCAGGCGATGTACAGGAAGGCTGCCATGCAGCTGCCGGAAACGGAGCCGATGCCGCCGATGACCACCATGAGCAGGATCTCATAGGTCATGGCCGTCTTGAAGGCAGCGGCCTGAATGGTGGTCTGGAACATGGCCAGCAGCGCACCGCCAACGCCGGCGAAGAAGCTGGACACGATGAAGGCATACATCTTATGGCGGAACAGGTTGATGCCCATGGCTTCCGCAGCCACTTCATCATCACGGATGGCCTTGAATGCGCGGCCATAGGTGGAGTTGATGAGCAGCACGATGAAGAGGATGGACAAGGTTGCGATCAGGAAGGGGAACACAGAGTGCAGCTTGATGGTGATGGAGCCGAGCTGCAGGTTCATATCCGTAAAGGTGGTGTACTTACGCAGCAGGTTGGAGCCATTGGTGATGACACCCAGACCGTTCCACTGGAACACGGCGCGGAGAATTTCCGCAAAGCCCAGGGTAGCAATGGCCAGATAGTCACTCTTCAAGCGCAGTACGGGAATGCCGATGAGGGCGGCAAAGACAGCCGCGATGAGGCCTGCAATGAGGATGCAGATGATGGCACCCAGGAAGTTGCCTGCGTTGGTGCCAATGATACCCCCCAGAATCTCCGGAATGGAGAACTGGATGGCACCGCCATCAAAATACTGATAGACAGCGGCATGCTGTGCCGTGGGGATGCTGAAAATGGCGTAGACATAAGCGCCGATCAGCATAAAGCCCGCCTGACCCAGGCTGAACAGGCCCGTAAAGCCGTTGAGCAGGTTCATGGACACACAAACCAGGCTGTAGATAGCACCCTTGCGCAGCACGGGGATCAGCATCAGGGTGAAGGTATTGGCAGGAAGCACATTGTCAAGCAGCAGCAGAACAATGTACAGCGCACTCAGTGCAATGATGGCAGGAAGATAGCGGCGCTTGTCTTCCTGACGGTTCTGTAAGGTTTTTCCCATAGCTCTCACCTCATACCTTATCCGTGGTCTTCTCACCGAAGATACCGGTGGGCTTGACCAGCAGGATGACGATCAGAAGGACGAAGGTGAACGCGTCGGAGAAGGTGGTCCAGCCGATGCCCTTGATGATGTTCTCGCAAATGCCGATGATGAATGCACCGATGACTGCGCCGGGGATAGAGCCGATGCCGCCGAATACGGCAGCAACGAAGGCCTTCAGGCCGGGCATAGCACCGGAGGTGGGAATGACGGAGGTGTAGTTGCTGAAGTACAGCAGGGAGCCAACCGCTGCCAGGAAGCAGCCGATGGCGAAGGTGACACTGATGACGGAGTTGATGCGGATGCCCATGAGCTGGCTGGTCTCAAAGTCCTTGGAGACAGCACGCATGGCCATACCGATCTTGGTATGGTTGATGAGCAGCACCAGCAGCACCACAAGGATCAGGGTCAGGATGGGGGTGATGATGGTGACCCACTTGGTGGTTGCGCCCAGGATAGTAATGGACTGGGACAGGAAGGGAATTTCGGGATAGATCTGAGGCAGACCGCCGGTGAAGTACAAAGCGCAGTTCTGCAGCAGATAGCTCACGCCGATGGCAGAGATCATAACGGACATACGGGGGGCGGTACGCAGGGGCTTATAGGCCACCCGCTCGATGAGCAGGCCCAGCAGCACCGTGGCCACCAGCATGATGGGGATAGAGACATAGATGGGAAGGGATGCCGTGGCATACACCATGACAAGACCTGCCACCATGAACACATCGCCGTGGGCAAAGTTAATCAGGCGAAGGATGCCGTAAACCATGGTATAGCCGATGGCGATCAGGGCATACTGACCACCCACGGAGATACCCGCCAGAATATACGGCAGATTCGCTTCCAGGAATGCAGACATTGCGGAATCCTCCTTAGAAGTTTGGAACGTATAAATCTGCTTCCCACAGCATAGAGGGAAGCGCATTTATACGTTCCGGATAGGAAACGCAGGGGGGGGGGGGAGCCTCCGCCCGCCTGCATACAGTCAGAATTTTTTTTGCGGGTGGTTAGTTGA
>JAZRCV010000189.1:0-24460 GCA_045659925.1 Faecousia sp.
GTCGCCCTTCAGGAAGTTGGCGTACTTACCAATTTCGATGTCAACCAGGTCGGGAGCGCCGACGCCGGACTGCAGAGCGATGAGGAGCTTGTTGTGCATATCGTCAAAGGGATATACAGTAGCGTGGATGGTGATGGGACGATCGGGGTTCTTTTCGTTCCACATTTCAGCCATCTTCTCGTAGAACTTCACATGGAGTTCCTGGAAGGTCCAGAATTCGATTTCTGCGGGTTCTGCGGGGGTTTCTTCAACGGGGGCTTCTTCAACTACGGGCTCGTCAACAACGGGTGCGACGTCAACAACGGGTGCTTCAGGCTGGGCGGGGGTGCAGGCTACGAGGCCAACAACCATTACCAGAGCGAGCAGCAGAGCAATGAGTTTTTTCATTTGTTTTTCCTCCATATCATAGTTTTTTATATTCAATCCGGTTTGGATCAAATATCCTGTTATCCTCGTCGTGGAGCCGGAACACCGGCGGTTTCCATAAAAACAAATAAGGTGGGGCAGAAAGAACTTTCTGCCTCACCTTTTTACTGCTGCTCCACTTAGGGGTAGATCGAGTATCTACCCAAAATGATATCTTGGGTACTTCGCAGCTGCCGGATTGGCATCTGTGCATATTCTGTACATGGTCCTCATAATTGGTTGCGAACTTCATCTGTGTGGCGGTACGGTCAAATGGTCAAATTGCGCTGCAATTTTGTGTACAATCACGGATAAACGAACAATATAAGAATCAGCGAGTAGGTGTCGGCGGGAGACAGGAAAGAAGCTTCTATTCTGTCTCTAAAGGTCGGCAGGCGTACTTCAATAATACAGAAACAGTCCAATGGGCTGCGAAATATGTAGGTTTATATCAGTTGTATTTTTGTTTATTTCGCTCCTCTGCGCGATATAACATATACTACTATACCTTCCTTAAAAATGCAACAATTATTTCAGTTTTTTTCATGAATTTTTGAAATTAAATTTCTCTTTCCTGCAAAACCAGCTCTCATCTCATTGCCATGAGTTTCTCCTGTCATTGTGCACAAAAGGCCTCCGTTTCCCACAACCGCACAAAATCACCGGATTGCCCTCTTGTAAACAAAACATGGCACTTTCCTGTAATGTACAGCGATTTTCCTGAATTCGCATCCCGGGTTTCATGTTTTTTTGCTTTTGTGCACTATTTACTCACATCGTTTTGCCGTAGATGATATTTTTCCATCAACTGTATGGTTATTTTTTCCATTTTTGTTCCCAGTGTTTCTTCGAGAAGTCTTATTGTGAAAACGCACAATTCGCACCCCTTCATTTTTGTCAGTTTGAATAATTTATTTATTCATTATTCATATTCATCTTCGCCAGCCTTAACTTATCATCCAATCACTCCGCTTTTTCTTTTTGCAAAGGAACCGCTCTGCCACCCGAAAACCATGCCGCAGGCCTATGCTGTAAAGCGAAAACGGCGTGCATGATTTTCCGCTGAAGTTTTCTTGAAATTCCCGCAGATAGGTGTTGATTTTCTATCCCACTGTATGGTAAAATATCAGATGCTTAGTTACCAATTCGGGTGTTTTTGCGCCCGGCATTATATAGAAGAAGGGCGGAATTCATATGTCTGGTCATTCCAAATGGCATAACATTCAGAAAACCAAGGGCGCACAGGACGCAAAGCGTGCCGCCGCGTTCACCAAGATCGCAAAGGAAATGATCGTTGCTGTCAAGGAAGGCGGCAGCGCAGATCCCAACTATAACTCCCGTCTGGCCACGGTCATCACCAAGGCCAAGGCAGCCAACATGCCCAACGACAACATCAAGCGCGTTCTGGACAAGGCTGCCAACTCCGGCTCCGGCGACGCCTACGAATCCATCACCTACGAAGGCTCCGGCCCCGGCGGTGTTGCTGTGATCGTAGAGACCATGACCGACAGCCGCAACCGTACCGCTGCCAATGTGCGCCACCACTTCGACAAGTTCGGCGGCAACATGGGCGCCTCCGGCTGCGTAGCCTGGTCCTTCGACAAGAAGGGCGTTCTGGTCATCGACAACTCTGAAGAAGAGCTGGACGAAGAAGAAGTGATGATGGATGCCATGGAAGCCGGCGCTGACGATTTCGAAGCCGACGGCGATGTGTTCACCATCTACACCCTCCCCGATGACTTCAACGAAGTGGTCGCCAACCTGTCTAAGTACACCTTCGTCTCCGCACAGCTGGAAATGGTTCCCCAGAACTATCAGAAGCTGGAGAGCGAAGAGCAGACCAAGCTCATGGAACGCCTCATCGACGCCATGGAAGATGACGACGATGTGCAGAACGTCTGGCACAACTGGGATCAGGACTAATTGAACACAATCAGGCGCTGTTTCACGATCTTTCGTGGGGCAGCGCCCTTTCTTTGCCCCCAATGCCTAAATTTCACAAAAAAATATCCCACCCTCCTACTTTACAAGAAAATAAATTTGCTGTATGATGGATTCAACAAAATTTTATATAAAAAAAGGAACTATTCTATGGAAAAATACTTATTATCCGGCAATGAGGCCATTGCCCGCGGCGCCTATGAGGCAGGCGTGAAGGTCTGCTCCGCTTATCCGGGCACTCCCAGTACCGAAATTTTTGAAAATCTCCCCCAGTATAAGGATTCCCTGTACTGCGAGTGGGCACCCAACGAGAAGGTCGCCGCCGAGGTTGCCTATGGCGCAAGCATCGCCGGTGTCCGCAGCCTGTGCGCCATGAAGCACGTGGGCGTCAATGTGGCTGCTGACCCCATTTTCACCGCAGCATACAACGGTGTCAGCGGCGGATTTGTTGTTGTGTCTGCAGATGATCCCAGTATGCACTCCTCTCAGAATGAGCAGGACAACCGCTACTACGCCAAGGCCGCCAAAATGGCCATGGTGGAGCCTTCCGACTCCCAGGAATGTCTGGACTTCATGAAGGAAGCCTACAAGATCTCCGAGCAGTTCGATACCCCTGTTCTCTTCCGCACCACCACCCGTATTGCCCATTCCAAGAGTCTGGTGAGCTTCGGTGAGCGGGAAGAAGTGGAGCCGGTTCCCTATGTCCGCAATACCCGCAAGTACATCTGCTCCCCTGCCAATGCCTACCTGAACCACCCCAAGGTGGAGGAAAATCTGATTGCGCTGGAAGAATACGCCTGCACCAGCCCCCTGAACAAGGTGGAAATGAACGGTACCAAGATCGGTGTCGTCACTGCCTCCATCGCTTATCAGTATGCCAAGGATATCTTCCCCGAAGATACCTCCTTCCTGAAGCTGGGCATTACCTTCCCCCTGCCCATGAACCTGATCCGCGATTTCGCCTCCAAGGTAGAAAAGCTCTATGTCATCGAAGAACTGGAGCCCTACATGGAAGAGCAGATCAAGGCCGCCGGCATCGAGTGCATCGGCAAGGAGCTGACCGGCAAGCTGTATGAGTTCAATCCCCAGCTGCTGGCTGAGCGCATTTTCGGTGAAAAGCCGGAAACCGTGGAGGTTGGCGTCAGCGCCGTTTCCCGTCCTCCCGCACTTTGCCCCGGCTGTCCCCACCGCGGCTTCTTCTATACCATGAGCCGTCACAAGGACTTTGTGATCGCCGGCGACATCGGCTGCTACACCCTGGGCGGTTCCGCTCCCCTGAGTGCTCTGGACAGCGTCGTTTGCATGGGCGGCGGCTTCACCGTAGCCATGGGTATGGCCAAGGCCTTTGCCGCCACCGGCCAGACCGAGAAGAAGGTCTTCGGCGTCATGGGCGACTCCACCTTCTTCCACAGCGGCATGACCGGCGCTGCTGAGATCATTTACAACAAGGGCAACCTGATCCCCGTGGTGCTGGATAACTCCATCACCGGTATGACCGGCCATCAGGACAACCCCGGCAGCGGCCAGACCCTGCAGGGCGAAATTGCCGAAGTTCTGAAAATCGAGAATATTCTCTCCTCTTATGGCTATCAAAATGTCATCGTCGTGGATCCTCAGGATCTGAAGGCGATGGAACAGGCCGTGCAGGATGCACTGGCTTCCGAGGTGCCCGCCGCCATCATCGCCCGCCGTCCCTGCCTGCTCATCAAGCGGCTCAAGCACGACATCGGCAAGTGCGAGGTGGATCAGGACAAGTGCATCGGCTGCCGCAAGTGCCTCAGCGTCGGCTGCCCTGCCGTGATCGTGGAGAACAAAAAGGCCCGCATCGATCCGAACCAGTGCGTGGGCTGTACCGTCTGCGCCCAGGTGTGCCCCAAGGCAGCCATTACCAGAAAGGAGAAGTAAGTCATGAAGAAAACGAAAAGTGCTCTGCTGGTTGGCGTCGGTGGCCAGGGTGCCATTCTGACCGCCAAAGTATTGGTCAACGGTCTGATGAAGGCCGGTTATGATGTAAAAATGAGCGAGGTCCACGGCATGAGCCAGCGCGGCGGCAGCGTCTCCACTCAGGTCCACTGGGGCGAGAAGGTCTATTCTCCTGTCATCGGCAAGGGCGCAGCAGATATCGTGGTCGCCTTTGAAAAGATGGAAGCCGTGCGTTACTCCGACTATCTGAAACCCGACGGCATCGCCGTCATCAACGATTATGAGATGGCCTCCTCCACCATTGCCGCAGGTCTGTGCCAGTATCCCGAGGGATGCCTGGAAGCAATGGAGAGCCACTTCACCTGCCATATTCTGCAGGCAGAAAAGCTCGCCCGGGAGCTGGGCAATCCCAAGTGCATGAACATCGTCCTCTTCGGCAGCATGGTTAAGGCGCTGAAGATGGATGACATCGACTGGGAAGCCGTCATTGCAGAAACCGTTCCCCCGAAGTTCCGTGAGCTGAATCTGAACGCCTACCGCGCAGGCTACGAAGCCGTTTCCGCATAAGGAGGACACATCCATGCTGAAGAATTTTGCCCAGCTTCGGGAATGCGTAAGCATGGGCGCGCCAAAGACCGTTGCGGTGGCCTGCGCCCACGATCCCCACACGCTGGAATCCGTATTGCACGCCGCCTCTGAAGGGATCCTCAACTATATCCTCATCGGACACAGCGAGGAGATTCTGCGCATCGGCAAAGAGCTTGGTCACGAGATCGCCCCTGAAACTGTGATCCATGCCGAAAGCGACGAAGATGCTGCTGCCATTGCCGTGGGTCTGGTGCGTGAGGGCAAGGCAAACTTCCTTCAAAAGGGACTGATGCAGACCTCCACCATCCTCAAGGCGGTGGTCAACAAGCAGACCGGCATTGGTCAGGGTCGTCCCATGTCCCATACCGCCCTGATTGAGATCCCCGGCTACCACAAGCTGTTGGGTGTCACCGACGGCGGTATGATCCCTTGCCCCGATTTGGAGGCTAAGAAGGCCATCGTCCGCAATGCTGTGGATATGTTCCGGGCGCTGGGCTATGAGAAGCCGATGGTCAGTGCAGTGTGCGCTGCCGAGACGGTCAGCCCCAAGATCATTGAGACGGTGGACGCTGCTGCCCTGAAAGAGGCAGGTCTTGCAGGAGAGCTGGGTCAGTGCTATCTGGAAGGCCCCATCTCCTTCGACCTGGCGGTAAACCGGGAATCTGCCAAAATCAAAGGCTATGAAAGCCCTGTCTGCGGTGAGACGGACATCATGCTGGTGCCCAACATCACCGCCGGCAACATTATGGTCAAGGCTCTTTTAGAGTTCGCAGGCACCAAAATGGTAGGCTGCGTGATCGGCGCAAAGTGCCCCATTGCCCTGAATTCCAGAAGCGCCAGCTTCGAAGAAAAGTACAACTCCCTTCTGGTCTGCGCTCTGATGAGCTGACCATTCTGAACCGAACCACAGAAAGGAGCAATCCATGTATCTGCAATTAATCATCAATCCCGGCTCCACCAGCACCAAGTTGGCACTCTACGAGGATGACAAAAAAATCGTGCAGGAAAACATCTCCCACGACAGCAACGAACTGGCTGCCTTCAAAGACCTGTACGATCAGCTCCCCCTCCGCGATCAGACGGTCAAGGACTTTATGAAGCGCAACGGCATCCGGGGAGAAGACCTCTCCGGTGTCATGGCCCGCGGCGGTTTGGTTCCCGGCCTGAAAACCGGCGGATATCTTGTCAACGATGACCTGTTTACCGCCCTCAGCAGTTCCATCAGCTCCCCCCATGCCTCCAATCTGGGCGGCATGATCGCAAGAGACATTGCCCAGCCCCTGGGCATTCCCGCCTACATCTACGATGCCCCCACCTCGGGTGAACTGCAGGATGTGGCATGCATCACCGGCATTCCCGATATCCGGCGTCAAAGCCTCTGCCATGTACTCAACAGCCGCGCCATGGCCCTGGAATATGCCAGACGCGTGGGTATCAAGTACGAAGAACTGAATCTGATCGTTGCCCATCTGGGCGGCGGCGTTTCCGCCAGTGTCCACCGCAAGGGTCATATCATCGACTCTCTGGGCGATGACGATGGCCAGTTCTCCCCCGAGCGTGCCGGCAGTGTGCCCGGACTGGAACTGGTGCGCCTGTGCTATTCCGGAAAGTACACCCAGGCCGAAATGATAAAGAAGGTTCGCGGCAAGGGCGGTATGTACGCCCATCTGGGCACCAGTGACTGCATGGCCATTGAGAACATGGTACGCTCCGGTGACAAGCACGCGGAACTGATCTTCCGGGCGCAGGCCTATCAGATCTCCAAGGCCATCGGTCTTCTGTCCGTTGTGCTCAGCGGTCAGATCGATGCCATCCTCCTCACAGGCGGTCTGGCCCGCTCCAAAATGCTGACCGACTGGGTGCGGGAATATGTGCGCTTCATCGCTCCCGTCATCGTACTGCCCGGTGAAAACGAAATGGAATCCCTTGCCCTGGGCGGCATCCGCCTGCTGTCCGGTCAGGAACAGCCCAACGTCTATCACCTTCCCACTTAAAAACCCATAATTTTACCGCCCCGACGGATTGCCGTTGGGGCGGTTTATGTATGCTTCTTTACTTTGTCAGGTAATCAACCATTCTGCCCATACTGCCATGCAACAGTTAAAACTATATGTGTAAGATTTGAAGGATTATGGAGCACTTGCTTCTATGGATGTAGGGGCGATCTGCGATCGCCCGAAAAAGGTTGCGATTTCGCCGGTAGTTTCAATGTAAATGCAATGTTTTCTGCCGGAACGGCACACAGGCCGTTCCCTACATTCGCAAAGGTAACTGCGGCGCATAGATCGTCAGATTTTACCGTAAGGTAGCCCCCCATCCGTGGGCTGTTCCGAAGCCCGGCTTGGCTTTGTTTGTATGGCGGGCGTTTGACAAAAACTGCCGAATTATGCTATAATGAATTGGATTTAGGCTTGCACATTGCCTCGGCAAGGCGGGCAGTTCCTTCGCATCCCCAGGCACGGCTCCAGCGGTTTTGGCTTTTGTGCAAAAAAACAGGGATTTCCCCCGCATTTTATGATTCTTTGTACAGGGTGCGAATTGAATAATTATAAACTTTAGACTATTATTTATCCAATATATATGCGAATGGAGGATGGAGTATGGATCAGGCTTATCTGGTTTTGAGTGACGGTTCCGTATTTGAAGGAACCCGTATCGGCGCTGCCTGTGATCACATGGGTGAGCTGGTATTTACCACCGGCATGTGCAGCTATCTGGAAACGCTGACGAATCCCAGTTATGCAGGACAGATTGTGGTACAGACCTTCCCTATGATTGGTAATTATGGTGTAATTGAAGCGGATTTTGAAGGGCGTTGTGCCCTGCACGGCTATATCGTGCGGGAGTGCTGCAGCGATCCCTCCAATTTCCGCTCTATGTATGATTTGGACACTTTTTTGAAGAATCAGGGCATCCCCGGCATCTGCGGCGTAGATACCCGTCGGCTGACCACCCTGATCCGGGAAAAGGGCGTCATGAACGCCATGATCTGCAATGAGGTACCGGAAGATCTGAAGGCGCTGAATGAGTACCAGATCATCGGTGCTGTCGCCCGGGAGGGCTGCAAGGTTTCCTCCGTGCTGGACGCTTTCAGCGAAACGCACTACCGGGTGGCACTGCTGGACTGCGGCACAAAAAACAGCATCGTCCGCGAGCTGAGAGACCGTGGCTGCGAAGTCACCCTCATGCCCCACACCACCACCGCCGAGCAGATCCTCGTGATGGCACCGGACGGCGTAGTGATCTCCACCGGCCCCGGCGACCCGGCAGAAAATACCGCCCTCATTGAAGAATTGGGCAAGCTCATGGGCAGAGTTCCCATGTTCGGCATTGGCCTCGGCCATCAGCTTCTGGCACTGAGCCAGGGCGGCAAGACCGTTAAACTCAACCACGGCCACCGGGGCGACAACCAGCCTGTACGGAATCTCGCCACCGGCCGCACCGTCATCACCAGTCAGAACCACGGCTATACCGTCCTGGCAGACAGCCTGCAGGGCGCAGCCGTTGAGACCTACCGCAACGCCAACGACGGCACCTGCGAAGGTCTGGAATATCCGGAGAAGAAGTGCTTCTCCGTGCAGTTCTACCCCGCAGAATGCGGCGGTGCTCTGGATACACAGCATTTGTTTGAACGCTTTATCGACCTGATGGGAGGGAACAACTGATGCCGAGAGATAAATCCATACAGAAAGTTCTTGTAATCGGTTCCGGCCCCATTGTCATTGGACAGGCTGCGGAATTCGACTATGCAGGCGCACAGGCCTGCCGCGTACTCAGGGAAGCCGGTGTGAATGTTGTACTGGCAAACTCCAACCCCGCCACCATCATGACCGACAAGAACATGGCGGACGAGATCTATCTGGAGCCCCTGAGTGTCAATACCATCAAGCGCATCATTGAAAAAGAAAAGCCCGACAGCCTGCTGGCAGGTCTCGGCGGCCAGACCGGCCTGACCATCGCCATGCAGCTGAGCAAGGACGGCTATCTGGAGCAGCACGGTGTGCGTCTGCTGGGTACCCCCGTGGAAGCCATCGACAAGGCAGAAGACCGTGACCTGTTCCGCGAAACCATGAAGGAAATCGGCCAGCCCGTGGTTCCCTCCGGCATCGCCAACGACTGCGAGACTGCCCTGCAGATCGCAGAAGAGATCGGCTACCCCGTCATCGTGCGCCCCGCCTTCACCCTCGGCGGCAGCGGCGGCGGCATGGCCCGCGATCCCGAAGAGCTGAAGCTCACCGCCCAGATTGGCCTTGACCTCTCCCCCATCACCCAGATTCTGGTGGAAAAGAGCATCGCCGGCTGGAAGGAAATTGAATTTGAAACCATGCGCGACGCCCTTGGCAATGCCATCGCCGTCTGCTCCATGGAAAACTTTGACCCCGTTGGCGTCCACACCGGCGACAGCATCGTTGTGGCTCCCGCCCTGACCCTGTCCCCCAAGGAATACCAGATGCTCCGCACCGCATCTCTGGAAATGATCTCCGCCATCGGCATCGTGGGCGGCTGCAACTGCCAGTTCGCTCTGAATCCCGACAGCTTTGAATACGCGGTCATCGAGGTCAACCCCCGTGTTTCCCGCTCCTCCGCTCTGGCTTCCAAGGCCAGCGGCTATCCCATCGCCAAGATCACCACGAAGCTGGCCCTTGGCTATACGCTGGACGAAATCCAGAACGATATCACCGGCCAGACCTGCGCCTGCTTCGAGCCCACCCTGGACTATGTGGTCGTAAAGTTCCCCAAGTGGCCCTTCGACAAGTTCGCAGGCTCCAGCCGCGCCCTTGGCACCCAGATGAAGGCCACCGGCGAGGTCATGTCCATCGCTCCCAGCTTTGAAATGGCCCTGATGAAGGCCGTTCGCGGCGCTGAGATCTCTCTGGATACTCTGAATGCCGCTCCGCTGGATGATGCTCCCCTGATGGAGCGTCTGACAAGAGTGGACGACCGCCGCCTGTTCACCATCTTTGAAGCCCTGAAGGCTGGCATCAGCGTAGAAGAAATCAACAAGATCACCAAGATCGATCCCTGGTTCCTCCATAAGATCCGCGGCCTTGCAGAATTCGAGCAGGTAATGGCGGAACAGCCCATGACCGAAACCATCTACCGTGAAGCCAAGCGCCTTGGCTATCCCGATACCGCCATCCGCCGTCTGGCTGGCGTGCAGGAGCTTCCCACGCAGAACTATGTCTACAAAATGGTAGATACCTGCGCCGCAGAATTCTCTGCCCGCACCCCCTACTTCTACTCCACCTGCGACAGCTACTGCGAATCTCGAAACATGGCCCGTTCCGGCAAGCCCGTCGTTCTGGTTCTGGGTTCCGGCCCCATCCGCATCGGCCAGGGCATCGAGTTCGACTACAGCTCCGTCCACTGCGTATGGATGCTGCGCTCCATGGGCTACGATGTGGTCATCATCAACAACAACCCCGAGACCGTCTCCACGGACTATGATACCGCCGACCGTCTCTACTTTGAGCCCCTGTGCCCCGAAGATGTGATGAACATCATCGAGGTGGAAAAGCCTGTGGGCGTCGTGGTTGCCTTTGGTGGTCAGACCGCCATCAAGCTGACCCAGACGCTGGACAATGCAGGCATTCCCATCCTGGGCACCTCTGCCGAAGGCATCGACCTGGCAGAAGACCGCAGCCGCTTTGATGCTCTGCTGGAGGAATTCGGCATCCGCAGACCCAAGGGCAGAAGCGTCACCACCCTGGAAGAGGCGCTGGAAGCTGCAAAGGCTCTGCGTTATCCCGTGCTGCTGCGTCCCTCCTATGTCATCGGCGGTCAGAACATGACCATCGCCTACGACGAATCCGATACCACCCGCTACATGACCAACATTCTGGCCGGCGGCATCGACAACCCGGTACTGATCGACCGCTATATGCCCGGCACTGAGCTGGAAGTGGACGTCATCTCCGACGGTAAGGACGTTCTGATCCCCGGCATCATGGAACACGTGGAAAGAGCCGGCGTTCACAGCGGCGACTCCATTGCGGTATATCCCCCCTTCAATCTGACCGACCGCTTCCTGAACATCATCTGCGACAGTTCCCGGAAGCTGGCACTGGCACTGGGCACCAAGGGTCTTGTGAACATCCAGTACCTCATCTTCGACGGTGAGCTGTATGTCATCGAGGTCAACCCCCGTGCCTCCCGTACCGTTCCCTACATCAGCAAGGTCACCGGCGTTCCCATGGTAGATCTGGCCGCTCAGGTCATGCTGGGCAAGCCCCTGCGCTCCCTGGGCTACGGCACCGGCCTCTACCCCACCCCGCCCTACTACGCCGTCAAGGTTCCCGTCTTCTCCTTCCAGAAGCTGACGGATGCCAACGCCATCCTTGGCCCGGAAATGAAGTCCACCGGCGAAGTGCTTGGCATGGGCAAGACCATGGCAGAAGCCCTGTTCACCGGCCTGACCGCCGCCGGCACCACCGTGCCTCTGAGCAGTGCAGCGGAGAAAACCGGCATCTTCATCAGCGTAGAGGATCGGGAATATCCCGAGATCCTGTCTCTGGCACAGAAGTTCGCCGACCTTGGCATGGAAATCTACGCCACCCCCGGCACCGCCGCAGAGATTGGCCTCATGGGCATTGAATCCACCGTGGTTCCTCTGGTGTCCGAAAGCCGCGAAATTCTGGATCTGATGGAAGCCGGCAAGGTCAAGTATGTCATCTACACCGGTGCCCTGCGAGATGACACCCTGAAGGATTATCAGACCATCCACTGCAGAGCCATGCAGCTTGGCATCCCCTGCTTCACCTCTCTCGATACCGCCGACGCTCTGGCCCAGATCATCGCCAGCCGCTTCAGCGAGTTCAACACCGAGATCGTGGACATCAACCATATGAGAAGACGCCGCGGCCTGCTGCGCTTCGCCAAGATGGAGAGCTCCGGCAACGACTACATCTTCATCGAAAACTTCGACGATACCCTTCCCTGCCCCGAATCCCTGTGCGTCACCCTTTGCGCCCAGCACTATGGCATCGGAGCCAGCGGCATCGTACTCATTGAGTCCTCCGATGTGGCAGACGCAAAGATGCGCTCCTTCAACCGGGACGGCAGCGAAGGCAGACTGGCAGGCAACAACCTGCGCTGCGTGGCAAAGTACCTCTTCGACAAGGGCATCGTCCGCAGAGAGCAGATGCGCATTGAGACCGCCAGCGGCATCAAGCAGGTGGAAGTCTTCCTCCGGGACGGCAAGGTCAGCTCCGTGTCTGTAGATATGGGCCCTGCAATCCTGCAGCCTGCTCAGATCCCCGTAAACCTGCCCGGTGACCAGATCGTAAATCAGCCCATCACCGTGGACGGCGAAGAATATCATGTCACCTGCGTCAGTGTGGGCAGCCCCCACTGCGTGGTCTTTACTGACAAGCTGGGCATGATCCCCCTGTCCAAGGTAGGCCCCAAGTTTGAATACCATCCCCTGTTCCCCGAACGCATCAACACGGAGTTTGTCCGTGTGGTCAACCGCACCACCCTGCGCATGCGGGTTTGGGAACGCGGTAACGGCGCCACCCTGGCCTGCGGCACCGGTGCCTGTGCGGCAGCGGTAGCAGCCGTGGAAAACGGCCTGTGCGACAAGAACTCCGACATTCTTGTAAAGATGCCCGGCGGCGATCTGATCGTCAATGTCACAGACAGCGGCGTGATCCTCACCGGCGATGCCAAGATGGTCTTTGAAGGAAAACTGGAATATTAATTTTTCAAATGGGTGCGCTGAAAACCAGCGCACCCATTTCTTAAAAGTGACATATTTTTACCGCACTTCCTGCATATTCCCTTGCAATTTTTCCGGCAGTGCCTATAATAGTTGATAGAAGACGAAAGGGGGTAATGGTATGCGAAGCTTATCGCGTTTTCGCGGCTGTCTGCTGGGCGGTGCAGCGGGAGACGCCCTTGGCTACAGCGTGGAACACCTGGATCGGAATCAGATTGAAGAGCGCTATGGGAAAGACGGCATTTTAGGCTATGACCTGACCAATGACATCGCGCTAATTTCCGATGACACCCAGATGACCCTATTCACCGCCAACGGCCTTTTGCTTGGCAAGACCCGCATGTGTATGCGGGGCGAAACAGCACCCTACGCCGGCTATCTTGCGGTGGCCTATCGGGACTGGTACCGGACACAGCGCCGTGTGCCGGATGCCAACCGCCGTGCCTACTGCTGGCTCTATCATGTGCCCCGGATGCACCACCGCAGAGCGCCCGGCTCCACCTGTCTGAGCATTCTGGAATCCCAGAACTTCGGCACCATAGAGCGGCCCTGCAACCAGTCCAAGGACTCCGGCGGTGTCATGCGCGCAGCCCCCATCGGCCTGTTCTTCGATCCAAAGGACACACCCCAGGCAGAAATCGACCGTCTTGGGGCAGACTCCGCCGCCATCACCTTTGGCCATGCAATGGGCTGGCTGCCTGCCGCAGCCTTCACCCATATGATCAGCCGCATCACCTATGCCGATGTACACGGCGCTGATCTGCCAGAGCTGATAAGGGAGACGGACGCCGCCATGGCAGAGCTTTACGGTCCTGAGCGGGCAGAGCCTCTGGGCGCCATGCTGCGCCGGGCCATCCGTCTGGCCCAAAGCTCCGTCAGTGATCTTGATGGCATCCGGCAGCTTGGCGAGGGTTGGGCAGCCGAGGAAGCGCTGGCTATTGCCTGCTTCTGTCTGCTGCGCTATCACCAGAATTTCGGCTCCTGCATCATTGCCGCCGTAAATCATGACGGCGATTCCGATTCCACCGCCGCCATAGCAGGTAATCTCGCAGGTGCACTTCTGGGCATTGAGCAGATCCCGGAATTTTTCCAGGAATCTCTGGAGCTTCGGGAAATCATCGAGGAGATCGCCTGGGATTTGTGGAACGACTGCCCAATGCGAAAGAACTCCTCCTTCTTTGACGAAGACTGGTCCAGAAAATATATCGAATGCCGCTATGAGCCAACATAACGCGGTGGAAAAATCGAAAACAAAGGCGACAGCAATGCTTCTAAATTGCTGTCGCCTTTATTTTTTTGATAGCATTTTATTTCAACTAATTTTAAGTTTATCTTCATTTAATCTTCTTGTACATATTTCCCCAAAAATATTGGCAGAGGTCTTGACTTTAGCTTCTAATGCATTAGACTTTTATCAGCGTCTATCCCATTAGTCTTAGATGGCAGTATCTCACCGCAAAAGATATTAAACTTTAATTCATTTTGCGTTTGGTTTTAATTAATTTATAACGCACATATGCATGCTTCGCAGCGCTCATTGCCGCAAAATCTTGTAAGTAAGGAAACGCCATAACGCACTTCGTTTCCTTCTGGATATGCACCAAACCCAAATCAAGACCATCTTATAGGAGGAAGTTAAACAGTGTCACAGTCTGACGAATGTGACAATCCCAGCCACGGTAGAAAAAATTGAAACCGGTGCATTCTCCGGATGCAGCGCCCTGGCATGACCGCCCCGGCAATGACTTTGCCGACACCCCCTTCTTCAACAACTGGGCCCATGATGGCATCGACTACTGCGTAGAGAACGAGCTGATGAACGGAGTTGGCAACAATCTGTTTAACCCCAATGGCACGGTTTCCCGTGCGCAGCTTGTGACGATTCTCTACCACTTGGCGGGCAACCCGGAGACGGCATTCAAGGGCACATTCACGGATGTTGCGGAGGGTCTCTGGTATTCCGATGCCATTGAGTGGGCAGCGGCCAACGGCGTGGTCAACGGCGTAGGCGACGGCAAGTTCGCTCCCGACCAGAGCATCACCCGCGCCCAGATCGCAGCCATCATCATGCGCTACTGCGAACGCATCTGACAAACTATGGGGCCGACGCCCCCTATCCATGCATAAAGGCATTGATTTCGTGATGCCGATTATGCAGCAATCCATAGTGAACGATCCTTGCGTAATGCCATATCTCGTTGAACTTGCCTTACCACGGATCGTCACTATGGATCTTTTTTCGCAGATTTTCGCATTTCACCAGCCATAGTTTAATACTAATTTTTCATATTCGTTTTATGAAAAGGCACCGCTTTATACTACACGCCGTATTGTAATATCAAACAAAACATGGTATAATATGCGCAGCAAATATATGCATTTATCCAATCAACTTTGCTCCTTCTCAGGCATCCTACATAAAATATAACAATAATAAACAACTGCAGTCTACTATTTTGGCCTATTGCAGTTTAAGTTTTATCCATATTTCACAAAAAATCTAATGGTATTGACTTTCACCGTCTAATATAACAGACTTCATATAGCGTCTAAACAAATAGACGAAGGAATGTCTCATGAACGCAAATACCGCCCATGCCGAATCCCCTTGCCACTGAATGAAGCGAACTTCATTTAAGGCCGCACACAATTGACCGTATCTGAAATGGAGGTTCCCAATGGATATAACCCATTACATCTTCATAATGAGCTTATGCTCATGCGTTATCATTCCGGTCGTGCTGCTCCTGCGGCTTGTGCTGAAAAAAGCCCCTAAGTGGATCAATGTCCTGCTTTGGGGCATTGTGGCTCTTTCTCTGATTGTCTCACCCATCATTGATTCCTTTGTTCCTAACTCACCAGGCAATCAAGACAATCCTTCCATCGAGCGCGAAATCTGTGAAGATCCCATCGATCCTTCAGACCCCAACCCCTCAGTAGATCTGCCGCCTGAATCTCCTGATTCCCCAGCTATTCCGTCCATAGAAACTTCTGATGACGCAAATACGCCGGAAGGGGTTCTAAATCGCATAAAAAGCATAGTAAAAAATATTCCGGAATCAATTAATAACTTTTACAATAACCATATAGCCTGTCATTATAAGCCTCTTCTAATTATTTGGGGCGTTGGTGCTGGGTCCATGCTCTTGTATACCGCTGTGAGCTATTGGTGTCTGCGCCGCAAGGTCGCAACAGCTGTGCGTCTGATTGAAAACATCTATCAGAGCAAGCATGTCGGCTTTCCCTTTGTCCTTGGTCTTTTCAAGCCAAGAATTTATCTGCCATTCAAGATCAGCTTGCAGGATCTGGAGTATATCATTGCCCACGAGCAAGCACACATCCGGCGCAAGGACCACTGGTGGAAGCCCCTTGGCTTCCTGCTGCTCACGATGCATTGGTTCAATCCCCTGATGTGGCTAGCCTATATCCTGCTGTGCCGGGACATTGAGCTTGCCTGCGACGAAAAGGTGATCCGGGATCTCGGAAATGAACAAAAAGCCGACTATATCCTGGCTCTCGTTACCTGCAGTGTAAAGCGGCATACGGTCACAGCCTGCCCCCTGGCCTTCGGCGCAGTCGGCGTGAAAGACCGGGTAAAAGCTGTGATGAATTATAAGAAGCCTACTTTATGGGTCAAGCTGGTATCCATTATCGTGTGCATTGCGGTGACCATGCTCTCCCTGACATTTGCAATCTACGCTGCGTTCGCCATCTCCAAAACCGATGAACCCACAACCGAAATTGAAGAAACCACGCCCGAAACTAAAGAACCTACACAGTCCATTCCCACCGATCCCGAATATCACACCGTCCCCGGCGGCGGTCTTCTGTT
Organism: Faecousia sp.; assembly: GCA_045659925.1. Taxonomy (GTDB): domain Bacteria; phylum Bacillota; class Clostridia; order Oscillospirales; family Oscillospiraceae; genus SVMC01. The sequence continues at coordinate 16,407 of JAZRCV010000189.1, forward strand.
TGTCCCTGCAACCGGTACCATAATCGGCTATGTGGGTAGCCCTACCAAGATTGAGATTCCGGCAGAGATCGCCGGTGTAACTGTGGTTGCCATCGGTCCCGGGGCATTCAGATACTGCGGCAGCTTGACCAGCGTCACCATTGCAAATGGCGTAGAAACCATCGATGCTTTTGCCTTTGCCCACTGCCCAAACCTGGCCAATATCGATCTTCCGGATAGTGTAAAAACCATCGGAAGATTGGCTTTCCGTCTATGCGAAAGCCTGCGCAGCATCGACCTCCCGGAGGGTCTCGAGTCCATTGGCAACAAGGCCTTTGCCTACAGTGGCCTGATAGAGATCACCATCCCGGCCAGTATAACTTCCTTCGGTAATAGTGTATTTTCCGGCTGCAATAAGCTGACGGGTATCCACTTCGGCGGTTCCCAGGCACAGTGGGAGCAGTTGGTTCACGGTAGCCATAGCCGCAACTATAACGGCGCTGTCATTCATTACAACGCCGCCTGATTTCATTTTTACTATATTCTGCCCCCGCTGCGCAGCAGCGGGGGTTCCTTAACCATTCGCAGGCATTGACTTTTGACATCTAATATAGTAGACTTGTTATAGCATCTAACGCAGTAGACAAGCGCTGCAATTGCTTTGAAAGGATGTGCCAAAAATGAAAAAAATGGATCGCGCTTTTCCTCGCCCTTGCGATGGCACTTGGCCTGATGGCCTGCGCCGCAGAGTCTGACCCCATTCCCGCTCCTGATCCTGTTCCAGCGCCTGAACTGAAGCCGGAAGAAGAACCCGCTAATCTGGTTGGCATTTCTATGCCCACCAATGAGCTGCAGCGCTGGAACCAGGATGGCGACAACATGAAGAAGCAACTTGAGGCTGCCGACTACGAAGTTGATCTGCAGTATGCGCAAAACGATGTTTCCATGCAGATTTCCCAGATTAAAAAAATGATTGCCAACGGCGCAAGAGTTTTAGTGGTCTCCGCCATTGATGGCGAAGCCCTCGGCACCATCCTGGCGCAGGCCAAGGAAGCCGATGTTGCCGGCGATCCCGGTTATTCATGTATGCCACTCCCCCTCTTCTCCGGAGCTATGGCCGCTCTGCAGCCCTATGTTGACTCCGGCATCCTCGTCTGCCAGTCCGGGCAGACTGAAATGATGGAAGTAACCACAGAGAACTGGGACGCTGCCAAGGCCCAGGAGCGTTTCGAGAATATTCTCTCTACCTACTACGCCGACAAGCCCCTGCACGCCAACATGGCCAGCAACGACTCCACCGCACAGGGTGCCGCCACCGCTCTGGCTAGCTCCTACAGCAACGAAGTTTACCCCATCATCACCGGTCAGGACTGCGACATCGTCTCCGTGCAGAACATTCTGGACGGCAAGCAGGCCATGTCCGTCTTTAAGGACACTCGCACTCTGGCAGCACAGGCCGCAAAAATGGTCGATGCTATTATGCAGGGCGGCGAACCCGAAATCAACGACACTGAGACCTATGACAATGACTCCTCTAAGGATGGCGTTAACATCATCCCCAGCTACCTCTGTGAACCCGTCGCTTGCGATATCACCAATTACGAAGAACTCCTGATCGAGTCCGGCTACTACACCATGGAGCAGCTGGCCGGTTAACCCCTCCCCCCTTGTCCTTATTCTAATTCTTGTTCTTACTCTTGTTCTTACTCTTGTTCTTGTCCTTTTCAAAAAATAACCCATGCAAAAACCCGCCGGACATTCCGGCGGCTTTTGTAATACCTCAACTTTACATAATGCAATTATCGTAAATTCGCGCCCCGCAGCAGTTTAATCCTGCTTCTCTGGGAAGTGGATATCGATGCCGTTGACTTCAACGCCCTCATCAGCGCAGATCATGATATAGTTGACGCCGCCGATGGTACGGGTCTGGATGAGGTCGGAGCGGCCTGCGCTGACCTGAATGCGGACATCCGGGGTTCTGAGATCCATTTTCCGGCTGTCGATGATGTTCTGGGGGGACAACACCGCATCCTGACCAAATTCGCTGTCGCACTTCACCGCAAAGGTGGCGGCATGGGTGTCAGATACGCCGCACTGCTCCAAAAGCTGCCGCACCTGTGCCCCGGAGACCGTCAGGGGTTCCGGTTCCTTGCTCTGCTTGTGAATTTCCATCAGCTCGCCCAGCTGCTCATGCACCGTCTGCACCACCTCGAAGCTGCACTCCTCTTCCAGAGTGTGGCTCAGAAGGGAGGCAAAGGTCTGCTTCTGGGTATGTACCGGCATGGGGGGCTCGGTGTGGAACAGCTGCTCCACAAAAGCGGCGTGGTTTTCCTTGGGATCACGGCAATAATACAGTGCGCCGTAAATATTGGAGCGGCGGCCATCAAAGGCGGGGAACACAAAGCCCATCTCCGGAGCCATGGCATTCCATGTGCCGGACTGGGTGCGGAATTCCCGCTCCTCCGGGCGGTAGCTGAGCTGCACCTTGCCCTGACGCACCGGGCACACGCAGCAGATCACATAGGAGAATACCTCGTCCCCATCCTCCAGCGCCTTATCATCTCTGGCGCGAGTGGGTACATCGTAGCGATCGTGGGCTACGAGGATCAGATAGTTATCCTCCATAGAGATGGCGGAGGTGATTTTCTCATAGAGCTGATTCAGGGCATCTGCGTCCCCCAGTTCTGAATCCCGCAGCTTCATTAAGAGACGATGCTCATCACTGTCTGCCACCTGCTTGGTGGCGAACACCACATCCGTCAGGCTGCGGCACATGGTGCCGGACATGGTTTTTTTCAAAATAGCCAGATACTTTTCCTGCTCATCCTGCTCCATCTGGGACATATGCAGGGTAAAGCGGGACATTACTTCCCCGGAACCGGAGGCATAGCAGCCGTGGATCTTGGAAATGCAGTGGCGGTCGAGGCGAAGATGCCGCCGCAGTTCGGATACTTCTTTATTATTCATAGATTTCCCTTTCTATACCGTGCTGCCGCTTCTTCTCTTGACCTGCACATCACAGTGGGATGCCTTCCTCACACAGCGGATGGCGGCGCAGAAAAATACGGCAAGAAACACATAAAACATCAATACAAATACAAATCTGTCGCTCATGAAGCAGCAATAATCATAAAATCCATGCAAAAGGATGGGAACAATGGCAGACAGGGCCAGCATTCCCCCCATGTTTGGCAGTCCGTAAAACCGCGCGTACTTGGCCCTGCCGAACCAGTGACCCATGAACACGCCGAAGAAGCAGTGCCCCGGCACGGAGGTAAAGGCCCGGAACAGCCCGGTGGCAAAGCCATACCGGAATACATAGAGGATGTTCTCCAGCGCGGCAAAGCCGAGGGAAACACACACCGCATAGACCATGGCATCATAGCGGTAGTCAAAGGACTCACTGCGCCAAGTGGCACAGAGAAAGGCAAATTTGCACCCCTCTTCCGCCACGGCCACCACCAAAAAAGCATAAAGTCCATTGTACATCCATTCGTTTTTTACGCCGGAGATCAGATGTGCCCCAAGCTCCTCCAATAACGCCGCCGGAACCGCGCACAGAGCACCCGCCAAAAACAGCTTGATCAGCAGCTTCCACGGCTCCTTCTCGATGGTGTCCTTATAATAGATGTAGGCCAGCAGCACCGCCGCAGGCAGCAGAGCAAGGGAAAGGAGTCTGGACAAGGGGCGCTCACCTCCAGCGTCTGGATTTCATCCCTATTATAGCAGAAAGGGATAAAAAATGCAAAGTCGGACAAAAATCCTTCGACATGCTTCGACACCCATTCGTGGCCTCGCTTCACAGCGCACCACAAAATGTTGTGAAATATTGTAAAATCGCACGGAAGCTCCTGTTTATCTGTCGGATTATGCGATATTTTCTTCTTTTTTTACCATCAAAAGTGTGGTCTAATGGTGAAGGAAGGAGGTGAGAATATGACCCGCAGAACCCTTTTTCGCACCCTTGCCGTCACACGGCCGGAAGGGTTGCCCATGCGCCTTGAATACTATCTTCTGACAGATCCTGCCAACTATGATGGGGGCGGCCTTGAGGTATACGGCGCTGAGATCATTTTGTACCGTCCGGATCAAAAAAAGCCGGAAATTGCCCGGGTTCGGGGCGTTACCCCCATCGGCAGCCGCATCCTGGGCATCCTGCAAAGCCTGTGCGACGGCGCAGTGACCCCGGTGGGGCTGAAAGAGGTGATGGAAGAACTGCTGATAAAGGGATAATTCCTTCTGGACACAGGAAAATCTTTCTGATATAATGAAAAAAACGCGATAAAAATGCGATCAGGAGGCAGATTTCATGAAGTGTCCATACTGTGGTTATCAGGAAAGTAAGGTTATCGATTCCCGTCACTCTGAGGACAGCACCAGTATTCGCCGCCGCAGAGAATGCCTTGGCTGTCAGAAGCGCTTCACCACCTATGAGACGGTGGAAAGTCTGCCCATCGTGGTGGTCAAGAAGGATGGCAGCCGCCAGAGCTTCGACCGCAACAAGCTGCTCAACGGCATGGTAAGAGCCTGCGAAAAGCGCCCGGTCAGCCTGCCCGCCCTGGATGCAGTGGTGACCGAGATCGAGCAGATCCTCCAGAATTCTCTGGAGCGGGAAGTCCGTACCTCCCACATCGGCGAATTGGTTATGGAACGGCTCAAGCCCCTGGACGAAGTGGCCTATGTCCGTTTTGCCTCCGTCTACCGCCAGTTCAAGGACCTCAACAGCTTCATGGCAGAGCTCAATAAGCTGCTGGAAGAAAAATAAGATGCAAGCAAAGACGCTGTTTCACGAACTTGAAACAGCGTCTTTTCATCTAAAGTGTTCCCTAAGATAATGTAGGGGCGATCATCGATCGCCCGCGCAGGAAATGTTTCGTTTACAACGAAGATCTCGGCAAATTCGCAACCTTTTGCGAGCGTGCAATGCACGCCCCTACATTCACATAGGCAAGTGCATTAGAACATCGCAGGGATCAGCCGGGCAATGATGATGCCGGCAATAAAGGATGCGGTGTTGGCGACCCATGCGTAGGCCACAAAGACCCGCTTCTTTCTCGGGAAGCCGGAGACCTTCCGCAGCCAGATGCAGTATACCACCGCTTCAATCACAAACACGATCGTCTCAAAGAAGACATAAGCCGCAATGAAAGCCCATGCGCCGGACATGTAACTGGTTACATTCAGAATCACATTCAAAAGGATCTGCGTTACGCAGTTCACCACGATCAACACCTGAAGCTGCTTCTTCTCCCGGAAGCCGAATACCAACATAGCGATGGCCATTTCGATGGCAATGGTGATCAGAATTCTTGCCAAAAGACCCACAATCTCGCCGCCGTAGTCATAGGAGCAGCGGACAGAAAGGACTTCCTCGCCGTATTCCAGCGCAGCCGGGTCAATGCCCGCCATATCTACGGTGTAATAGGTGTCAAAGGCATAGCGATTATAGATGCCACTGACAGCAAAGGTGTCTGTGTCCGGATAATACAAAAGGATCTTGAACGTTTCGGGCGGATAATAAAGCCAATCAATCCCTTGGGTTTCACTTACCGTCCAGCCTTCCTGCCAGAAGCAATAACCATCCGTGTCTTCATACTCCACAAAGGCTTTCCATATCTCATAGGGAAAGGCATTGCCTGAGTATGAGGAGCCTTGATAATTTCCGTCTTCTTCCGTGCCGTCCCAGATGCTATGGGGACTGGCGATCAGTTCGGGTGCGCCGAGCAATGTGCCATAGCATAGCACACCGTCCATGTTTTCAAAATTGACCCTGACAGAGGGCTTTGGCCCGCTGTCGGCGCTGGCAGTGACCGGGAACAGCATGATCAGCAGCAGAACACACAAGGCCATGAATAACACTCTCTTATATCTTCCTGTTTTCATTTCCCACTTTCTCATTCTAAGCACTCCTTTCTGCACATTGGCAGGTCAAGCCGCCTTTTTATAAAGCCTTATACCCTTATAACGATTTTTAAGGCGAAAGGATGACATGGTCTGCAAAAATTCCCCCTCTTTGAATCAGCCTGTAATACTTGGCATGCATACAGTATACTACCATTGTCTGCTCAATGTCAACGCTACTCCTCGTGAAATCGCACATATTTTGTAAATAAATTGTTAATTCTATAGGCAAGTCGCACAGAACTGATTTTTATTTGATCAAAAATAACCTGCACCCCAAAGTTGGGATGCAGGTATCAATCCGTAAGAAGTCAATTGTTTTATTTTCTTCTTTGTTGTTTTCCCGGAAAAAGGATAACGCAAAGACACAGAGCCGCTTCTGCCCCATAGACCGCCATCCACCATGGAGAAAATTCGCAAGAAAGGAAAATGCAGTCGACAAGGTGCACAATCCCCATCAGCGCCAAGTAAAAGGGGCCCCGCATTTCTTTTCGGGAATCCAGCAGGCTGATCGGCACCATGACGAGCATCACCACACCAAGAATGATGAAGCTGCCGAAAAGGGGAGCATCTATCGTTTCGCGTGCCAGAATTCCCACTACAATCTGATTCAGCCCAATCGCTGCATAGCTAAATGCGATCGCTATGCAACTCCTATTTTTTATTGTCAGCAAGATTTCTCTCATTTTCTTTCTCTCGCCTTTCCGCCAGAACCATCTGTCGTTTCGCTCGTTTTTCCTGCTTGCGCTTTTCCTTTTGATGCTTCTTTATGAGCTTCCAGATCCGTGGGGGCAGCAAAAACAACATCACAATTGATGTAAACGCCATGAGTACCGTATTGACTTTCTTTGCATGTTCCCGGTATTTCGCTGTAGTGACCTCCTCCGAAACCCGAAGTTCCTCTCCATTTGAAATACTGATCAGATGGTAGGCATCATCAAAGCAAGGAAAGTCTACATAGTACACCGTGCACTTTGTACCCTCTGCTGCAGTTGCTTCCTCTTTGGATATCCCCATCTCCCACAAATAAGATTTGGGAATTCTGACATTGACCCCATTCTCAAGGGCAAAGTAGCTCCTCCGCTCATAACTGTGCCGTCCTCTTGGAATTTGTCTCTCAAAGTACTCAGAGTAGATTTCCTCACAGCTGGCAGTTCCAAACACTTTCTGAAGGAACCGTGGGGAATTGAAGAGAACTACGACCCAAAGCACAATCAGCAAAACAATCCAAAAAAAGGCTATCCACTGATTATCTTTTCTTTTTGCTTTCGCCATTGCGATAAAACCCAATCAGAAATTGTACATCGGCCCGTCGTAGGGGAAGGAGGGGAACATGGAGAGCTTGAATTTATTGGCCTTATGGCGGCGGTCGATCTCTTTGCGGATGGCTTCGTCCTCGCAGATGCCGGTGCGGATATAGCGGTCCAGCACGGCATAGGTGAAGCCCAGGTTGTCCTCATCCGTCTTGCCGCACAGGCCGTCGATGGGCACCTTGTCCACAAATTCCGAGGGCAGGCCCAGATAGCGGCCCACTTCCTTGACCTCCTGCACCGTGAGCATAGACAGGGGGCTGAAATCGCCAACGGAGTCGCCATAGCGGGTGGAATAACCCACCCAATCCTCAGAGAGGTTGCAGGTGTTGGTGACTCTGCCGTTGTTGGACTGGGACACGGCATACAGCACCGTCATGCGAATGCGGGGGGCAATGTTCTGCCGGGTCTGCTCGGACACCGTACCCACCGCCTGACGAACGCCTTCATAGATGGCATCATAGGTATCTTTGATATTCACTTCATAAGAGCGGATACCAAGATGGTCCACCAGTGCCTTTGCCACATCAATGTCATGCTGCTCCCCATTGGGCATGAGCACGCCGATGACCCGGTCCTTTCCCAGCGCCTCCACGCACACGGCGGCAGCAACACTGGAATCCTTTCCGCCGGAGATGCCAATCACTGCATTGCAGTCCGGGCCATTGGCAGAGAACCAATCCCGCACCCATGCCACCATATCCTGTGTAACCTTTGCAACATCAAAGCTCATAATATTTCCTCCTATATATTGAGAGAATGTTATATTTTTCAGCAACATTATTTTATGCACTGGCGCGGGAGCGCCCAAGGCTCCCTTGTGTAAAGGGAGGCTTTGGTGCGTTGCAGATCCTCGTAATTCCT